>JAQWJQ010000224.1 GCA_029248265.1 Planctomycetota bacterium
CCGCGGATCGAGAAGGGGAGAAGCGCATAGCGCATGGCCCCTGAGTCGATCTTCGAAAAGTCGAGCACGTCGTTGACGATGTGGAGCAGGTTCCGCGCGGAGCGCTGCACCGTGGAGATGTACTCGTCCTGCTCCCGGTCGAGATCCGTGTCGAGGGTGAGTTCGGTCATACCGATGATGCCGTTCATCGGGGTTCTGAACTCATGACTCAGGTTCGCGAGGAACATGCCCTTGGCCTTGGAGGCGTTCTCCGCCTATCGCCGCGAGAACTCGAGCTCTTCGGACTTCTGGCGGAGCTCACTGATGGCGTCCCGGGCCAACTCGAGGGTGGCGCGAGTGCGGGAGCGCATCTTCTCGGCGATCTTGCTGGTCAGGGCGACGTGCAGCGCGAGGGTGGCGCACCCTCCGATCTTGAGGAACTCGAGGGGCCAGTTCGGCGTATGCCCGAGCCAGGCATCGCCCAGCGCGACCCCGGCCGTATGGGACAGCAAGCAGAGCGGTACGAACTCGACGCAGCGCCTGACGCCGCCCGTCACCTGGTCCGCGACCCGGATCCAGGGAACGAAGAAGAGCCAGCTCGCGGCGCCCCCGGTGCAGGCGACCAGCAGGGCCGCGGCGATGAGGTCGAGCCGGAGGAAGACGAGCGAGAGGTCGCGGGTCCCCTCGGGCCGGTACAGGAGCGCGAGCGTCTTCCAGGAGACGAGGGCGTAGATCGCGTAGAAGGCCGCGGTGACCTGCAGCTCCTCGCCCCATGCCGAGCCCCACACGATCCCGTTGTGGGCGCTCGCAAACAGGACCCCCGCGGCGAGCATGGCGCTCCGCATGAGCGGCACGGTCACCTTCTGGAGGCGCGACTTCCGGAGCTGACGTTGGGCCCTCGCCTGCGGACTGTTGAATGTCAGCTGGGCGAGCAGCGCCTCGTGGTCCGTGTGGTGGGGATGGTCTTTCAAGGTCCCGGTGCCGGTCATGGGTGTCTGTCCCACGGGGGTCCAGGCCTGAGGCTCCCCTAGGGAACCATATCGGCGCCTCTACACACCAGAAGAGGCCGACTCGCCTGGGCGAATCGGCCTCTTCTGGTCTCGAGAGGGCGCAGCCCTTGGCCGTCAGCTCTCCGAGTCTGCGAGGGCCCCGGTCTCGGTGACCGTGACGCTCTCCCAGTCGAGCTTGGGACAGTCGCCGTACAGGTCGTCGAGCCCGTAGTAGTCGCGAGCCTCATCCTGCTGGATGTGGACGACCACGTCAGAGTAGTCCACGAGGACCCACCAACCGAGGTCCGCGCCCTCTGCCCTGGAGTGGACCTCGCCCAGGCGCTTCAGCCGGTGATGGACGTCCTCATACATGGCTCGGACGTGGGGGCGGCTGGTGCCGGTCACGACCACGAAGTAGTCGGCGACCTTGATGGCGTCGCTCACGTCGTAGACCACGAGGTCCACGCCCTTCTTCTCTTCCACGATCCGGGCGACCGTGGCGGCTAGTTTCTTGGTGTCGATGGCAGTTCTCCGGGGCCCCGCGCAGAGCGCGGGGCCACCTTCACCGGATCAGATGAACCAGGGGAGGAAGACGAGGCCGACGACGGTCATCAGCTTCACGAGGATGTTCAACGACGGGCCGGAGGTGTCCTTGAAGGGGTCACCAACCGTGTCACCGACGACCGCGGCCTTGTGGGGCTCTGAGCCCTTGCCGCCGTGGGCGCCGCCCTCGATGTACTTCTTGGCGTTGTCCCAGGCACCGCCTGCGTTGGCCATGAAGATCGCCATCATGATGCCGGCGACGAGCGCGCCGGCGAGCAGCCCGCCGAGGGCCGCGATGCTCCAGAGCCCGCAGAGGATGGGGGCGGCCACGGCGATGAGGCCGGGGACGACCATCTGCTTGAGCGAGCCCTCCGTGGAGATCTCGACGCAGCGGGCGGCGTCCGGCTTGCCGGTGCCCTCCATGATGCCGGGGATCTCGCGGAACTGACGCCGGACCTCTTCGACCATCGCCTGGGCCGCGTTACCGACGGCCTCCATGGTGAGGGCGGAGAAGAGGAACGGGAGGATGCCGCCGAGCAGCAGGCCGATGAGGACCTCTGTGTTCGTCAGGGAGAAGTCGAGGGCCGCCTGGCCGGCGTCCTTGAGCAGCAGGTCCGCGCGGAGCTGGAACGCGCTGAAGAGCGCCAGCGCCGTGAGGGCCGCCGAGCCGATCGCGAAGCCCTTGCCGATGGCCGCGGTGGTGTTGCCAACCGCGTCCAGGGCGTCGGTGCGCTCGCGCACCTCCGGGGGCAGCTCGGCCATCTCGGCCAGGCCGCCGGCGTTGTCCGCCACCGGGCCGTAGGCGTCGACGCCCAGGGAGATGCCCAGGGTCGAGAGCATGCCGACGGCGGCCAGCGCGACGCAGTAGACGCCGTAGCCGACGCCCTCACCGCTGTTGCCAGCCCAGTCGGCCACGAAGATGGCGAGGCAGATCAGCAGCACCGAGAGCGTGACCGAGCGCATGCCGATCGCGAGGCCCTGGATGATGTTGGTCGCCGCGCCCGTCTCGGACTTGCTGGCAATGGTCTGGACGGGGCTGGTCTCGGTCGAGGTGTAGTACTCGGTGACCTTCCCGATCAAGACGCCGACGCCGACGCCTGCGATGACCGCGACGAGGAGCTTGTAGCCCTCAACGCCCTCGGGGAACTCGAAGTAGCCGAAGATGAGCGCCGCGGTGCCGCCGATGGTGACGAGCGAGGCGATGATCAGGCCGCGGAACAGCGCGCTGTGGATGGCGTGCTCGTCCTTGGCCTTGACGAAGAAGGTGCCCGCGATGGAGGCGAAGATGCCGATCGCGGCGACCGCCAGGGGCAGCAGCGCGAGGCTCGCCATGTTGGGGTCACCGGTGAAGGTGATAGCCGCGAGGGTCATGGCCGCGATGATCGAGCCGACGTAGGACTCGAACAGGTCGGCGCCCATGCCGGCCACGTCGCCGACGTTGTCACCGACGTTGTCCGCGATGGTGCCGGGGTTCCGGGGGTCGTCCTCGGGGATGCCCGCCTCGACCTTGCCGACGAGGTCGGCGCCGACGTCGGCGGCCTTGGTGAAGATGCCGCCGCCCACGCGCGCGAAGAGCGCGATGGACGAGGCCCCGAAGCTGAAGCCGAGGACGTACTCGAGCCCCTTGGCGTCGAATTCGGGCGCGTAGAGGGTGATGAAGATCACAAGGCCCAGGAGCGCGAGGCCCACCACGCTCATGCCCATGACCACGCCGGAGCCGAAGGAGACGTCGAGCGCCTCGGCGAGGCCCGTCCGCGCGGCCTGGGTGGTGCGCACGGCCGAGCGGGTCGCGGTGTGCATCCCGAAGTAGCCGGCGATGGCCGAGGCCGCGGCACCAGCGACGAACGCGATGGCCGTCTTCTGGCCGAGGCCCTGGTCGGCGTCCGAGAAGAAGATCGCGACGGCGACGACCGCGACGAACACGGTCAGCCACTTGTACTCAGCCTTCAGGAAGGCAGCGGCGCCGTCCTGAACCTGCTTGGAGATCTCCTGCATCTTGGAGTCACCAGCGTCGGCTTTCATGATCGCGCCGTACTTCGCGATGGCGAACACGAGCGCCGCGATGGATGCGGCGCCAGCGATGTAGATGAAGTCCATGTGCTCTTGGGGCGCGCCTGTGGACGCGCGATGGGGTTGGTGGGAAGGGGCGGTCGGTGCTGAAGGCTGGAAGGGAAGCGCCTTCAAGCGAGTTTCCAGCGTTAATACGATAGTGGCGGGCACGTTGGGGTCAATCGGAAGTGCCCGCTCCGTTGCCTCAAGTGCCGATTCGAGCGGGTGTCAGGGGCGATCCCCGTCCGGGGGGGGGTCTGCACCCCTTGCGCGGGCGGTATCGGTAGAGCGACGCCCCTGGCCCTGCCCGCGCTTGGAGATCCAAAGGTGGCTCAGGAGCATGGCCGCAAGGGCGAGGACGACGAAGCCCAGGATCTGGTGCAGGTCCTCGATCTTCGATTCGAGCTCGGACAGCCGCTCGCCGGACTCGCGGCCGAGCAGGATCAGCGTGGGCGTAAGGATGAGCGCGCCCAGCCCGTCAAAAGCGATGAACTTGGCATAGGGCATCCCGAGCGTGCCCGCAGTGAACCAGGTGGGGAGCCGCAGGCCGGGCAGAAAGCGGCAGATGAAGACCGCGAGGGCCCCTCGCCGCTCGAAGCGGCGCTCGATGGCCCGTAACCGCTCGGGGTGGACGACGCGCCGAATAGCCTTGAGCTGCAGGGCGCGGCGGCCGAAGCGGCGCCCGATGAAGAAGGGCACGGAGTCACCGAGGAGTGTGCCGGCGAGGCACACGGCGATGATTGGCGCGGCGTCAACCTCGCCCTGGTAGAGGAGGAAGCCGGCCCCGAGCATGGTGATCTCCTCTGGCACGGGAAGCCCGAAGCCGCAGAGGACGAGCACCACGAAGGGGGCCAGGTATCCGGGCTCCGAGAGGAGGCTGCCGAGCAACGGCTGAGTTTCGAGGATCCACGCCACGCCGCGGAGGGTAGCAGCGAATGGGGCCCGGGTGGTATCGGCGCGGGAGACTCGGTGCGGGTCGCGCCTCCTTGGTCCAGGCCGTCTCCACCCTCCTCAGCGGCCGTCGGCGGCGAGCTCGGCCTCGCGCTCCTCGATGAATGAGAGCGTGTCCTCGACGCCTGCAGCACCGTGCGACGCCGCCCGCTGGAGGTCGGCTCGGGCCTCGCTCAGGAGCGCCCGGGGCCCGCCGGGCCACCTCAGGCGCTCGTCCGGGAGGTCCGCCAGGAAGGCGCTCTTCAGGGTCGCGGCATATCGAGCGAGGATGCCCGGGGTCGTCGCGTGTTGCTCCCCGGACCGGAGGACGGCGAAGCCCTCACGGATCCACTGCCGTCGCACCTGAGGCGCTGGCTCCTCCAGGGGAGACGCGCGGATGAAGATGAAGTGATCGGCCAGCGTGAGCCAGCCCGCCGTGGCTCGGGAGTCCAATGAGAGCGCCCGGGCCGCGTGCCCATACGCCCTCGTGAGGTCCCCCTGATCGAGGGCGCTCATGTAACGGGCCCACTCCACGCTCGCTGCGGCAGAGGCGATCGGGCCCAGGAGGCGCTGGACAGCACCCATGCGCTGCCGCGCGTCACCGTCGGCTCGATCCCAGGGCCCCGCGGCGGCGAGGCTGAGGGCCAGGGCGGCGGTCGCTGCGAACAGCGCACGTTGGGCTCGCGCTCCGATCCTCATGAGCTCCGTCCCTCCCGGCCCCAGCTGTTGAGCGCAGCGCGCGCCAGCAGGAACCCGGCCAGGACCGCGCCGGCGGCGGCGCTCGCCAGGCCGGCGGAGAGGACCTGGGGACTCCGGCCCTCGGCGACGGCCTCGATGGCGGTCACTAGGGAGGCGCCCCCGGGTAACGACTCGGCGGCGGCCGAGGAGGACAGGCCCATCCTGGCCCCGAGCCAGAGGGCAGCCGTCAAGGCGGCCGCGATGCCGGGTCCCATCCATGCGCCAAGGCCAAAGGCGATGGCGCCCAAGAACATGATGAACAGCGCGCCATGGCCGGCCAGCCGAAGGTGCCCGCCGGCGACGGCGTCGGACGGCCGCCACGCCTCCACTGGTCCTGGTCCGAGGACCGCGAGCGCGCCAGACCCGGTGTTGGTGACCGAGACCGTGTTCTCGGTCCGCGAGGCCTCCACCTCGAGCCAGGTGCGCCGCGCCACGGTCTCCTCTCGTGATGCGCCGTCGACCTCGATCCTCGCGCTCGTGGTGGGGCCGGCCGCGCCGAGGGTCGGGGTGACGCGGACTCGGACCTTGCACCCGGACTCCCGGGCGAGGGGGAGCTCCTGTTCGAACCGCTCGCCAGGCATGAGGACCAGGGAGCGGCTCGGGCCTGCGACCAGCGAGAGCTCCAGGAGCTGCGGGCGCGCCGCCTCACCCGCGGCTGGTCCTGTGCCAGCGCCGCTGAGCGATCCGATCATGGTCCCCAAGGTGGCCGAGAACATGGCGGAGCCCAGCAGGATGCCCGCCAGCGCCGTGCGGACGATCGAAGACCGCGACGTGCCGGTGCCTCCCAGCCAGTCCCCCTCGCCTCGGAACCACCGATCGGGGATCCGGGCTGCGAACACCACTGCGAGGCATGCCGCAGCGAGGAGCCCCGCGATCCAGGCGGTACTGGCGGCGAGCTTGTCGGCGCTCACGATGACCGCCTCGAACCTCGGTGAGACCTCGACGATCTCACCGCGGCCCGGTTGACCAGCGATCGCAAGTGCCGAGATCGCCGCGACGGTCAGGAGCGCAGGCAGCGGCGCGGCACGCCTCGCCAGCAAGCGCATGAGCGGGAGGTTCATGGCTCGCCGTCTCCCTCCAGGCCGGGCGGATGGACGGGCGCCGGGGGAGGGCCGCCGGGTGGCAGCGGCTCGCCCGGGCGATAGAGGTCGAGCAGGGACCTGTGGGCGGGCCCAGCTTCAAGGAGCTCGGCGCCCCGGTCTTCGAGGCTTCGCGTGACGGCCTCGAGGCCTTCGGGGCGGAGCCCGCGGACCCGGAGCTGGAGGACCTCCTGATCGCCTAGGAGCTCGTCCGGGGTGCCGATCCTCTGGACCTCGCCGCTCACGAGGAGCGCGAGGCGATCGCAGTGCTCGATGAGGTCCGAGGCAACGTGCGAGGCGAGGACCGTGGTCGCGCCGCGCTGGCGCGCGGCGCCAAGGAGGTCTGCGAGGACTCCGAAGCCTGGCGCGTCCAGCCCCGCGGTCGGCTCGTCGAGGAGGATGACCTCCGGGTCCGTCAGGAAGGCCTGGGCCAGGCCGAAGCGGCGGTGCATTCCGCGGGAGAACGTTCGAATCGGAGCCTCGCCAGCATCGTCGAGGCCGACCCGGTCCAGCATTTCATGGATGCGGCGGCGGCGCTCCGAGCGGTGGAAGCCGTAGAGCGACGCGATCAAGTCGAGGACTCGACGGGCGGACAGCTCGGGCGGGAAGGGCGATCCGTCAGGAAGGAAGGCGAGGCGCCGACGAACGGACCGGGCCGTGGGGGGGGCTCCGAGGACTTCAACCCATCCGGTGCTGGGGCGGTCCACCCCGGCGAGCAGGCGCAGGAGCGTGGACTTCCCGGAGCCGTTAGGCCCGACGATGCCCACGGTCTCGCCGCTCTCGATGTGGAGGCTGACGTCACGCAGCGCCAGCCGGCGCCGCCAGCCGAGGCCGCCACGGAAGGTCCGGCCGAGGCCGAGGGTCTCGACGGCGGCCGAGGGAGGATTCAGATGGGGCGGAGGACGGTGGGTGGTCATGGGTTCCTGCCCGAGGCCCGGGCGATAGGCGCTACGATACGCGCAATGGCACGTCTGTTCGTCCTCTCTGGCGCCTCGATCGGCGCGACCCACGACATCGAGGGCACCACCGTGCTCGGGCGCGGGGCTGACGCCGACGTCATGATCCCCGAGCCGTCCGTGAGCCGGCGGCACGCCCGGCTCATTCCTGAGCAGGAGCCGGGGGTCTGGAAGCTCCGAGACCTCAAGTCCAGCAACGGGGTCCACGTCGGGGGCCAGCGGGTCGAAGAGGCGCAGGTCCGCGACGGCGAGACCTTCACCCTCGGGGAGGTCGAGTTTCGGCTCCGGGATGAAGCCGGCGCCGCGGCCGAAGCTGAGCCCGCCCTCGAGTTGGAGTTCGAAGACGAGATCGAGCTCCCCGGGCGCACCGAGCGCGCGTCGACGGGGTCGGCGCCCCGTGGGCCTGGGGCCACAGGGCCCAAGGTCACCGGGTCCGCAGGAGCAGGCCCCGACCCCGGGGCGGGCGAGACGGCCGACAACGAACGACTCCGAGCAGCGCGCGCGAGAGCCGCCGAGGATCGGGCAGCGCGGCGGGCCGCGGCGCTCGAGGGGCCCGCGGGGTCGCCCGCAGGGAGACCCGCCGGCGACCGATCTCGAGGCGCCGGGCAGGTCTTGCAGTACGCACAGCATCAGCGCGGAGATGATCTCGCCCAGCTCTCGGGCTGGAGGCGCCTCTTGCTTGGGATCCTCGCGGTCGCGATCGCAGCGGGCGTGGCGTATGGCGCCTTTGAGCTCACGCGGACGGCCCGCGAGCAAGCCGCCGAGATCGGCGATTGACCCGAAGGCGCTCGGTCCGGGAGGCGCCCCAAGCAGCTCCTGTGACCGAGGGAACCTCGGGTCGAGGACGCCTCCTCTGACCCAGCGGGTGACGAGTTCGGCCGCGGCAAGGAACGCGCCGTAGGGCTCCAGGGGTGCCCCAGAGGAGCGGCTCGATGGTCCGCGCGGACCGGGCCTCAGGGGTGGCGGGGAGGCACGTCGCCGCGGCGACCGAGATCCCCCTGCGCTGTCCCCCGCAGGGGGCGCCTTGGGCGCCCAGGGATGGGCGGGAGGGGACTTACCGGTAAGACTGAAATGAAACCACCGCGAACAGGGCGCCAAGGGCGGGTCTCGAATTCCCTCTTCGCGTGAAATACCGTGACGCAGCGAGCGCATCTCATGCTCCGCCCCGCGCTGCCGCCTTTGCCCAGAACGACATGACGTCCCTTCGAAACCTCCTCCTGCTCTCAGTTGCTCTCGTCGCGGCCCTCGCTGGCTACCTGCTGCTGGGCGACAGCCCGGAGGAAGTCGGGCGAGTCGTCAGCCGAGAGGTGGTGCGGAACGCACCTATGGAAGACACCGAGGCGGTGTCCCTGGCGAGCGCCGCGGCGGGTGCAGCGGACCTTGGACGTCAGGACGCCGTGGCCGCGCCGGCGGCGTCGGGTTCGACCATTGATCACCCCTGGGCCGCCCTGCTCTCTGGCGTGACCGGGAGGATCGTCGAGGAAGACGGCTCGCCGGTCGTCGCTCTCCGGGTGGAGCTCCTTGAGGGCGACATCAGCGCGCTCTTGGAGCCGCAATTCACTGCGATGGGGCACGCCGAATTGTCCGCTGGTGAGTCTCTCACGGACGCGGACGGGCGCTTCCTGATCGAGGGAGCGATGTCGAACGGGCTGCATGCCTTCGCCATCGACAGCGGCGGTGGCCGCTCCACGCTGCGGGTGGTGGAGCATGGCCTTGAGCCCAGCAAGCTCACCGACGTCGGGGATATCGTGCTGCCGCGTTGCGGGACGGTGACGGGCACGGTCTTCGACGAGGACGGAGAGCCTGTGCCGGGGGCGCGGGTGCGGATCGCGCCGATCCCCGAGATCGCCCTGCAGGGCACGGGGATCCTCGACCTGCGCGAGAAGTGCATGGTCGCTGGTGCTCAGGATGAAGATGCGCTCGGCGTGCAGCTGCCGGACTTCCTCATGGCGAACATGAAGCGCCTGCCCATCCCGACCACGACCACGGCCGAGGACGGGACGTTCCGGCTCGAGGGCGTGCCATTCGCGACGGTGTGTGGCGGCGTGGACAAGCCGGGCTACGTGGCCACGGTGATCTCCACCTTCACCATGCGCCAGGAGGAGCAGTCCGTGGGGGAGCTCGACCTCGAGATCGGGCGAGAGGTCACCGGGCGGGTGATCGATGAGCTCGGTGAGCCGGTCGCGGGCGCAGAGGTCTGCGCGGGCGTCACCAGCATGCTGGCCCCGATCGGCATCTTGCAGCCGGCCAACGTGACCGCCGAAGACGGCACCTTCACGGTGGTCGGGCTCAGCGAGATGGGGACCCCGATCGCCTCGGCGCGCCGCTCGGGGCGCGATTCCTGGGTCACCAAGAAGGCCAGCGGCAGCAACGGGGGAGTCGAGATCGTCCTCAGCGCGGCGGCCCGCCTCGTGGTCCGGGTCGAAGACGAGGAGGGGGAGCCGGTGTCCGGCGCCAGCGTCAAGATGCGGGAGCAGGACGGAGGCAAGAGCGAGGCCATCCCCGCGCTGGCCCTGTCCATGCTGAACATCCGTACGACGACGCCGCCGCCCCTGGTCAAGGAGCGGGAGCCGGGGCTGTATGTCGTCGATGCGCTCGGGCTCGGTGACTGGATCGTCCGGGTCGAGTCCGACCTCCACGCCCCCGTGGAGTCGAAGGTCAAGCACGCATCGGAGGAGACCGAGTGCGTGATCACCTGCCGCCCGGCGCGCACGGTGACGGCCATCGTCATGGACGCGGCGACCGGGCTTCCGATCGAGAACGCTTATGTCCGGGTCGCCGGTCAGAGCGACCGCTTGCTCGGCGGCTTCGCGGCGCGGTTCTCTGACGTCGAGGGGCGCGCGGTCCTCGGCCCGCTCCCGCTCGTCGGCGACAAGGCCCTCGAGCAGACCATGGGCATGTGGACCCTCGAGCCGGTCATGACGGTGGAGCACCCGGCCTACGGTTCGGAGGGGCAGCTGCTGCCCAAGGACAGCGACCAGGTCGTCTTCGAGATGACGCCCGCCTGCACCCTCAACGGGCGGGTCACCTGGGCCGGCGCGGCGCCCCTGGAGATCTACATGGTGTCGCTCGTCCGGCGCCCCTCCGGCAACGGAGAGGGGATGCGGGGCGACTCGACGATGATGATGTCGATGATGATGTCCTCGCCCCGGACCACCCTGACCGACCTGGCCGGGGAGTTCCGCTTCAGCGGGCTGGCCGCTGGGAGCTACGAGATGATCCTGTCCAGGCGCTTCCTCGATAGCGACCCGCTCGAGTTCATCATCAAGCAGCAGGAGCCGGAGGTCGTCCTGACGCAGCCGGTCGAGGTGACGTCAGGCAGTGACAATCTGACCGAGATCGAGCTCGAGCCCGACGGCGAGGCGCCGCGCGCCATCTTCACGGGACGGGTCGAGGTCAATGGAGAGGGCCTGGCTGGCGCGAAGGTCACCGTCACTCCGGGGAACCGCCGCAACAAGGAGCAGCCCGAGGAGATGGAGTTCCGGACCAACAGCAGCGGCGAGTTCCGGACGGACCCCCTTTCCACGAACGACTGGGTCAACATCGAGATCGTTGGGGACGTCCAGCTCCCCGGCGGCGCCGTGGAGGAGCGGGAGCTCTTCTCCGAGTGGAAGAAGCCCAACGTCGACGAGAACAAGAACCGCATCGAGGTGGTGCTCAACTTCGCCGAGGTCGTGATCGAGGTCCTCGATGCGGACACGGGTTCGCCCGTCGCTGGCGCGGAAGTGACCATCGGTGGACGGGGCGGCCGCTGGGGTGGTGGCTGGGGGGCGGGCGCCGCCGTGGCGACCGTGAGGGCGACGTTGGCCGAGCCTTCCGCCGAGGGAACCGACGCTGACGGGTTGATCACGGTCCAGGTGGAGAAGGCCGGAACGCAGAACGCCTCGGCCTCGCACCCCGACTACGAGGACCTGCGGACCAAGGTCGATCTCGACCCCAACGGACCGGCCCCGCACGCGACCCTGCGCCTGAAGCGCTCGGTCCCTTGCAGCGGGCGGGCGGTCCTCCCCGAGAGCTTCATGGAGTCCGACTCCCGTGGCTTCAGCATCCGGCGTGAGGGACAACGGCGCGGCACCCAATACGTGTCGCTCGAGGAGGGTGAAGACTTCTCGGTCAGCGGGCTGAAGCCGGGGACCTACACGGCCTCCGCGTGGGCCGGGCGTCGCCGCTCGAAGTCCTTGACCTTCGAGCTCGGCTCCCAGGGGAACTCGAACCTCGTCCTCGAATTCGAGGAGCGCTGACCGCACGAGTCGGGGCGCGCCGGGCCCCCTGCCGGCGCGGCGCCCCGATGCAAGCTCACCGAGCCGCTGGCTCGGAGGACCGGAGCAGGGCCTCGTGCCAGCGCGCCGCGCACTCGTCCCAGAAGTGACCGGGGGCGTGAGGGGCGGGGGCGGTGCTGACGCCGACGCACTCCATGACTGCCCGGGCAAAGTCGTCGGGGCTGGACGGGGAGAAGAGAGCGGCGCCGCTCCCGCTGACCTCCAGGTGCGCAGGGATCGCGGAGGCCGCCACGGGGCACCCGGCGCGAAGCGCCTCCGCTGGCCCGATCCCGAAGCCTTCGATCACAGAGGGGAACACGGCGCACGCTGCCGTCGAGTAGAGGCGGGCGAGCGTCTCGTCGGAGACCGTGCCGAGCAGCTCGATCTTGGCGGAGAGTCCTCGATGTCCCGCAGCGGCGATGAGTCTGGGGATGGCGCCGCCCTTGCCTGCGCCGGCGAGCACGAGGCGTGGGAGCGCCGGGAAGCGGTCCATGGCCTCGATGATGAGGGAGAGGTTCTTGCGCGGCTCCACATGCCCGACATGGAGCATGAAGGGCGAGGCGCTCGGGGCTCGTGGCAGGCGCGTGAGGTGGTCCTCGCCGTTACCGATGAGGTCCAGCTTGGGGGTGGTCTCGGGGAACTCCTCGACGATCCGAGCCCGCATGGCCTCGCTCACGTACAGGACGCGGCGCGCACGGGAGAACGCGTCGCGAAGCACCCGCCTCCCCAGGAACCGGCGGGCCAGGCTCACGCCGCCGAAGTCGAGGCTCCGGAGGTCATGAACCGTGAGGGTGAAGGGGACAGGGAGGCGGCGGGGCGCGGGGAGGTGTCCGGTGTGAACGAGGTCAAAGGGGGCTCCACTTTGAACGGCCCGGGCCAGGCACCTCTTGAGCGCGCGGCTCTCCAGCGCAGCCCGATGGAGCACGGGCTGATAGGGGACGTCGCTCTGGACCCGGTCGATGGCGGACGGGAGGCTCCACGCGACCGGTGTTCGGCCCTCCATGACCGTGAGTGAGCCGCCGCCCTCTCGCAGGAGGCGCTCGACTCTAGGCAGGAGCTCTGCGTTGTGTCGCCGGACTCCGCCGGCCGGCTGGCCCAGGCATGTGCCCGAGACCAAGACTCGGGGCGCGCGGGTCAAGTCAGCGATCTCCAGAGACGGACGAGGTCGTCCGCCGTTCGCTCCCAGGTGAAGTCCTCGGCCACCGCGCGGGTCATGAGCAGGTGCTGTGGGCTTGCGTGGATGGCCATGAGCAAGCCGCGGGAGACGGCGTCCGCGTCTCTCGCGTCGACCTCAATCGCGGTACCAATCGCCGTCTTGGCCTGGACCGTTCCTGCCGCCGTGACGACCGGCCGCCCCGAACGCATCGCCTCCAGGACCGGGAGCGCGAAGCCCTCGGACTTTGAGAGGACCGCGAGGCAGCCAGAGGCTCGTACGAGCGCGGGGATGAAGCGCTCGTCGACGTCCCCGAGGAGGGTGAGGTTGCTGGCCTTGGCGCGGATCGACTCGGCGAAGGGGGTGATCCTTCCGGTGGCCACCACGGGAAGGCGAGCCCGCTCAGCCCCCGCGCAGATCCTATCCAAGCGCTTCTTCTGACGGTTGCCGAGGGAGAGGACGAACGGGCCCTCGGGGAGGCCAGGGACCGCGTCGCGCAGCTGTCCATCAGTCTCGTCAGGGCTCGACGTGAAGCGGTCACTGACGCCCCAGGAGACGACCCGAAGGTTGGGGTGAGCGCCGAGGTCGTCCGCGACGCCGATCGACGGCACGCAGGTCGCTGCAGCCCAGCGCTTGCCCGCCGAGACCCAGAGCCGATGAACGGGTCCGGCGTTCTCCCGGGCTCCATGTTGCCAGGGCGCTTCGTGGACGGTCTGGACGACGGGAACGGCGCACCGCAGGGTGAAGGCGGAGGTGAAGGAGTGGAGCACGTCAGCCCGCACCGCTTCCGTCGTGCGGGGCAATGAGGTCTGCCGCCAGGCGATGAGGCGCCCACGCTCCGGCGGCGAGATCGGGACGACCTTGATGTCGTCTCGCGCCTCCAAGGCGCGGAGGGTCGCGCGGACCACGCGCGTCACCCCGGCGGGGAAGACCCGGGTGATGGGGGAAATATCAATCGCGACGCGCATCGGACGGAGGCTGGCTACGAACAACCCTACACTGGCCACTCTCGTTCCTGACAGACCAACCACCATGTCGACCCCCGCAGCACTCCATCTCCGCCGGCTCGCCCCGCTCCTGATGGCGATCAGCGTCCTCCCCGGCTGCTTCTTCAGCCGGTCCCGGACCAATCCCGAGTTGAGCCCCGAGCTCGCCAGCCAGATCATCCCGAATCAGTCCACCGCCGGAGACGTGACCCGGGTCCTCGGGGCGCCGAACGAGGTCGTTCAGCTCGGCCTCCGGACGGCGTGGCGGTACGAGCACACCGTCGAGAAGCAGTCAGCGGCCTTCCTCGTCTTCCTCGGCCTCCGGGGCGTGGACACTCAGTCGGATCGGGTCTGGGTGTTCTTCGACACGGACGGCAACGTCACGAATGTCGGCACACAGTTCCAGGCTTCCGAAGCCGAGTACGACGTGCCCATCTTCTGAGCGTGGACAGCCAGCTCCCCCTCGTCCTCGCGCTCGTCGCGCCGCTGTTGGGCTCCTGCGTGACCGGGGACTACAACCAGACCCGGGTCTTTCAGCCGGTGCCAGCTGACGCCGTGGCCTCGCTCGAGGTGGGGCGGGCCGGTCTGGAGGACGCGCTCTCGGGCCTCGGTGCTCCGCTGCAGGTCATCGAACTCGGCGCCGGCGCCGCGCTTGCGTGGGGCTGGAAGGAGTCCGCTGACTGGAACATCACCGGGTCGGCCAACATCGGGAGCGTGCGCGGTCGGATCCAGTACGCGGACGCGGCCCTCGAGTTCCCTGGGGTCGTGCTCTTCTTTGACCGCTCGTGGACACTGGTCGCCAAGGAGGAGGGCTTCCTCTCCGACCTCCTCTTGAAGCCCCAGCTGCCGCGCCTCGTCGAGGGCGCGAGCGGGCCCGCCGGGGACGCCTGAAGGAGCCGCAGAGTGCCCACCTCCCTGCACCGGACCGCCTGCCCGTTTGACTGCCCCGACACCTGCGGGATGATGGTCGAAGTCTCGGGGGGGAGCGACGTGCTCGGGGTCCGTGGCGATCGTGATCACCAATGGTCGCGGGGCTCCCTGTGCGGGAAGACCGCGAGCTACGCGGACCTGATCGACTCTCCGGACCGGCTGCAGGTGCCCCTGGTACGACGCGACGGGGAGCTGGAGGAGTCCACCTGGGAGGAGGCGCTGGCGGCGATCGTCGAGGGGCTCGAGGGCGTGAGTGGCGAGGACGTCCTGGCGCTCAACTACGCGGGGAACATGGGGCTTGTGCAGCGTCGCTTTCCGATGCGCCTGATGCATGCCTTGGGGGCCACCTCCCACGACTACGGCGTCTGTGACGCCGCCGCAGAGGCGGGCTTCAGGGCGGTCAACGGCCGCTCCGTCGGTCCCGACCTCGACGAGGAGACCGCCCCCGGGCGCTGTGATCTCTTTCTCCTCTGGGGCAGCGACGCCAAGCGCACCTCGCCCCATCTGCTGCCTCGACTGAAGGTGTTGGCTACGGCCGGGGTCCCGGTCTATGTCATCGACGTCTATCGCTCGGAGACCATGCGAGCGGTGGAGGGCTGGGGGGGCCAGGGGCTCATCGTGCACCCAGGTAGCGACGGGGCTCTCGCGCTCGGGCTGGTGATGAGGGCGTTTGATGAGCGAGCCGCGGACCTCTCCTTCCTCAAGGAGCGCTGCGTTGGCAGCGCCGAATTCCGTGCAGAGGTGTCTGGCGCATGGCCGCTGGAGCGCGTGGCGAGGGAGACAGGGCTGGAGGAGGCCGAGGTGAGAGGCCTCTCCGACGCGCTCCATCGGTCGAGCGCGCCGCTCATCAAGGCCGGTATTGGCTTCGCGCGCCGGCGGAACGGCGGGGAGAACATGCGCGCTGTCGCGAGCCTCGCGGCGGCGCTCGGCTGTTCCGACCGGATGTTCTTTCAAACCGGTGATCACTTCGGGCTCGACGACCGGGTGATCTCGCGGCCGGAGATCCGCGCAGGCGCCGCGCCCGAAGCGGTCAGCCAGGTTGGGCTTGGACGCACGCTCGCTGGCGGGCGCTTCCGCGCGGCCTTCGTCTGGGGGCACAACCCCGCTGCGACGCTTCCAGACTCTCACCGGGTGAGAGAGGGCCTCTCCCGCGACGACCTCTTCCTCGTCGTTCATGAGCTCTTCATGACGGAGACGGCGAAGCTCGCGGACGTCGTGCTTCCGGCGACCGCGGTCACCGAGCACTCAGACGTCTTCCGGAGCTACGGGCACCGCACTTTGCAGGTGGGGTGGAAGAGCAGCGCCCCGCCGGGCGAGCAGCGGAGCAACGTGGACTGCTTCGCCGCCATCGGTCGGGCCTTGGGCTTCACGGGGGCCGACGGCTTCCCTGCTGAGGGCCGGGGGCCAGCCTTCGAGGCCGACGAGGCGGTGTTGGTGGGCGAGTTGCTCGCGGCCAACCGTGGCCGCTTCACCGACGAGGAGTACCGGCGCGCCGTGGCGGGCGAGCCCGTGAAGCTCAGCCCGCGGGCCTTGGAGGGCACGGGGACGCCGTCGGGGAAGATCGAGCTCGTCTCTGCCTCTGTCGAGGCTTCAGGGGGCACACGCGTGGCCAGTTGGGCGCCGGATGACGGCGCCGGGATGACAGGGACCTTTCGCCTCCTCTCGACACCCTCAACGGCGAGTCATAATTCCACCTTCATGCACGTGGCGCGCCACCGTGCTCGTGTGGGGGAGCCGCGCGTACATGTGCACCCAGACGACCTGCGGTCCGTGGGGATCGGGGAGGGGGAGCTCGTCCGGATTCGAAGCGAGTTCGGAGCGGTGACCGTCAAGGCGTCTGGCGACGAGACGCTCCCCCGTAAGGTCGTTCGCGTGGACGGCTTCTTGAACGAGGACCTGGTCCCTGAGGGTGTTGGGATCAACGCGCTCGTGAGCCCTGAGACCTCGGATCACGGCGGCGGAAACGTGCTCTACAGCACCCGAGTGGAGCTCGAGCGACCGAAGGAGTCTTCATGAACCTTGGACTCGAGGGTCGGGCTGTCTTCATCTCTGGTGCTTCTGGAGGGATCGGTCGCGCTGTGGCGAGCGTCCTGGCGGGGGAGGGCGCGCAGCTCATCCTCCACGGCAACCGGCAGGTCGACGGGCTCGCCAGCTGGCTGAGGGAGCAGCCTTGGCGCGGCCAGGCGTCGATCGCCCGCGCCGATGTTCGGGATCCAGAGGCCATGGAGCAGGTGATGGAGGTCGCGAGGGAACGGCACGGGCGCCTCCATGGGTGCGTCGTCAACGCAGGCATCTGGCCCCCGGAGGATCAACCGCTCGTGGACCTCGAGCCGGAGCGTGTGGACGCCGTGCTCGGCGTCAACCTCAGCGGAGCGTTCTGGACAGCGCGCGGGTTCCTGAGGGCGCTGCGAGCTGGCGGCCCAGACCCCGGCGGTGCTGGCGCCTCGATCGTCTTCACGGGCTCCACTGCAGCGAAGTTCGGCGAGCGCGGGCACGCGGACTACGCCGCCTCGAAGTCCGGGCTCTACGGGCTGATGCGGTCCCTCAAGAACGAGATCGTGGCGCTCGACCCGTATGGTCGAGCGAACGTCATTGAACCCGGCTGGACGGTGACCGAGATGACGGCTCGGAATCTGGAAGAGCCGGGTGTCGTGGAGCGTGTCGTGCGGACGATGCCCGTCCAGCAGTTGGCGAGGACCGACGACATCGCGCGGACGATCGCCTGGGTCCTCTCGCCGACGGCAGCGCGCCACCTCACCGGAGAGTCCCTCACGGTGGCCGGTGGCATGGAGGGGCGGGTGCTCTGGGAAGAGTCGGATGTCGATGCGCTGAGCGTCAAGCGTCGGCTACAAGCCGACGGCGGGCCGCCTGACTGACGGGCCTCGGCTCGCGCAGCGCTTGATCATCGAAGAGGGCCCTGCTCGAAGGACGTCACCAGGGCTTGTCGGGTTCTCACCTCTCACGTGGCGTGGGAGCCGGCCCCTCCCCGAGGTCGCCCGAGTGGGGCTGGGTGGCTTCGGGTGGTTCGGCGACAAGCCGCGGACCATCGAGGATGTGGCGCTTGAGTCGAGCGGACGCCTCGCCGCGGTGCACTCGGCCCATCGTGATAGCCCTCTGGGTGGCCCTCTGGGTGGCGGGGCGGTCGGCCCCAGCTCAGGCGTCCCCGAAGCGAATCGGCTTGCGGACGGTCGCGGGCGCGGGGACGCCGGCGAGGATCGCTGGGGTAAAGCGCCACTCTTCGACCGCTCGGCGCGCAGCGAGGTCGAGGATCGCGTGCCCGCTCGAGGACTCGACGGTGGCTCGGGCGACGGCCCCGTCCGACGAGACCTCGATCAGCAGGATCACGGTGCCTGTCCAGCCTCGGCGAGCGGCCATGTCCGGGTAGGCGGGGGGGACGCAGAGGCCCTCGAGCGGCTCGGGGGAGGAAGGCGCGGACTGAATGCCCGGCGGCTCCAACTCGGGTTCCTCCAGGGCCGGTGTCTCGGCGGGGACCGAGGGACGGTGGCCCTCGGCGTCCGTCTTGGGGCGCGACTCCTGGCGTCGCCCCACACGTGGGAACACCACCGACTCCAGGAGGTTGCTGGTGATGGGGGCAGTGGAGCGGGGTGGGTGCGCCTCGATGGGGAGGGCCGGCACCTCAGGGAGCACCAGCGGCTCCTCAGGGACCTCCTCGCTGGACGGCGTCGGAGCGATCGCCTCGGGGACCTCGGTGGGCTCCGGCTCGACCTCCGGCGCAGGGGAAGAGAACTGGGCAAGAAACTCGCGGCCCTCTTGCGCGTCGCTGGGGGCTGCCCAGGGGCGCAGGGAGAAGGCGAGGGTCGCGACCAGGGCTCCATGGACTGCGATGGACATGCCAAGGCTTGATCCGAGTCCGGTCCCGGTGCCTGCCGAACTACCCGCCGAACTGCCCACCGAAGTGGCCGCGCCCGGAGGCGGGGACGCCTCGGCAGGAGCGGAGTGGGGGGGGCGGCGGGGGAGAGTCATGGTCCTGAGCCGGATTGAACGGGAAGCCCTGTTGGAGGCCCATGAATTCTGCGGCTTCTGTGAACTTCTGCCACCTGATCTCGTTCCTCGGAGGCTCGCAAGCACCTTCGTACGCCTCCGGCTTCCCAATAATGCCCCTCCTCTGCCCCGCCTTCCTGGCACTCGCTCTCTCCGCCGTGGCCGCTCCCCAGGAGGAGGCTGGCCCTTCCTCGGAGAGCCCCCGTCCCGTGGACCCGGCGGGCCAAGCCCCCGACGAGCGTGCGGAGGGCGCCCGCGCTGGCGCGACCTTCGATCTGGACACGCTCGTGGTCACCCCATCCCGGCGCAAGCAGGCGATGCTCGATGTGCCTTACTCGGTGGACTTCGTCTCGAAGGAGCGCCTTGAGCAGGCCCGCTCCCTGCCTCAAGCGCTCCGTGACGTCCCGGGGGTGATGGTCCAGGAGACAGGGCCCGCCCAGGGCTCTCCCTACATCAGGGGCTTCACCGGGTTCCGGACCCTGACGCTCGTCGACGGGATCCGCCTGAACAACTCGGTGTTCCGTGACGGTCCGAACCAGTACGCAGGGACGATCGACCCGTTCTCTCTCAGCGGGATCGAGGTGGTCAAGGGGCCGAGCTCGGTGCTCTACGGCTCGGATGCCATTGGCGGAACCATCAACGCGCTCACCAAGGACCCGGAGATCTGGGATCGCCCCATCGGCGGTGAGGTCTTCGTGCGCGCGGCGGATGCGGCCAACTACGTGATGAGCCGTGTGGAGTTGGGCGGGGCGGTCGGGGATCGGACCGCGTGGAGGCTGGGCGGAACGCTCAAGGATCTCGGCGACATGACCGCGGGCGATCCCTCGGGCGAGCTCCCGAACACGGGCTACGACGAGTGGGACGGGGACTTCAAGGCCCAGCACCTCGTGGATGAGCTCACGACGTTGACGTTCGCTGCCCAGCACGTGGACATCGACGACGCGCCGCGCACGCACCGGACGGTCTTCGCGGTTCCCTTTGAGGGGAGCGCGGTGGGGTCCGACTTGCGGCGAGACCTCGACCAGGAGCGGACGTTGACCTACTTCCGTTACGACCGGGCCGCCGCGGCGGAGGGGGATTGGGAGCTGCAGTCGATCGTCAGCTACCACCAGCAGGAGGAGCGGCGAGAGCGAGAGCGCACCGGTGACCGGTTCGATGTGCAGGGCTTCGACGTCGGCACGCTCGGGCTCCAGTTCAGTGGCAGCCGGGCGACCTCGTTCGGGACCGTCACGGCGGGGCTCGAGTGGTACCACGACGAGGTGGACTCCTTCCTGAACAAGTTCGCGGACCAGACGCCGGCGGACGAGATTCAGGGGCCGGTGGGGGATGACTCCACCTACGACCTCGGGGGCCTCTTCGCTGAGGCCGCCTTCGACGTCCTCGACTCCACGACGGTGACGGCGGGCGCGCGTGCGACCTACGCCGCCGCCGACGCGAACGAGGTTCGAGATCCCGTCACCGACACGCAGATCGAGGTCGAGGACGACTGGGCTGCGCTCACCGGGTCCCTCCGCTTCGAGACGCGGATGGTGGATGACGGCGCGGCCACGGTCGCGCTCTTCGGGGGTATCTCGCAGGGCTTCCGGGCGCCGAACCTGAGTGACCTGACGCGCTTTGATTCGGCCCGTTCGAACGAGTTCGAGGTGCCGAGCCCGGGGCTCGACCCCGAGCGCTTCATCAGCTACGAGCTCGGCGTCAAGCACGCCACAGAGCAGCTCTCGCTCCAGCTGGCGGCCTTCCTCACCGACGGAGACGACGTCATCCAGCGCTTCCCCACCGGGGCCGTGAACGGCTCCGGGGAGGAGGAGATCACCAAGGCGAATGTCGGTGAGTCACGCATCGGTGGCGTCGAGCTCGGCGCGGCCTTCCGCCTCGCAAGCGACTGGACGGCCTTCGGGAATGTGTCCTGGCTTGACGGTCAGGAGGACTACATCCGCGGTCCCGGTGATCCCATCGAGCAGACCGTCCCGTCCCGCTTGATGCCCCTGATGGGCCAGCTCGGCCTGCGCTTCGCGCCCGAGGACCAGCCCTTCACCGCGGAGCTCCGCTGGATCCACTCCGAGGACGCGGACCGCCTGTCCCCGAGGGACGAGGGCGACACCACCCGGATCCCGCCGGGGGGCACGCCCGGCTACGACGTGTTCCACCTCACCGGGACCTATCGCTTCGCCGCTGGTGTCTCCGGGCAGCTCGCCCTCGAGAACATCACGGACGAGGATTACCGGGTGCACGGGTCCGGGCAGAACCGGCCGGGACGCAACCTCCTCCTCGGCCTCCGCTGGTCCTTCTGAGGTCGATCAGCGGGCGCCGCCGGGATCGCCAGCGCGGTCGCCGGTGGTCCCCTCTTCGTTGAGCCGTTCGTCCAGCCAGGGAGCTGCCGCGAAGGGTCCCCTCACCGCAGCCCGCTCCTTGGTCCCGGCCTTCCGCCACCAGCGGTCGGTGTGGACCTCCTCCTTGTGCCCGTCTTCGTACTCGAGCTCGAGGACGGCGGAGACCGTCGTCGGCCCGCCCCGACCCTCGCAGGTCGCGGTCAGGCGGTGGGGCTTGCCATCCCGGAGCTTCTGCAGGGCGGCGCCAGGGAGTTCAACCTCGAAGGGGTCGTTGCCGCTCGCGAACACCTCGCCATCCAGAGCGAACTCCACCGTGCCGCGCGCCGCAGCCTTCAGGCGAGCGCGCTTCAGCTTGGCGGTCGACTTGAGCCTGCGCTCCAGTTCAACGGCCCCGGGCCCGGACGCCTCCGCGGTCGAGATCCACTTGCGGTGGACGTCGCGCGAGGGGGGGAGGCGCAGCACGCGGATGTTGCGGTAGCGAACCGTCATGGGTGGCCCCTGGTGGAGCTGCAGGGCGAAGAGCCCCTCGAGCGCCGCCTGGTCCGTGCGGTCGTCGAGCTCGCAGGTCAGCGTCCCGTCCACCCAGAGCCGGATCCACCGGCCCTCGGCGCGGACGCGGTAGGTGTGCCAGCCCGGGCCGCGCCCGATCTCCTTCATCGCCTTCGGATCCGCCAGGAGGTCGTAGTCGCTGTTGGGGCCGTTGGCCATCAGGCTGACTGAGCGACGGGTCAGGACGCCGCGCCCCCCTTGCTCGTAGATCCCGCCGATCCAGTTCGGGCCGTCCTCGAGGTCCGCCTGGTAGCCCACGACGTTCCACTTCCCCTTCTCGGCGCTCCGGAACTGCACCCCGGAGTTGCCGCGCTCGACCATGTACTCCAGGGAGAGGTCGAAGTCAGCGAAGGTCCCCGTATGGACGAGGAAGGTGGAGCGCTTGCACGGGTTCTCGGGCGTGGACCTGCCGACGAGCATGTCCCCGTCCACTGACCAGAACTTGGGATCCCCGGACCACTGCTCCGGGGAGAGGGCCTCCACCTTCGGCTCGTCGTCCTGGCCCTCGACGGTGGGGGGAGCGGAGGCAGGCGCGTTGGGGAGCGGGCTCTGGAGCAGCAGCGTCAGGAGGATCAGCATGGCTCGAGTCTAGCGCACGGGAGCCCCCTGCCCCTCGGATCATACGTCGCCGGTCGTTGCGGGCGCGCCCCTCGTCAGCACGGCGAACGCGAGCAGCGCCACGGTGACCTCCGTGAGCAGCGTCGCGATCGCAGCGCCGTCCATTCCGCGGCCGGGGACCAGCATGGCGTTGCCGGCGAGGTTCACCGCGAGCCCCGCGGAGGCGATGGCGAGGAGCGCCTGGGACCTGCCCGCGGCGACGACCGCGGTCATCAGCGGGGCGCCGATGTGCACGGCGAAGGCGGCGGCGAGGAGCCAGAGGAGGCTCGTTGAGGCGACCAGGAAGCCCTCACCGAACAGGCCGAGCACAGGCTCGCGAAGGGGGACGAGCCCGAGGACCACCGCCAGCCCGAGGGCAGCCGACGCGCCGGTGAGCCGCAGGGCCGCGGCCAACCCGCGGCCCTCGGCGTGGGCCCGCGCCAGCCAGGGGAGTGCGGCGGAGGACGCGAAGACCCCGCCCATGATGGCGAGGCTCATGACCCGCACCGCCACGTTGTAGTGGCCCACGGCCTCGTCCCCCTCGAGCGCGCGGACGAACAGGTTGTCCACGTGAAAGTAGAGCTGCTGGAACACGGCGGCGGCGCCCATGGGGATAGACGTCGCGAGGAATGACCGCATGGGGGCGGGCTTGACGCCGCGCACCGAGGGCAGCCCACGGCGCCCCACCAAGTGCAGCGAGAGGTTGCCCAGGGTGCTGCCCGCGGCGATGGCCAGCAGGAACGGCATGGGGCGCTGCTCCCCGGTCTCCCGCAGGAGGAGGACGAAGAGGAGGCTCGCCAGCGCCGCGCTCGCCCGCACGAGGACCGGCGAGCGCCACGCGATCCGGCTCTTCCATCCGAGGGTCGAGAGCTCGAGCACGTGGCTGAAGTGGTAGAGGGCGGCGAGGGCGAGGTAGATCCCATCGCCCGCCTCGAAGCTCGCCGCCAAGCCCGCCACCGTCAGGGCCACCATCGAGGCCGAGAGCGTCCGGGCGCGCCTGGCCGTTCGCAGGTTGGGCGCCGCCTCGGCGGGGTCCGCGGCGGCCCTCTGGAGGGAGACCTGGCCCGCGCCAAAGTCCACCACGCCGTCCAGGACCAGGAACACCGAGACCCAGAACGTCAACCTGCCGAAGTCCGCGTCGGAGAGGTGCCCGGACAGGACCAGGAGGGTCAGGAGCGTGCAGCCGGAGCCGAACAGGCGGCCGCCGATGAGCCATGACGCGGACCCCCACACGCGCCGGGGCACGCGCAGCGGCGCCTGGGGCGGGTCCTGGGAGGGGGCCTCAACGATCGACACGACGCGGTGTACGGTACAGGCATGGCTCGACTCCTCCTCACCCTGGTCTCCGGCTTCATTCTCGTCTCCTTCGCGCCCACGTTGGCGCCGACCGTCATCCCACAGGAGGGCTGCCGCCGCTGCGACAAGCGCGGGGTGGTCCCTTGCAGCAAGCACTCCGAGGAGATCATCGCGGCCGAAGGGCGGGTGCACTTCTGCTCGGTGGTCGCGGGCTGCAAGGAGTGCGGCGGCGCCCTGGTGGTGGACTGCAAGCGCTGTGATGGAGGTCCCGAGAACGCGGCCATGGAAGCGCGCCGTACCGAGGTGGCGGAGTGGATGAAGCGGAACGAAATCGAGGCTCACTTCGGCCGGCCCGTCTCACGCTGTGAGACGGATCATTGCGAGCTGGTGGTGGACCTCAGCGGGTCCTTCAAGGTGGGCCGGTCGCGGGTGAACGCCCACGAGTTGATGCACCTCGTCGCGGACGACACCAGCCATGTGAGCCAGCGGGTTGTGGAGCACTTTGGCGTCGAAGAAGACGACATCTTCGCGAAGATGCGCATGTGGATCTGGACGTCCGCCGAGGATCACAAGTCCGCGGTGGAGACCTTCATGCACACCAGCGCCCGCGGGGACTTCAAGATGCTCGGCAAGGACCCGGTGTTCTCGGTCTGGCAGGAGCCAGGGCTCTTCTCTTCGCCCGGCGCGATCCGGACGGTGTTCACGCACAACGTCGGGCACATGTTGATCTCGAACCTCTTTCGGGAGCGGGATGTCGGGCCGATCGGAGGAGGGTGGTTCGACGCCGGAGCGGGGCACTGGTACGAGTACGACCGCTTCGACAGCAGCGTGCAGTACTGCATTGAGGAGGCGACGGCGCTGTCGAGCTTCGCGGACGGCGTGTGGCGCGCGGCGATGCGCAAGCTAGTGTCTCGGGCTGACGAGCCGCTGCTGCCCCCCCTGCTTGACGTCCCGACGACCGCGATGAACGTGCAGCAGCAGGCGATTTGCTGGTCCTTCTACGACTGGGTGGTGGCCAATCACCAGGGCAAGATGCGGGCGGTCCTGCGTGACCTGAAGCAGAAGAAGCCGACGCGTGACGTGATGAAGGAGCACTTCGGGATGGGCGTGCTGCAGTCAGAGGAGGCCTGGAAGCAGTGGGTGCTGGACACCTACCCGACGCGCGAGAAGAAGAAGCGGCGATGACGGACACGCCCGAGCCCCCGGGGTCGCCTGGGGTCCCCTTGATCGCCCGGTGCGGGTCCACCGAGCTGCGACCGATCCGACGCGAGGACGCCGGCCTGCTCTTCCCGCAGATTCACGGGCAGCGGGGCGTGACGCACTGGCTCTCGTGGGAGGGGCCGGCGGTGATCCGGGAGCTCGAGGAACGTTACGGGGCCTGGCGCGCCGGACGAGCGGACGAGCCTGCTTACACGTTTGCAGTGGTCGACCTGGTCGGTGGCGCGGTGATCGGGGAGGCGAGCCTTCGTTTTGACGATCACCCAGGCATCGGTGAGCTCGGCTATTGGCTGGGGGAGGCGCACCAGGGGAAGGGCCACGGCCGCGCAACGGTCGAGCTCCTCACCCGGGTCGGGTTCGAGTGCCTGGGGGCCTTCGCGCTCACGGCGCGGGTCAAGGAGGGCAACGAGGCGTCCATCGCTGTGCTCGCTGGCACGGGCTTTCGGGCGGTTCGGGCGCCCCGGGTCGAGGGGGACGACGAGGACCCGCCCATCGCCTGGATCTTCTCCGCGACCCGGCGCGGGGACGCCCGGAGGCCCGAGAAGCCCGAGGTAACGGTGCTGTCGGGCAACTCCCGCTGAGCGCTCACTCCAGGCAGGTCTGCGCTGCGCCTACACTTGGCCCCACACGCGGGTCCCGCGCGGGCTATTTTGTGGCCTCGCGCGGGAAGGTCATGTCGCCCCCGTCGTCGCCTCACCGATGTCCGCCTCCAAGAACCTCACCCTCCTCCTCGCTGCGGTCGCCGTGGCCGCGGCCGGATACGTCTTGAGTGGAGGCGCGGGGCACGGACCAGAGCTCCAGAGCCCCGGGGAGTGGGAGCAGGTGGTACGGGTGGGGGACCTGCCGCCGCCCGGCGACGGACTCTCCGGGCCGTCAGGAGGTGGGTCTTCGCGGGTCGTCCTCGCGCAGCCGGTCCGGGACGTCGAGACCCCGAAGGGCACAGAGCCGGGCTCTGGGACCACCGTGGTCTACCCGCTCGACGTGGAGCTGACCATGCTGCTCCCCGGCGCGCTGGAGGTCCCTGAAGACGTGATGTCCATCGGGGCCGACGCGACCGCAGGGCTGGAGGGGTCGTTGACCGGCGCCGGCGGGAAGCCGAGCCCGGGCGATGTGGAGTTCATCTACGGGCCGAACGTGGGTCGCAAGATTCAGTCCGATGCCCGGGGCCGCTTCGGCGCAAGCGACCTGCTCCAGGGCGCGTCGATCGTCAAGGTGAGCGTCCCGGGCGGGAAGGTCGCGGTGCGTGAGGTGGTGCTCGCGCAGCTCTCCACTGCGCAACTCCACCTCAGCTTCGCGAGCGTCGCAACGGTCTCCGGCACGATCACCGATGGTGAAGGGGAGCCGCTGCCCTCCGCCGAGGTCCGCTCCGATGGTCGCGTCGCCTACACCGACGCCGACGGGGTCTTCCGGTTCGGGGCGGTGCCGGCAGGCAAGGTCTTGGTCACCGCGCGCAAGGCGGGCTACGCCACCACCAGGAGGGTCGTCGGCGTCGGGTTCCGGCAGCGGGTCCGCCCCAACGACTTCAAGATCGCGCTGAACGAGGGGGCGGCGCTGGAGATCGGCCTGGCACGGTCCCTTGGCTCAACCTCACCGGGCTACGCGATCCTCATGCCGGCGGCGGGTGCGGGCGCCTCCGCGGTCCCAGGCGGGGGCTTTCCGTGGTACGAGGTCAACCCGGTCAAGATCCCCCGGGGGGGGCGCGCGGTGGTGGAGGGACTTCCCCTTGGCGCCGTCGCGGTCCGGGTCTTCAAGGACGGCGCCCTCGCCGTGCCCCCCTCCAAGAACGTGCGGCTCGGGTCGGTCATCGAGGGCGAGGGGCCGGCGGTCGTGATGATCGACCTCCAGCCTGCACCGATGATCCGCGGCGTGGTGCTCGACGAGGGTGAGCCGGTCAAGAACGCCAGCGTCACCATCGAGGCGGCCGACAGGACCACGGTCTCGTCCAAGGTGCTCGGGCAGCGCAGCCCGCGGGCCTCACTCCAGATCGTGATGCCGTCCGTCCCCGCGGCCTTCCAGGAGCGGCGGACCGACGGGCGGGGGCAGTTCGAGTTCTCGTCCCACCCGGCCGCGCCCTCCGCCTACTACGTGACGGCGACCAGCAAGGACGGCACCCGCCGCGGCGTCAGCGTGGTCCCGCGGGATGGGAAGGAGGTCACAGTGCTCCTCAAGGACGCGGCGATGCAGACGGGGGAGGTCTCGGTCAAGCTTCCCGGACGCTTCCAGGCACTGCCGGTGGAGGTCCGCGTTCAGGGCGCACCCCAGGGGCCGCAGATGTTGGGGCCAGGCTCGGACCTCCTCCTGGAGGGGCTCGAGCAGGGGACCTGGCGGGTCAGCGCAAGCTGGCGCGGGGTTCAGGTCATCCCCGGCGCGGTGCTCGAGGTCGGTGAGGGGCGGGCCACGGTCCGCGGCAGCCTCCCCCCCGGCGCGATCCAGGGGCAGACCGCTGAAGAGCGCCGCCGCGTGCGGGGATCCTGAGGAACGGCGGCGCTGGACCAGCGCCTGAGCGGACTCATGAGGCTAAGATCGCGCCCCATGACCCCCGATGCGCAGACTCTCCTTCGCCTGGACGGCTCCTCTCTCTCCCTCGAGGCGCTGGAGCCGCTAGTCCACGGCGCAGACCTGCGCATCGAAGTCGACCCGTCCTGTCACGAGGGCATCCTGGCGTCACGTGCAATGGTCGACGCCCACGTCGCCGCGGGCGACGTGGTCTATGGCCTGACGACGGGCTTCGGGCGCCTCAAGAACGTCGCGGTGGCGGCGGAGGACCTCGCGGAGCTGCAGCGGAATCTGATCCTCTCCCACTGCGTCGGCGTCGGAGACCCCATGCCGATCCGGGAAGTCCGGATCGCTCAGGTGCTTCGGCTCAACAGCCTGCTCCGCGGTGTCTCCGGTGTTCGGCTCGAGCTGGTCGACTACCTGGCAGAGGTCTTCAACGCAGGCTTCGTCCCGGTCGTTCCTCAGCAAGGGTCCGTCGGCGCCAGCGGAGACCTCGCGCCGCTCTCCCACATGGCGGGCGCGATGATGGGGTCCGGTGAAGCTTGGGTCGGCGGGCGCCGGATGGACGCCGCCGACGCGCTCGAGCAGGCAGGGCTCGCGCCCCTCACGCTCGAAGCCAAGGAGGGCCTCGCCCTCATCAACGGGACGGAGATCATGAAGGCCTCGGCGGTGGTCAGCGTCCTGCGCGCGAGCAATGTCTCACGGGCTGCGGACGCCATCGCCTCCCTCTCGATCGAGGCCCTGAAGGGGAGCGACCGCCCGTTCCAGGACCTCCTCGCGCAGCTCAAGAACAATGAAGGGCAGCGGCGTACGGCGAGCAACGTGCGCGCCTGCCTGGGGGACTCCGAGGTCCTCGCCTCCCACGCGGACTGCGATCGTGTCCAGGACCCCTACTCGCTGCGTTGCGTGCCGCAGATTCATGGCGCGGTCAAGACCGCGCTCGCCCACGTGACGGAGGTCCTCCGCGCGGAGCTGAACGCCGTCACGGATAACCCGCTCGTCGTGCCGGAGACCGGTGAGGTCTTCAGCGCCGGACTCTTCCACGGCCAGCCACTGTCGATGATCCTCGACTACCTCGGGCTGAGCGTCTGTACCCTCGCCAACGTCTCGGAGCGTCGCGTCGAGCAGCTCGTCAACCCCGACCTCTCAGGGCTGCCTGCGTTCCTCTCTCCCGACCCCGGCCTCCACTCCGGCTTGATGATCGCCCAGTACGCGGCGGCCGCGCTCGCCAGCGAGAACAAGGTCTACGCCCACCCGGCATCGGTGGACACGGTGCCCACGAGCGCGAACCAGGAGGACCACGTCTCCATGGGGGTCACGGCGGCGCGCAAGTGCCGGACGATCCTCGATAACGTCGAGGCGGTGCTCGGGATCGAGCTCGTCTGCGGCGCGCAGGCCCGGGAGTTCTCGCTGGAGCACCGTGCTGGGCTCGGGGCCCAGGCCGCGTACCTGGCGGCCCGCGCGGTCATCGAACCCCTCGAGGGGGACCGCTACCTCGAGCCAGACCTCAGGGCAGCGCGCGAGTGCATCGCCTCTGGCGCGCTCGTGGAGGCCGTCGAGGCGGCGGTGGGCCCGCTCCTTTCATGAGCGGCGACGCCCACCGTACGGACGACGTCCGCGTCTCTGATCTGCAGCCTCTGATCTCGCCGGCGATCCTCGCGGCCGAGATCCCTGTGACGGCCCGTGCCGCAGGCGTCGTGACCGCGGCGCGCCGAGAGATCGAACAGATCCTCTCCGGAGCCTCGGACCGCGTCCTCGCGGTGGTGGGGCCCTGCTCGATCCACGACCCAGAAGCCGCGCGTGAGTACGCGTCGCGGCTGCACGGCGAGGCGGTCCGGTTACGCGACGATCTGCTGATCGTCATGCGCGTCTACTTCGAGAAGCCGCGCACTCGGGTCGGCTGGAAGGGGCTCATCAGCGACCCTGACATCGACGGTAGCTTTCGCATCAACCGAGGGCTGCGCGTGGCGAGGGAGTTGCTCGCAGACCTGGCGGACCTGGGTTTGCCCGCCGGGAGTGAGTTCCTGGACACGATCTCGCCGCAGTTCTTCGCGGACCTGACCTCGTGGGGCGCCATTGGGGCCCGGACCGCCGAGAGCCAGGTGCACCGCGAGCTCGCTTCCGGGCTCTCGATGCCGGTGGGGTTCAAGAACAGTACCTCCGGCGACCTCGAGCCGGCGGTCCATGCGGTGGGCGCGGCGCAGCACCCACACCGCTTTCTATCGGTCACGAAGCAGGGGATCTCGGCCATCGTGGCCACCCGGGGTAACCCCTCCTGCCACCTGATCTTGCGGGGGGCCCACGGTGGGCCGAATCACGACGAGGCGTCCGTGCTCGGGGCCGCGGCGCGGCTGGAGGAGCACGGGCTCCGGACGCGGTTGATGGTGGACTGTAGCCACGGCAACAGTCGTAAGGATCACTCGAGACAGCCGGCGGTCGCGAGCGAGGTGGCGCGCCAGATCAGCGCGGGCTCCGGGGTCGTCTCCGGGGTCATGATCGAGAGCAACCTGGTGGAGGGGCGCCAGGCCCCGGAGGCCTCTCCGCGGGTCCACGGGGTGAGCATCACCGACGCCTGCCTCGGGTGGGACGACACGGTGCCGGTGCTCGATGAGCTCGCGGCCGCGGTCCGGGCCCGCCGGGACGCGGCGGTCAGCTGACGTCCGCGGGGGCCAGGGACTCGAGGCGACCGAGGAAGCCCTCGGTGTCGCGATCCCGGAGCCAGCGCTCGCGACCCTCAGCGTCGCCCACGAGGCGCCCAGCCTCCCAGTACTTCAGCAGCTGCTTGACGCGACCGACGGCCGCCCGGCGGGGGGCGCCGAGGGACTGGAGGACGCACGCGTATTCATGGAGGAAGGCGGCGGCCTCGGTGAGCGGGACGTCCCGACCGGAGAAGATCCAGGGGTCGCGCAGGGCGCCGCGACCGACCATGACAAAGGCGCACCCGGTCTCCTGCCGCATGCGCTCGAGGTCGGAGTGCAACCAGGCGCTGCCGTTCCCCGCGACAGGAATAGAGACCGCCTCCACGGCCCGGCGGATGCGGGACCAGTGGACCTCCTCCTGGTAGCCCTCTCGGCGAGTCCTGCAGTGGATGGTGAGCATCGACGCGCCCCCTGCCTCGGCGGCCCTCGCCAGCACCTCCACGTCTCGGTCATGGTCGAAGCCGGCGCGGATCTTGGCCGTGACCGGGGTGCGCCCGTCGACGCCCTCGACCGCCGCTCGGACCGTGGCCTCCACACCGCTCGGGTTCTTGAGGGCGGCGGCACCGGCGCAGCCCTTGAGCGCGCCGCGGGCGGGGCAGCCGAAGTTGAGGTCGAGGACCGGGACGCCCAGCTCCGCGGCGTGGGCGGCGGAGCCCGTGAGGCATCCCAGGTCGCTCCCCATGAGCTGAATGCCCACGGGGATCGAGAACCTGCGGGGGCCCAGGTGCTTGTGCATCTCTCGCTTGGCGACGGGGCGGTCGATCACGCGCACGAACTCGGTGAAGGCGCCGCCCAGGTCTGTCGGGGCGTGGCGGGCGAGGACGATGTCCCGGAACGACGGCGCCGTGACGCCCTCCATGGGCGCGAGCAGCCACCTAGAGGTGAAGGGCAGGCCCTCCACGACGGGGGCTGCGGGCGCGGGAGCGCCCTTGGTTGCGGCGGGGTTCACGGGGCGGAGTTTAGTGGCTGCGCGCTGTCGAGGGGGGAGAGTGAGGGCGTGAGCGACCGCCCGTCTCTTAGACTGGGTGCATGTGGCTCAACGAGAACCTGCAGCCGGGCGACTGGCAGGGCACATTCCCCGACATCGACGTGGCGGCCGCGGCGGGACGTATCCGGGAGGTGCTGCTGCCGACGCCCCTGGTGTGTCTGCCCGGATCGGTCCCCGGCGCATTGGACCTGCGGGGCAAGCTCGAGAACCGGCAGCAGACCGGCTCATTCAAGGCCCGCGGGGCGCTGAACAACATGCTTCGGCTCACAGACGAGGAGCGCGCGCGCGGCGTCGTGGCCTCCAGCTCGGGCAACCATGGTCGGGCGCTGGCCTGGGCCGCTCGGAGGGTGGGGGTCCCGGCCACCGTGGTCATGCCGGAGGACGCCTACCCGAACAAGATCGAGGCCTGCCGCGAGGAGCAGGCCGAGGTGGTGCTGGCCGCCGATCGCTGGCAGGCGGACGTGGTGGCGGAGCAGCTCGCTGGCGAGGGCCGGCTCTGGGTGCACCCTTACGACCGACCGGGCACCGTCGAGGGGGCGGGGACCGTCGGGCTCGAGCTCGCGTCGGACTGGCCCGAGGTCGAGGTCGTGATCATGTGCATCGGCGGGGGCGGGCTGAGCGCGGGCTCCGCGCTGGCCCTGCGTCGGGAGCTGGGGGAGGAGGTCGTGCTGCTGGGCGCCGAGCCCACCGGCGCCGCGGCCATGGTGGCCGCGCAGCGAGAGGGGAAGAGCGTCCACCTGGACACCATCACCAGCCAGGTCCAGGGCCTCACGACCACCTACGCGGGCCACCTCAACGTGGACCTCTGCCGCGCGACCCTCGACGGGATCCTGACGGTGGACGATGACGCGATCTACGCCGCTCAGCGGCGGCTCGTGAACGACGACGCCGGGTGCGGCTGGGTGGCGGAGGTCGTCGAGCCCGCGGGCGCGGCGGCCTACGCCGCGGCGCTCTCCACCGACTTCTGCGATCTGGTGAGCGCGGCGCGGACGCGCCGCGGGCTCTCCACCGAGCCGCGGGGAGCGATGCGGGTCGCGGTCACCATCTCGGGGGGCAACCCCGCCCCCGCGCAGCTCGCGGAGCAGCGAGCGTGAGGCTGCGCCTCGGACTCCTGTCGGTGGTGCTCGCCGCGAGCTGCGGCGGTGGGGGCGACGGCGAGGTGAAGCGGCCCCCGGCGAAGGCCTGGGGCCTGCCGGGCGGCGTGGCTGCGGCTGGACTGGATGAGGAGCTGCGGGCCTCGAGCGACTGCGTGCTGATGCTCGTGCTCGACGGCGTCTCCCGCGCGGACCTGGAGCGGGACGACCTCGAGCTCCCGAACCTCGAGTCTCTGGCCGCCGGCGCGGTCCGCTACCGGGACGCGGTCGCGGTCTCCACGGGCGGGAACTCCGGGCTCGCCTCCCTGCTCACCGGCCGGTACCCGCCCGAGCACGGCGTCGGCTCCATGCGCACGCCCATGTTCGCCCGGCTCTCGGAGGAGGAGCGCACCCTGGCCGAGGGCTTCCACGAACTGGGCTGGCGGACCGTGGCCTCCCTGGCCGAGGCGCGGCAGTCCCGCGGGATCTCCGGCTTCCAGCAGGGGTTCGACGGGTTCGATGCGCCGCGCCCTGGAGAGGCCGCACGCGACGCCCTCGGCGTCTCCATCGGCGCCCGTGACCTCCTGGCGGGGCCGCTCCTCGAGCCCGGCCTCGGGGTCTTCGGCCTGGTGGTCTTTGGGGCGCCGCTGGGGCCGGCCAAGGCGGACCCCGAACAGCTCATGGGCGCGGCGCCGCTGATCGGCGAGCGCCTCGCCTCCGTCGCGGCGGAGCGAGCGGAGGTGGCGCGGGAGCTGCAGCGGCTGGATGGGACGGCCGAGGCGGCCCGGGAGCTCGTCCGCATGCTCGGCCGGGCGCGGGGGAGCGACGCGTGGGAGCTGCTCGAGCGCGCCGTTCGGGACGCGCAACTGCTGGAGATCGATCGCGCGGTGGGGCGGCTGCTGGAGCAGGTGGAGGTCGCTGGCCGCGGCGAAGACTGCACCGTGGTCCTCTGCGCCACCCGCGGTCTCCTCCGCCGGCCGACGGAGCTCACCGTGGGTCGACGCTTCGCGACGGAGCTGCTCGATGTCCCGCTTTGGATCCGGTGGGCGCGGGGCCAGGGGAGCGAGGCGCCGGTGGTCGAGACCGCCTCGGTGCTCGAGTCCAGCCGCGCGCTGGATCGCGCCTTCGATCTGGGCTTGGAGCCCTCGTCCTACCCTTCGGTGGGGTCGGCCTACACCTCCTCCGCTGGCCTCGACGCCCACGCCTTCGTGGCGCCGGACCGACAGGAGGAGCGACTGGGGATTCAGTCCAAGGCGCAGGTCTTCGATCGCGCGGGAGGGGTGTCGACCCTGGAGCTTCGCCCCTTGCTCCACGACGACCCGTTCCGGGCTTACACCAGCCTCCCGGAGCTCGAGTTCTGGTGGACCGGCGGCGAGGAGCCTCCGGCCGTGCGCTGGGAGAGCGGCGCGCACCTCGCGCTCGACCTTCAGGCCGGCGGCGAAGCGCCGGCGCGAAAGGGCCGCCTGACGTTCGATCCCTCGGGCCGGGGGGCGGCGTGGGGGCGACTTCGACTCGGTGACCGCGGGGCCTCACTACGTGTCTCCCTTGAACCCCGGCGCCGCGGGGCCAAGGCGTCCGGCGCCCCCGTCCCGGACGCCGTGCTCCTGGGCGGAACCACGCTGGCGCAAGGGTCGACGCTCTATCTCCAGGGCGGGGGGGGCGAGGCCGTCGATCCGGAGGCGTCGCAGGGGCCTCGGCTTCGGCTCGAGAAGGAACGCAGCGTCTGGTGGCGGGCCCGGGTGGAGGGTGCGGGGCCCGCAGAGGTGCTGGTTGGATGCTGGCCGCCCCGGGATCTCTGGGACGGGCTGGAGGTCGAGGCCTCCGCGCCGGTCCGGCGTGTCGAGGTCCCCGGCCGCCCGGACCTGGCGAAGCTGGTGGGCGATGCGCCGTTCGACTTCGCGGTCCGCAAGGAGGCCCGGGAGCGGTTCGCCCTCAGCTGCTCGGTGGGAGGGAGTGACCTGGCGCCCGACCGGATCTCGGTGGACGGCGAGGGCCTCGGGGGGCCCGACGGGTTCGCGTTCCGCCTGGACCACTGGAGGGTGCCGCCGAAGCGGCCTGGCCCCAACGTGGAGGACCTGGGGGACGGAGTGCTGTACATCAGGGAACGAGAGGGGCACCCCACGTCCCCGCGGGTGAGCGAGGGCTTCACCCTCGACCAGCTGCGCTTCCTACGCACGCTGCCCCTGGGCGAGTAGTCTCTGCCCCGTGAAGCGCATCATCCTCTGTCGACCCGCCGGCCCCCGCAATGTGGGCGCCGTCCTCCGCGCGGCCCTGAACTTTGGTCCGGCCGAGGTCGTGATCAAGGGGCTCGGCCGCCCGTCGCTGTTGGTCCACCCTGACTTCGACCTCATGTCCCACGGCGGCGAGGACGCCAGGTCCGCCATCAAGGTGGTCGAGACCATGGAGGAGGCCCTCGAGGGCTGCCACCACGCGGTGGCCTTCACCGCCCGCGCGAGGAAGAAGGAGCGGCGGGTGAACTGGCGCGAGCGCGCGCCGGAGCTCGCGCCCATGGGCGACGACGGGGAGCAGCGGCTGGCGCTGATCTTCGGCAGCGAGGAGAGCGGGTTGACCCGCGAGGAGGCGGCGGTGGCGCAGGAGCTGGCCCACCTCCGCACGGCCCCCGAGCACACTTCCCTCAACCTCGCCCAGGCGGTGACGGTGGTGCTGCACAGCCTGTTCACCGGGGACGAGGTGCACCAGCGAGAGCCCAAGCCCAAGCGCCTAGATCAGCGGGAGCGGACGTTCCTGAAGGAGCGGATGACCGAGGTGCTCGCGGGGCAGGTGGCGTTCACGGAGTCAGCCGCGAAGGACATCACCGGCGCAATCGAGCGCATGGTCACCCGTGCGCCGCTCGAGCCGCGCGATGCCCGTGCGTGGCACATCATCCTCCGGTCCCTCGGCTCGTCCGCGACGCCGTCTGGATTCGGCCTCGCGGAGCAGCCCAAGGACGCAAGGCGCCGTGACGCGCTCGAACGAAACGAGCGGCGCCGCGGCGATAAGGACACCTGAGGAGGCCGTGGCAGCGGCGCAGATTCGCCGGCGCGGGTGGTGCTTCGGGGCAGGGGCACCCGGCCGGGGCCGAGAAGGCAAGGAAGCGTCCGATCCTAAAGGCCCCAGGAGGCAGCGGCGACGGGCCCAGGCCACGGGCCTTGGCAGGGTCGTGCGAGATTGAGATCAGCACATTTCGAATCGAAACGATGCGGACTCATTTGGGGGTGGAGGGCGGGCGCTGCGGCTTAGACTCTCAGCCGAACGATGGTCCACCTCAGCCGTATCTACACCAAGTCAGGCGACTCCGGCACGACCCAGTTGGGCGACGGGTCCACTCTCCCCAAGCACCACCTACGGGTGTCCGCCTACGGAAACATCGACGAGCTCAATAGCGTGATTGGGCTTATGTTGGTCCAAGGCGTCGAGGAGGCTGCCGCCGCCCGGCTCCGGCAGATTCAGAACGATCTGTTCGATGTTGGTTCGGATCTCTGCGTTCCTGGTGAGGCCGGGGAGAAGCTCCGGATCACGGCGGTCTACGCCGAGCGACTCGAGGCTTGGATCGATGAGGTGAACGAGACCCTCGAGCCGATCAATTCTTTCGTGCTCCCCGGCGGCTCCTCTGTCGCCGCGTGGCTCCACCTTGCTCGGACGGTCTGCCGGCGCACGGAGCGCTCCATTGTCGAGCTCTTTGCTCGGGAAGAGGGCGGGCGCGTCAACGGCGAGGTCCTGAAGTACGTGAACCGGCTCTCAGATCTCTTCTTCGTCCTCGCGCGCGAGGCCAACGATCAAGGGCGGGGCGACGTGCTCTGGGTCCCCGGACAGAACGGTTAACGGCCAGGCGCTCCCCTCCGGGCAGCGCGGTCGCCTGAACCACCCTCTCATGGGCTTTCCACTGGATCACCAGACCCCCGAAGGCTGGGTCGCCCTCGTGGAGCAGGAGCCTACGCGGCTACTGGAAGACCACGCGCACTGCGAGCTGAAGGCGGCCTCCTCAGCTCACGCGCTCATCGCCAAGAACCCCGAGCGCACCGAGCTCGTCCAGGACCTCGCTGACATCGCGATCGAGGAGCTGGAGCACTTCAAGGTGGTCGTAGCAGAGCTTGAGGCTCGCGGCGGGCGCCTCGGGGAGCAGACCGAAAACCTCTACGCTGCAACCCTTCATCGCCGTTCAGCAAAGAGCCGCGAGAGCCTCGTGCTCGACCGGCTTGTGATTGCTCACCTGATCGAGGCCAGGAGCCTGGAGCGCTTTCATCTCTTGGCGGAACACTCCAGGGATGGTCGTCTGCGGGAGCTCTTCGCCGAACTTCTGCCCTCCGAGGCCGCGCACCAGGGCTTCTACGCGAAGGCCTCACGGAGCCTCTTCGGGCGCGCCCGTGCCGACGATCGCATCGCGTGCCTGCGGCAATTGGAGGGTGAGATCATGGCGTTCCTGCCCTTCTCGTACACGGTGCACTCCGGGATGGTTGGCGCGCCGGAGCTCGGTCAGGTAGAGCGTTGAACGAGCCTGGTATGGAGGCTCGCCTCGTTCGTCTGGGAGGCCGCGTGCAGGGCGTAGGTTTTCGCTGGCATGCTCGCCTGGAGGCGCGCGCGCTGCGGGTCGCCGGGTGGGTTCGGAATCTCGAGGACGGGGGGGTGGAGGCTCACTGCGAGGGGCACCCTGACCGGGTTGAGGAGTTCCTCGGATGGCTGGAGATGGGGCCCGCGGGCGCGCGAGTGGACTCCGTCGACGTTCGCCTGGCTGAAGTCCAGGGGCATGACGGCTTCGAGACTCGATGAGCCAGAGACGACCGCCTGCAGGTCGTGACCGGTGGCTCTTCGGGCTCTAGACTCGGGGACATGAGACTCCGCGCCCCATGGTTGCTCCTCGTCGGGACCTTGCTCCAACTCGCCGCCACAGCGGCAGAGCCACAGGAGCTCAACTCCAAAAGCTGGAACACAGTGGGTGCGAGGCTCCCAGCAGTGGAACTCCCTCGGATCGACGGGCGCGGGAGCGTCGACCTCAGCACCTTACGCGGTCGGAAGCTGCTCCTGATCCACTTCGCCTCCTGGTGAGCGGGGTGCCGCAGAGACGTGCCGGTCTGGTACGAGAGAGTGCGCCCTCTGGTCGAGGCTGGTGAGCTCCGGGTGGTTGGAATCGTGCAGGAACAGCACGCGGACCGCGCCCTGCTCTACCAGCAGTGGCAGGAGTTGGACTTCCCGATCCTCTGGGACCCCTTCGGCGTCTGCGGGGTCACTGCGGTCCCCGATCTCACCGGCGTGGATGAGCACGGCGTCATCCGGATCGACCGGCCAGCGCCGAAGCAGTTCAAGGAGCAGTTTGTGGACGGGTTCGTGCGCCAGAGCTTCGAGGCTCCTGCAGAGGCGGCTCATGACGCGACCGCCTTTCGGGTCAACGAGGTGGCGCGGCTCCGTGGTGGCCTCGCCCCAGCGCAGCGCGCCCTGCGAGCGGTGGCACGGCTGATGCTCGCGGGGCCAGGAGCTCGGACGATCGACGGAGAGGTCGAAGCCCTCACTTCTGCTGCCCGGTCCGGCACGGCGCAGGACCGATTTCGGGCGGGCGTAGGCCTTCGAATGCGCTTCGACGGTCCGCAGGCTCGGGCCGCTGACCTGCAGGGGTCCATCGATGCCTGGTTCTCAGCGCTCTTGGCTTCCCCGAACCAGTACATCTGGCGGCGCAGAATTCAGCAGTGGGGGCCGGCGCTGGACAAGCCGTACGCGTTCTACGACTGGGTCGAGCAAGCCCTCACCGAGGTGAGCGCCAGGGGGCAGGAGCCCGTCGAGTTACGGACCTCCCTTTCAGGAGCAGAGCGGGTCCTCGGCTCCCGGTCGATCCCTGTGCCGCGGCGTGGCCCCGTCGTCGAGCCAGATCCCGGAGCGCGCGTGGCCAGGGACCCAGGCACACTCGTCCGGTTGGAGCACGCGGTGGCGTTGAATACAGCATCGGCGGGTCCGAGGATCCGCATTCCGCGCGGGGCGCTGCGGCTTCACGTGGTGCTCCGCCCGCGGCCCGGCTCAAGTTGGCCCACGGATGCAGAGCCTCCGCGCCTCTGGCTGGAGCCGCAGGATGGCTGGATCGTATCGAGTCCGCTGGTGACCTTTGACGCACCCGGTCCCGGTGGAGAAGGGCGGCCTCTGATGGCCGACGTTGAGCTCTCCACGCCGCTCGTGATCCCCGCACCACCTGACCCAGACGCCCCGCCTCCGTCGCCCACGGCGACCCTCCGTGGCTACGTCGTCTACTCCGTATGCGAGCCGGATGGGACCTGCGTGTTCCGCCGTCAAGAGTTGGAGGCCGTCGTGCGCTTTCCCGCTCCGCCGCCTCGCCACGGGGGCGAGCCTGACGGCGACGAGCCTGCGGGCACCGCGGACGAAGGCCGCTGAGGATGGGATCGGGGCGGGTGTTCTTCAGCCTGTGCACTGGCCTGATGGTGGGCTGCGCAGGGCCAACCCCCGACCCGGCCCTCCGGGTGCGAGGGCCGATCGCGGCGCGGGTCCTCCAACCAGTCGGCGTCATCTTCCCGGCGCCTCGTCCGTCGCGGGCCACCCTGCCTGAGACCGGAGAAGGGCGTTCGCTGGTCGACCTCCAGTACTCATCGATCTACGAGCGCAACTCCACCTTCACCGAGGCGGCCAGGTTCGACGGGGAGTTGGCCCGGTTGGCGGCCAACCTGCTGCTGGGGGTCGGGGACGGTGTCGCCTTCGCGATAGAGCCCAGTCTTGTCTTCGCTTCGAGCGGCTTTCTCGACGCCATGGTGGATGCCTTTCACGAGCTGACTGGACTGCCGGGTGGTGGGCGCGAGCGGTTCCCCCGGGACCAGTACTCGATGGACCTCTCGCGACGCGGAGCCACGGCGTGGTCCCTGGAGGAGGATAGAGTGCTCTTCGGAGACCTCCCCATCACTGGGATGGCGACCGTCGTCGAGGAGGGGCCAGGCCGAGCAGGCGTCGCGGCACGGGTGACGGTCGAGCTCCCGACGGGTGACGTCTCTGGCGGCTCCGGGAGCGGTGGTTGGGACACCGCGGCGGGCGTCGTGGCCGAGAAGTCGTCTGGTCGATGGACCTTCACGGGTCATCTCGACGGCGTGTACGTGGACGCCCCGCGCGCGTTCCTCGAGGCAGGGGTCGACGTTGGCTTCCTGATGTTCGCTGGGGTCGGAGCCGAGTATCGCTGGTCCGACACCACCTCGTTGCTCCTCCAGCTGCAGTACCGCTCGTCGCTCACCGAAGACGTCGCCTTCGAGGAGATCGCGAGCGAGATCCTGGATGTGGGGGTGGGGGTGGCCCACGACCTGACCCGGGAGAGCTCCCTGGTTGTCTCGTTTCATGAGGACGCCATCGCCGCCGCGGGTCCGGACTTCACCCTCTACTTCGGGCTCTCCTTCGGGTTCTAGCGGGCGGCCTTCGCGGCGGCTAGTCGTCCAGGAGCTCTGCGACGGCGTCCGCGTTGGCGGCGCCATCCTCCTCGCCGACCTCCATGAGGCGGCGAATGTAGTCGCCCTGGAAGAGGATCGTGGAGAGTAACTCCTGCGACCTCGCGCGGCGCGTGCCCCAGCGGCGAGTCAGGAAGCGGAAGGTGCCAGGGAGCCTGGGCTCGAAGTCATTGGCGAGGCTCGCGATATCCCTTGAGGGTCGGATGACCAGGCACTTGATGGGGCGGAGGTGCTCCCGTTCATCCGGTGGGAGTCGCTCGACGAGGCGATTGATACGACCCAGGTGCATGGCGTCCTGGTCCAGCACGTCGAGGAAGGTGGCGCTCATGAGGTTGCCCAGGATCTGCGCGGCACGGGGGGGGCCCTTGAAGCGCGGCCTTCGAGCCTCCGCCTCTGAAGGACGGAAGCGAGTGGAGACGGCGAGGATCCGATCTGCGCCGAGGTGCACCGCCGGGGCGAGGGGCGCGGTCAGGCGGACGCCACCGTCCCCATACCACTCCCCGTCGACCTCGACAGGCGCGAAGAAGAGGGGCAGGGCGGCCGAGGCGAGGACGTGGTCGACCCGGAGGTCGGTCCGGACGCTGTGGCGGAGGGGGCGCTCCCAATCTCGGAACTCGCCGCCGGCCGTGAAGGAGACGGTCTGCCCCGTGGAGTACCGCAACGCGATCAGGGCGATGGCCTTGAGGCGACCGGTCTCCAGGTTGGTCTGGATCCCAGGTAGTCCCTGCCCGCCGAACGAGGCCTCGAGGAAGCGGCGCAGCGGCGAGCTGTCGACCATGCCGTCCAGCGGGCGGAGCGTCGGGGCCCACCCGGTGGCGAGGCGCATTCCGATGCAGGCCGCTCGGTGGAGCAGGGCGAGCCCGCGCGTCTCGAACACCGAGTCGACGTCGATGCCGCGCCAGAGGGCTTCGAGGTGCTGGGTGGCCTCCTCGAAGGTGGCCTCGCTGTTGCCGAGGTGCGCCGCGTTGATCGCTCCAGCGGAGATGCCGGTGAGGATGTCCGCCGAGAAGTCCGGGTGGGCTCGGCCGAGGCCCCTCAGGACGCCGACCTGGTAGGCCGCTCGAGCCCCACCCCCAAAGAGGGTCAGGGCGAGTCCGTGGTCTTGCTCGCTTTGGCTGGGGCTGGGCATCGGACGACGCATGTACATGCCCCCTGGGGGGCTCCGACACAGTCTGCGGCCCAGCGGGCCGCCTGCGGAGCCTTGAACGGTGCGAAAGGGCGGGCGGGTCCTCGCAGCGCGGGGCTCAGCGCTCGATCTTGACCTCGAGAGCGCCGCCGTCGTTCACCTCTCGGACGCCCGCGACGCCCACGCGTTGGCCCTGCGGCCCCTGGAGCCAGCGGGTCATCGCGGGTTTGAGCACACCGTTTCCACCCTTGCTGCCGAAGCCTCGACCGGTGATGACGTGGACGGGGCTCCGCCGGGCAGCACGGCAGCGGGTCAGCTCCTCGAGGAGCCGTCGCTCGGCCTGCTGCACCGTGCAGCCGTGCAGGTCCACCTCGTAGATCTCGGGGCCTTCCCCCCGGTCGCCCCGGCGGTCGAGGTCCGGATCGAACCGACGCCGGCGATTACGATTCCCAGATGCCATGTCTCCTATATCGGACAGGATGGGCCCAGAATATGCCCCCGCCCGGCGGAATCGCCGCCGGTGAGACCCGCAGACCCCTCCTGACCCCGCCCCCCGTGATGGACCTCCTCCGCCTCAGCTCCGCCTTCCTGCTTCTTCCCTTGATCACCGCCAGCTGTGCCTCGACGGATGCCGAGGCGCCTGAGCCCATCGCAGGGGAGGCGAAGGCGAGCGTCGAGACCCAGGAGCTCGACCCGAACGATCCCAACGTCGAGCAGTGCCCGGTGACGGGCGCGCTGCAGCTGAAGTCGGACTCGGGCAAGAGCTCGCACTGAGCCTTCCTCGCCGGGCTCCCAGCGCCGGGCCCCCTGCGCTGGGCCTCGGATGGGTCCGGCGGAGCGGGAGTTGAAGAGACCGGGCCCGTAGGCGAGCAGCGCGGCCTGGCCGGTCAGTTCGCGAGCGCGGCGGCGATGCAGGCGACGTCCACGATGTCATCGGCGCTGCACCCGCGCGAGAGGTCCATGAATGGACGCTCCAGGCCCTGGACGAGCGGGCCCAGCGCGGTCGCGCCGGCGAGGCGCTGGGTCAGCTTGTAGGCGATGTTACCGGCGTCGAGGTCCGGGAAGATCAGCACGTTGGCCTGGCCGCCGAGGGGCGATCGTGGCGCCTTGCGCTCGGCGACGGCCGGAACGATCGCCGCGTCGACCTGGAGCTCCCCGTCACTCGTGAGTCCCGGGGAGCGCTCCTTGAGCATGGCGGCAGCCGCGCGCACCTTGTCCACGTGGGGGTGCTCCGCGGAGCCCTTCGTCGAGAACGAGAGGAGGGCGACCTTGGGGGCCTCGCCCACCAGGCGCCTGTGGCTCTCCGCCGTGGCGATGGCGATGTCGACCAGCTGCTCCGCGCTGGGGTCTGGAACGACGCCACAGTCGCCGTAGGTCAGGGCGCGGTCCGGGAAGACCATCAGGAAGCAGGACGACAGCGTCTTCATGCCACGCTGCAGCCCGATCACCTGGAGGCCTGCGCGCAGGACGTCCGCGGTCGCCGCCTCGGATCCTGCGACCCCGCCCGCGCAGTCTCCCGACGCCACGAGCGCTGCGCCGAAGGTGAGCGGGTCGCGCATCCGTTCGGCGGCCTGTTCCGGTGTCATCCCCTTGGCCTTGCGGCGCTCCAGGAGGGCGGCCGCGAACCCCTCCGCCCGGCTGTCACGGAGGGGGTCGATGACCTCGACGCCGGAGGGGACGCTGCCCATTCCCCGAGACGCCACCAGGACTGGCTGGACCAGACCCTCGGACGCGAGCCGCGTGGCCGCCTGGACCACGCGCTCATCGGAGGCCTCAGGGAGGACGACGCGGGCGTCCGACCGGCGAGCCCGCTCGCGAAGCTCGAGGAGGAGATCCACGGTCAGCTCCCCACGCTCTTGAGGACCTCGTCTGGCACGTCAAGCTCCATCCGGAGGAGCGCCAGTCCGTGGGTCTTGCCCTGGGCGTCGGTCTTCAGGGACGCGGAGCCCCCGCCGCCGAGGCTGTCCTCGAGGAGGAAGTTCAGGACGCCCATGTTCGGGGCCTCGAACCGGCGGACCCCGCCGTGATTGATGCCCTTGAAGTGCTCACGGACGACCGCCTCTGTGAGGAAGGTCCGAAGGAACTCGTAGGCGGCTTCTGAGCGGGCGATGACCCCGACGTTGGAACCCTCGCCCTTGTCACCCGAGCGGGCGTAAGCGATCTGGCCTAGGTTGGCGTGAGTCATGACGGCCCTCCGGGCTGCAACTCGTGAACGGAGACGGTGGAGCGAACCTTGGTCTTGTCGAGCAAGGCTGGCCAGTAGCCGATGATCTCGGTGGCCTTCGGGCGTCCCCCGGCGAAGCCGGTGACCCCGGGCGGACCGCTGGTGACCAGGGGGACGAGCTCGGAGCCAAACCGGTTGACCTTCGCCCTGTCGGGTCCCTTGACGCCGAGCCGTAGGACGACCTCGGTCGGCTCCTCGCTGCCCGGAACCGCGACGCCCTCGTGGCAGACGTTGGCGCCGACGAACTCGACGAGCCGCTCATCCGCGGAGTACTCGAACCCGTCGTACTTGAGACGGTCCCAGACGATCTCACTGGCCAGGCGAGCCTTGGCAAGGGCGTCGGGGCCGGAGATGGTGAGCTGCCCGACCGACTTCCAGCCGTCCTGGAAGCTCATCGACACCTTGTAGGTCGGGGTAGCGGGCGCGCCCTTCACGCCGCTGATGCGGACTCGGTTGTTGCCCTGGTCGTGGAGCTGGAAGGACGTGAAGTCCGCCACGACATCCGGGGTGATGTAGTTGGCCGGGTCGCCCATCTCGTAGCTGAGTTGGTGCACGACCGTGTCCCTGGAGACTCGCCCGCCGGTCCCCTCATGCTTGGTGACCGTGAAGGTCCCGTCGGGGCAGGCCTCGACGATCGGGTAGCCGATCATGGCCATGTTCTCGATCGACTTCCAGTCGGTGTAGTTGCCGCCGGTGCACTGAGCGCCGCACTCGAGGATGTGCCCCGCGACGGTGCCTGCTGCGAGCTGGTCGAGGTCCTCCTCGGTCCACCCGAACTCGTGGATCAATGGACCGATGACGAGCCCGGGGTCCGTGCCGCGGCCGGTGATGACGATGTCAGCGCCCTGGTTCAACGCCTCGGCGATGGGGAAGGCGCCGAGGTAGACGTTGGCGCTGGTGACCTGGTCGCGGACGGGTGCGAGCGGGGCGCCGGTGTCCATGTTGGTGAACGCTTCGCCGCCCTCCATCAGCCCGTCGAGCCCTCCGAGGATGTCGTCGCCCTCAACGACGGCGACCTTGACCCCTTCCAGGCCGTGCTTGCGGACGACCTCGAGGACCGCGTCCTTGCAGGCCATCGGGTTCACGCCGCCGGCGTTGGCGACGATCTTGACGCCCCTCTCCATGGCCTTCGGCAGGACCCGGTCCAGCAGCGTGACGAAGTCGGTCGCGTAGCCCTTCGAGGGGTCGCGAGTCTTCAGCTTCTGCATGATGCTCATGGTCACCTCGGCGAGGTAGTCGAGCGTCAGGTAGTCGAGGGGGCCCTCCTCGATGAGTCGGACGGGGCCGAGGATCGAGTCTCCCCAGAAGCCCTGGCCGTTGGCGATGAGGACCTTGTCCTTGGATTTCATAGCGCGCAGTGGGTGTGGATCGGGCGGCATTACCGCGATCCGGGCCGGCGAGTCTACCCTCTAGGCGACCGTCGCTCCCCCTGGCCGGCCCCCCTCTCATGCATACCCTCCTGCTCACGGGCTTTGAGCCCTTCCTGGACGTCCAGCTGAACCCGAGCGGGGAGGTCGCGCAGCGGCTCGACGGGGCGACGCTGGGAGCCTCCTCCGGTCGGGGCCTCGTGGTCTCCAGCCGTGTCCTCCCGGTGGCCTTTGGGCCGGCCCCACTTGAGCTGGAGGCCGCGCTGAGTGCGTTGGGGGGTGAGGTCGCCGCGGTCGTCTCCCTCGGGGTGCACCGCGGATCGGCCTTCCGGCTCGAAGGGCGAGCTCGGGCCACCTTCGAGAGTGACCAGCTCGACAACGACGGCCAGCGCGGTGCAGGGGTCCAGCTCGATGGCCCCGCCGAGCGCCGGACGACGCTGGACCTTTCTCGCTGCGAGCGCTGGCTGCTCGACGCTGGCGCTGCTGAGGTCACCCGCTCGGAGGACGCTGGAGGCTACCTGTGCGAGCGCATCTACCGAGCAGGTCTTGACGCTGGCGCTCGCCTCGGGCTCCCTGCCCTCTTCTTGCACGTGCCGCCGGTCGAGCTCGTCGGGGTGGAGGCGCAGGTGCGTGTCGTTCGCGGGTTCCTCGAGGCGCTGGCCGAAGACCTGTGACTCGGTGGGGGGGCGCGCTCGCCGCGCAGAATAAGCGCGGCGCCCCCCGCCGGTGGGCGAGGGGCGCCTGCAGGAAACCGGAGCGGGGAGCTCCGGTCGCGGGGCGGTTGGGCGGGGTCGTCAGCCGCCGGCCGGGATCACTCCGTCTCGAGGCTGCTCTTGATCGACCCGGACATGGCCATCTCCATGCCGAGGTCCATGGACTGGCCGCCCATATCCATGCCCATCGCCATGTCCATGCCGATCTCCATGTCGGCCTGGAGGGTCATGCTGTGCACGTGCCCCGCTGCGACGTTCCACAGGAGTTCACCCGTGCCCTCGAGGTTCATGGTGAGGTCCATGCGGTCGACGCTCATCTCGGCGGGGAGCTCCTCGCCGCCCATGGCCTCGGCGGCCATGTCCGACATGTCAGCGGAGGCCGCGACCTCCATCTCGAGCTCGATCACGGCGACGCTGGTCCCGTCGACGTCGCGCATCTCGACGAACTTGCCGGTGGCTGAACCCTCGACGGCGTCTTCGAAGAACTGGCGGAAGTCCGACATCATCGCCGGGTCGGGGCCCATGCCTGCCTGGGCGCCGTCCACTTCCATGTCGATCTTGAGGTCGCCGCCGGGCGCCATCACGTCGACGAGGCCCATGAGGTCGATGTCGTAGGACTCACCCTCGGCGAGCTCTCCGTCGGGGAGCAGCGCGCGGAAGTCCATGTCCTCGGAGAGGTTCTCCAGGAGCTCGGCGTCACCCTCTTCGCCCTCGGGGAAGGAGAGCTCGTACTCCCCGTCCTCGTCGTTCCACGCGAAGATGACGGTGGCGCCTTCGAGCTCGGAGCTGCCCGAGCCGTTCGGCGACTGGCTCTCTTCCTCACCCATCATGTTGATGACGACGTCCATCTCCAACTCGGAGCCGATGGCGTCATAGGTGCGGGAGAGCTTCTTCGGCTGACCGGCGGCCATGGCGACGTACTCGTCGGTGACCGTGGTGGTCGCGACCATCTCCATGCTCATCTCGATGTCCGGCATCATCGGGCTCGGCTCACCGTTCATCGTCATGGCCATGTCGTCCATTTCCATGGTCGTGGTCGAGACGAAGGTCTTCGTGAGGGACGAGCCGGCCTTGGGGGCGAATTCGATCTTCGCGGCTTCGGAGCCAGAGAACGCGAAGAGGGCGGGGACGGCCACCGCGGTGGCCAGGGCGAACGAGGTGCGCATGGTTGAGACGTTCCGTTGGGGAAGAGAGGGGCGGCTGCGGCAGGGGCCGCGGCTGTTGAGGGGGGCAGTGATCTGACCCAGAAGGCGCTGTACGCACCTCCGAGGCTGGATATTCATGCGTTGAACCCGCATTCGGCGCCTCATATTTCCCGGGCAACTTGGGTCGGGCACTCTGCGCGGCGAGAGGAGCGTGGTGCACGGGGGGGGACCGATCGTCCGAGTCTTGTCCCAAGACTCGGCCCTGCCGCCCCAGACATCACCTGGAAATGGACGAAGGCCCCCCGCAGGCCATGGCGTGCGGGGGGCCTCCGTGGGGAGGGCGGGGGGCCGCCCTCTGGCGTGGCCTCAGTCGCCGAAGGAGATCTGGAGCCCGTCGGAGGTGTTGGACGTCACCTGCCCCGCGACGGCGTCGCGGTGCCACATCTGGAAGTTCCACGTGCTGCCGCCAAGGATCTGGGCGCCATTGGTGGAGGGGTCAGTGAAGTCCAGCTGGTAGAAGGCGATCCCGAGGAGGAAGTCTGCCTGGACGGGCGGGAGACGGAACTGGGTGCCGCCGACGCAGAGCACGCCTTGGCTGCCCCCGATGGGGTTCTGCGTCTGCTGATCCCCGAAGAAGAAGAGCCCGAACGAGCCGCCCGGCATGTTGCTGGCCGACAGGATGAAGTCATCATCCGAAACACGGACGCTGCCGCTGAAGTCAATGCGCGTCGCAAGGCCCGTGGAGTTCGGGTTCGCCGTGCAGTAACGAACGGGGTCCGGGATCGAGCTGCCGAGCCCGACGATCTCGATATCGTCGATGGCGGCCTCCACGATGGATCCGTTCCCGAGGTCAGAGGCGATGAACCGCAGCTGCATGGTGGACGAGGGCGTCACGATCGAGGCGAGCTCGAAGCTGGCCTGGATCCATCCGCCGTCGGTCCCGGCTCCGGTCGGACCCACGACCTCCACGTCGACCCAGCTCGCGCCGCCGTCGGCGCTGACCTCGACCTCGAAGATGTCCGCGCCCGGTGAGGCGCCGGCGGTGTTGGAGTACCAACGCCAGTAGCTGACCTCCACGGAGTTGAGCCCCGAGGCGTCGAAGGTCGGGCTCAAGAGGGTCGTGATACCACCGTCCACGTCGTTCTCGCCAACGCTTCCGCCGGGCGAGCCCTGTCCAGTAAACCAGCAGTTCACGCCCACGGTGGAGTGGTCATCCTCGGACTGAGCTGCGGTGCCGATGGGGTTGCCGAGGGTCCACTGACCGGTCGTCGCCGTATCGCCGGGGGCGCCACCGACGAAGCCGTCTGCACCCGCCTCGAACTCGGTCACGATGATCGGAGTGATGTTCCCGATCCTGAAGACGAGCGGTGCGTTCGCCCCGCCCTCAGGGAAGGAGTTGCTGGTGCCGCTGCTCTCGGAGGCGGACACGTAGTACTCGACCCGTGACGGGGAGGCCTGGCCAGGGATGCCGGCGGCGAAGGTGTCTCCGCTGGCGTTCGTCATGGGGATGGCCGTGAAGCCGCCGGTGCCGTTGACTCGGTAGCGGAGCTCGACGCCCGTGAGAGACCCGCCGAAGTTGGAGACGATGTCGGCCTCCACGGTGTAAGGACCGGCCTCGTTCGGCGTGTCACCGAGCGCGGTCACATCGCTGATCGAGATGAGCTGCAGCGCGACGCCGGGGAACCCCTGCTGCGTGAAGCCTTGGTCGATTTGAGCGTAGTTGGGCGTGCCGTTGTTGATGTTGCCGTCGTCGTCATCCAGCGTCAGCCACTGGGTCTCGATGAGCGAGTCGATCTGCGTCTGGTTGTAGCCGTTGAGCCAGCCGAGGAAGAGCGAGTTGGCCGCCATGTCACCCGCCGCGCCGCCGAGGCTGGCGTTCAGGTTCTCGCGGATCTTCCAGGCTGCGCCCATCCAGACCTCGCCGTTGGCGTGCACGCCGCCGTGGCAGCCGCCGTTGCCGTCGCCGCAGTACTGGCGATTGTTGGTGCCGGACCTGACGAAGCCGCCCCCAGTCGTGAAGAAGCGGCCGACTACGCTGTCGTCGTAGCAGTACATCGCGAAGACGTCGGCGTTGCCCTCACCCATGCCGTCACTCCCGTTACCGGTCCCGTAGCGCTGGTTCAGCCAGTGGCCCATCTCGTGGGCGACGACCGTGCTGAAGGCCGTGTTGTTGCAGCCGCCGCCAGCGGTGTAGAAGTTCACCGAGCTGCCGTTGTAGAACGCGTTGCAGGTGCTGCTCAGGTTCACGTTCGCCGTCGCCCGGAAGTCCGCGGTGGGGTCCGTGGGGAACGTGTCGCGGATGAAGTCGCGGAGCACGTTGATGTGCAGTTGAGCGTTGGCCTGTGAGGTGATCGTCTGGATGGGGCTCGGGTTCATCAGCAGGTCGTTCTGCTGGTTCGGCTGGACCCCTTGGAAGGTGACCGAGTAGTCGGCGCCGGTGTCATTGTTGACGTTGGTGAACTCCCCGAAGTAGTCGACGGTGAGGTCGATGGGGGTGTTGACTCCGGTGATCGAGAAGTTGCCGTCGCGATCGGTCTCAATGGTGCCCGCGCTGCTGGTGATCCGCGTGCGGGGCATGGCGATCGGCGTCGGGCTGTTGGCGTTGCGGTCGGCGGTCAGGCCGGGCGTCGCGTTGGACCGGACGGTGCCGAACACATCAAAGTTGTGGATCGTGTTCTCGCTCTTGAGGACGTCCCGGCCGGTCGCGTCAATCGCGTAGCGGCGACCGATGGGCTGGTCTTCGCCGTTGTCGAAGGTCGCCTCGATCTCCCAGGCGAGGTCCCAGGTGCGCACCTCTCCGAGATCGGAGTGGGCGTGGACGAGCCGCGCGTCGCTCAGGCTGGTCGGCTGAGCGCCGAACTCGTCCTTGAAGGCGCGGGCTGCGACGAGCGCAGCGAAGCCGGCGCCCGTGGTGGGCTTGCCGCTCGGCTGGGTCAACGTCGGAGCGGCGGTCGAGTGCACGGAGAGGAGTCGGCCGCTCGTGTCGAAGAGGACGTTGATCGCACCGTCTTCCACCGGCACGCCGCCCACCACCTGGGCGAGGCGGACCGTGATCTTGTCGGTGGAGTTGATCTGACCGAGGGGCATGAAGCGGAAGCGCTCTTCCACGAGCTGATCCGATTCGACGCCGTGCATCTCAAAGGTCTGCTCAGCCCAGTAGCGGGCGAGGGTGAACCACGCGTCGGGCTCGGTCGTGCTGGGCTCGAACGGGGAGGGGGCGTTGCCGCCGAACAGCATCTCCACGGTCCCGGTGCGTCGGTTCGTCACCAGTCGCCACGAGTCGCCGTGGTCGGCTCTCCATTCGGAGAGAAGTCGTTCGGGGCTGGCGGTGAACTCAGCCGGCTGGCCTGCCGCAGGGGCTTGGGCCGCCGCGGGGAGTGTGAGAAGAGCGGCAGCGACTGCAGCTGAGCGGATGGGGGAGATCATGCTGTGGGGGCAATTTGAGTCGGGAAGCGTCGCGGGGGTCCTGCGCAGCGCCTTTGGGGCGCTCGGGGCGTTTGGTGAGCGACGGGAGACCAGAACCAGAATGACGGTCGAACGCGGTCTTGGGTTCCAGAAACGACGAGGCTGTTCGTTTCGAGAGCCTGAGGCCTGAGGCCGGATGCGGGTAGATGTGGCGGAATGGCGCATCGTGGCGCCGGGTCCACCTGAAGTGTTGCCGTACTCCTGCGCCTGTGTCGTGGCCCTCACCCTGCATCTCTGCTTCAATCCCGGGTCGGGGCAGCAAAGGTCCACCTCTGGCCTCTCCTCGGCTCTGATTCATTCGCCCCTTGGGGTTTTCCCTTCGCGCAGGCTGCACCCAGCGCACAACGCACCAACGCCCAATGAACGTCTCGATCGAATACTGCACCCAGTGAAACTACGCTCCCCAAGCGGCCGGTCTGGCCGCTGAACTCTCGAGCGCATTCAGCGGCGCGAACGTGACCCTTGTGGAGGGGAGCGGCGGCCGCTTCGAGGTGACGGTCGACGGGAACTTGGTCTTCTCCAAGGCCGCGCTCGACCGCTTTCCGGCTTACCAAGAGATCCCGAAGTTGATCTTCGAAGCCAACGCCTGACCGCCGAACTTGGAGCGGGACCGCTATGGTCTCGCGCCGACCCCTTGGCTCCGCCGCTGCGGGCTCCTGGGGAACACTAGCCATTCGACCCATGCAGACAGCTCAATCGCCGCGCCGGCGGCGACTCCCCGCCCGCTTCTTCACCTCCTCCCAGCGGGTGGAGCCGCCCCGCTTCACCAAGGTGGTGGCCACGATCGGGCCGGCCTCCGAGGACCTCCTCGTTGAACTCATCGAGGCCGGGATGTCCGTCGCCAGGCTGAACTTCAGCCACGGAACAGCGGATGAACACCGGCGGCGTATGGCGAAGATCAGGGAAGCCTCCACCGCGCTGATGACCCCGGTCGCGGTCCTCGCTGACCTCCCGGGGCCGAAGATGCGGACCGGGAAGTTCCCCAACGATGCCATCTACCTGAACGAAGGCGACGTCGTTCAGGTCAAGCCGGGCCAGGGCATGGCCGGCGAGGGCGAGGTCTTCGTGGGCGTGGACGACCTGCTGACCGCGGTCCAGTCGGGCCACCGGATCGTTCTGGCTGATGGTCAGGTGCTCCTGGAGGCGTTGAGCGTCGGGGCCGACTCCGTCGAGGCGCGAGTGCTCCGCGCGGGGCCCGTCGGCAACCGCAAGGGCGTTCACCTGCCGGACTCGGACGTACGGTACGACCTTCCCACGGACGAGGACCGCGAGCTGATCAAGCTCGCGTGCGAGCTCGGCGTCGACATGCTCGGCATCAGCTTCGTGGGCAACGCCAGCGAGCTCGAGGAGATCCGTGGCCTCGCGCCAGGTATCCAGCTGGTCTCCAAGATCGAGCGCAAGGCCGCCCTCAAGAACCTCGACTCGATCCTCGAGGCGACCGATGGGCTCATGGTGGCCCGCGGTGATCTCGGGGTGGAGTTGGACCTGGAGCAACTGCCCCTCGTCCAGAAGGAGATCCTGCGCAGGTCGGTTCTCGCGGGGGTCTACTCGATCACCGCGACTGAGATGCTGGAGTCGATGATCGAGGCCGGACGGCCCACTCGAGCCGAGGTCACGGACGTGGCGAACGCCGTCCTCGATGGGACGGACGCCGTGATGCTCTCGGCGGAGACGGCGGTGGGTAAGCACCCCCGGGAGGCGGTGGCGACCATGGCCCGAATCGCCAGGGTTGCCGAGCAGTCCGGGATCTACGCCCGGCGTCCGAGGCTGTCGGCTGCGCCGGAGAAGAGTTACTTCTCCAGGGCCACCGCGATGGCGGCGGTGCACGTGGCCAATCAGGTCGACGTGGATCGCATCGTCTGCTTCTCAGAGACCGGAAATACGGTTCGGCTGCTCTCCAGGTTCAGGCCAGACGCCGAGATCGTGGCCCTGAGCCCCCGTCCGGACACGGTCCGCCAGATGGCGGTCCTGGCGCACGTCCGCCCGATGCTCTTCCGCCAGGAGCCGACGCTTGAGGCCATGATTGACACGGCGGCCGACCTCCTTCTGGCGCGCCAGATCGTCAAGATGGGGGACCGAGTGGTGTTCGTGGGGGGCGTCCCTGTAGGCTTCGCACGCAGCACGAACGTGCTCAAGCTCCATCGGATTGGCGAAGACTCGCGCTTCGCCTGACTTTTCATCCGCCCCGCAGGCGTTTCTGCGGACCCTCTCGAGTCGACGCGCCGCCTTCCGGGCCGTCGATCCCGGACCCTCTCCAGTCCGGTTTATTGCTCGCACTCCTTCATGCTCAATCGCTTCCAGTTCTCCCGACTGCTTGCATTCCGGCGCGGCAAGAGGCGCTCCGGCGCCGCTGACGAGGCGCGCAAGACGGACGAGGTGAACGGCGCGGAGGCCCCGACCCAAGAGGCTCCCAGGGCCGACCGTGAGGGGGCTCGCGGGCGGACAGAGGGCGCCGGTCGAGCGTCCAACGGCGCGGCGACCAACGGCGCCGAGCGGTCGAGGGTGGAGATCTCCGAGGGGTGGTCGGGGGACGATCGGATCGAAGGCTTGCTGCGGCGACATCAGGAGCAGCGGGGTCTCTCCACGCCCGAGACCATGGCCAGCCACGCCGGCGTGGCAAGTGAGCCGGCAGACTCTGCTGAGGGCGCCGCCGGGACGAAGGTCGAGCCCGCGAAGCCTGTCGAGCCCGCCGAACCGCCGGCCGCTCCGGCGACCGAGGAGTCGTCGCGAACCCGGACCATCGGAGCGCTCGATCCTGCGCCCGCCGCTGCGCCCGCCGCTGCGCCCGCCGCTGGGTCCGCCGCTGGGTCCGCCGCTGGGCCCAAGCGCGTCCGGCTGGTCGAGAGCATCGAGGCCACGTCCACGGCTCGAGTGGTCTGCATCGCGAGCGGGAAGGGGGGGACAGGCAAGAGCGTCATCGCCTCCAACCTCGCGCTGCTCCGGGCGAGGCAGGGGGAGCGAGTGCTCCTGATCGACTTCGATGCTGGGCTCGCGAACGCGCACCTGCTGCTCGGCCTGGCGCCGCCCCACGATGTCGGCCATGTGATGGAGGGCACCGTCTCGGCCCGCGAGGCTCTCATTGAGGGGCCCCATGGTCTGAAGCTGCTGGCGGGCGGCGTCGGGCGGCAATCGCTCATCGACCCGACACGCCGAGAGCTCGATCGTCTCTTCAAGGCCTTGCGCCCGCTCGAGGACGAATTCGACCTCATCGTGATCGACCATGGCGCTGGGCTCAGCTACAGCACCGTGGCGCACCTGGCGGCGTCCAGCACCCTCGTCCTGGTGACCAACCACGAGGTGACGGCCCTCTCGGACGGGTACGCGCTCTACAAGCGGGCGAAGCTGGTCAACCCTGAGATCCGTGTCGGGCTGGTCGTGAACCGGGCCCCCGACGAGCGCCTTGCCATGGACGCCTGGAATCGCTTCCGGGGCGCCTCGCACAAGTTCCTCGGGCACGCGCCGGAGTTGATCGGATGGGTGCCCGCCGACCCCGTGATCTCCCAGGCGGTCCAACTGCGCAAGCCAGCGGTGCTCTCGTTCCCGGAGAGCGCGGCCGCGAGAGCGATCACGAAGGTGGCCGCGTGGGGGCCCCTGGACCACGCCAGAACGCCCACGCCCTTCTATGTGAAGGCACGTCGGGCGCTCCGCTAGGGGTAGCGAGGGGAACCCACTTGGGGCATCCTTCGGCGGGGCCGCGGGCGTTCCCGGTCCCTGGCTGCCACTCATTTCGAGGACCGTGCGATTCTCCCGATGAAATCGCACGCCATCGCCGGCCGCTCCTCGGATGATGAAGCCGCCCATGGAGGAAAGTTACGCAGTCAGGTTCCCCGTTTACGCCTTCGTGAATCAGAAGGGAGGATGCGGAAAGACCACCACCGCCGTTCACCTGGCGGGTGCGCTGGCCGCGCGCGGCCAGCGCGTGCTGCTCGTGGACATGGATCCGCAGGCGCACGCGACCATGGGGCTGGGCTGCTCGCCGGACCGCCCAACGGTGGCGGATGTGCTTCTTGGTGAGGCGACCCTCTCCGAAGCCGTGACCCCGGCGCCTGGCGGAATCACGCTCCTCCCCGCCGAGCCTCGGCTGGCGGAGTTCGAGGAGGTGAGCGGGCGTCTGCTTCACCCCGAGCGGCGCCTCGCAGCGGCGCTGGAGGAGGCCTACCGCGGAGGAGTCCGCTTCGATCATGTGCTCCTCGACTGCTCCCCGCGAGCGGACGGCGTGCTGTGCGCGAACGCGCTCTTTGCGAGCAGTCACACCTTGCTGATCGTCGAGACCGGGGCCTTCGCGCTCCAGGGCGCAATCCAGGCGCTCAAGGTCCTCGAGGAGGTCGCAGAGAACCAGGGCCGCGCGCCGGCCCTGCGCGTCGTCGGTACGATGTTTGATCGTCGAACCCGCTTCGCTCGGGAGCTGCTCGTCGCCTTGCACTCACGCTTTGGAGAGGCCCTCTTCGACACCGTCATCCGGACGAGCGTCCGCCTCCGCGAGGCGCCAGCTCTGGGTCTCCCCGTCCAAGAGCTGGATCCGACCTGCCGCGCCGCCGCCGACTTCGCGGCGCTGGCCGATGAGATCATGGCGCTCGACTTCGAGCGCCCCTGCTCCACAGTCCTCAACGAGTACGAGCTTCGCCCGCCGCTGCGGGAACCGTCGTCCGCCGTGACGTCGCCGGACCGCTCGTCCGCCCTTCCTTCCTGACCTGCCGCACGTCGAACTGATGGACGCCCTCGCCCTCCTCTGCACCCTCCACGCGGACGGCCCTAGCTCCCTGAAGCGCCTGCGCTCCAGGGGTTGTGGCGACCTCTCTACGTTGCTGGCGAGGACCCCGGATGCCGTCGCAGAAGATCTCGCGATCGAGCGCCCGGCCGCGCGGCGACTGATTCGCGAGGCGCGCCTGCTCGCGGACCGTGTTGGAATCACGGCGTTGGAAGTTGAGGAGGCGCCGCCCGCCGCCGAGCCGGCGCCCCCGGCCCGAAGCCTGGTCCAGGAGAGCCCCCGTGGCGCCGCTCCGGAGGCCTCCGCGCCCAACGGCCTCGACCATGTGGATCGCGCCCTCGTGGAGCGCATCACACGGCCCGCGCCGACGCGTCCCGAGCCCTCGAGCCCGGACGGCCCGAACTCGGAGAGCCCGAGGCCCGAGACGGAGACCCCCGCCGCGAGCGAGGAGCACGTCGAGGAGAGCCCGGCGGTGCCGATCGGTAAGGCCGGTCAAGGACTCCCTGGGTGGCTGGACGGCCCCGCGGTCCCTCACGCGGACGACCCCTTCAGCGTTCCCGGGGCGGACTTTGGCCCGGAGGCGGCTGCGCCAGAGGGCGGGCCGGACGCGGCGGAGGGTGTGCCTGCGGAGTGTGTCGCCAATCCGTTGCCGGAGCTCGAGCCCGTGAACCAGCCGGAGCCGGCCACGGCGGAGGAGGTGGGTGCCTCGGCGCCGCCGCCTGCGGACGTGACCGCTGAGGCCGCCGTCCGTGATCTTCAGGAGCCCTCGGACTCCCCTGAGCCCGAGGCGCAGCCCCTGGCGCCCCTCGCCTTCGGCGCTGCGGTGTTTGGTGACGAGACGCCCGAGATGGAGGCGGCTGGGGACGAGCCCGCGGCGGAGAGCCTGGGTGTGGCGCCGATGGCAGCGCGCGACACGGATCGGGGCACGCCGCCGGCGGAGCCCTCGGCCGTGCCTGAGCCCTCGGCAGCCTCTGAGTCCTTGGCCACGCCTGAGCCCGCGGAGGTCCATGAGGCGGCCTCAGTCCCCGAGCCGTCGCCATCGTCCGAGCCCACGGTGGAGCCCACGGCGGAACCCGCGGGTGAGGTTGGCCCCGCGCCTATTCCTGCCATCGCAACGGAGGTTGCAGCCGCTTCCTCTGCCGCCTTGGTGGGCATGGACGAGGCGCTCGTCGAGGACCTCGAACGCCTCGGAGTGACCTCCTTCGCTGAGCTCTGCACCGCGGAGAGCCTCGCGCTGACCCGGGGCCTTGGCATCACCTTCGGCCAGGCGAGAAGGCTTCGTTTCCTCGCACGGCGCGCGGAGGCCGAGGGCTCGTCCTGGCCTTCGCCCTCCCGGTCCGAGAGCCCTGCTGCCGAGAGCCCTGCTGCCGAGAGCCCTGCCGCCGAGAGCCCTGCCGCCGAGAGCCCTGCCGCCGAGAGCCCTGCTGCCGACGGCCTGGGGGCCCAGCCGGCCCCCAGCGCCTCCGAGAAGATGGAAGTCGCCGAGCCCCTGGCCCCGCTTGCGTTCGCCGCCGAGGTCTTCGGTGGCGAGCCGGCGGAAGAGGGCTCGCTGGAGGAAGCGCCCGCGACGGACGCCCCGGCCCCTGGCGCGATGGGAGGCGGAACGGCGGCGCGAGAGCCCCTCCCCTTCGCCGCGGCGATCGATCCTGAGTGGGAAGAGCCCTCCCAGATCGAGACGGAATCAGCGCCAGCGGAGTCGTCGGCCGAATCCGCGCCTGAGAGGCCCGCTGAACTCGCCGCCCCGGCCACGGCCGGCGCGGACCTCGAGTCCCTTGGCGAGGCTGGTACGGGGCCCCTCGACGAGCCCGAGCCGGTGAAGGCGATGGAGCTGGAGCCCCAGGGCGTGCGAGTCGACCCCTCCGAGGTGAAGGCGAGGCCACGCTTTGGAGACCAGTTCGCGATCGCCGCCCAGCAGAGGCGTACGGCCTCTCAGCCGGGGCGGACCGTCCTGGGCTGGAACTTCGAGATCCCTCGGCCCGAGCCAGAGGCCTTGCCGCTGGCTTCGCTCTCGGCCACTCCGATGGGCGAAGACGAGGGGGCCGGGACGGACGCGGACGGATCGGTGGTGGCGAAGGACGATCCCGGCGGTCCCTTCGCGGGCGCCTGAGCCCGCTCGCGAGCGCGTATACTCCCGGACCTCCTCGGCCCTGATCTGCAGGAGGAGCCCTAGATGAACAGCCTCATCAGCGAATCCCGCGGTCGACCTGGTGACGACCCTATCTTCACCATCAACGCCGCCGCGAACGCTCGTCGGGCCCTCGGTGAGCCTGTCATCAACGCGAGCCTCGGCGCGCTCCTTGACGACGACGGCGGACTCTCGGTCATGCCGACGGTCTTTGCGGCCTTCCAGGGCGTTCCGGCGCAGCAAGCCGCCGCCTACGCGCCCATCGCTGGCGACCCTCCGTTCCTGGAGGCGGTGCGCCGAGATGCCTTCGGCAGCGGAGAGATGTTCGAGAACTCGGTGGGGGCCGCGACCCCGGGGGGGACCGGCGCGTTGCTCAATGCGATGATGAACTTCCTCGAGCCGGGGCAGTCGATCTTCACGTCGAGCTACTACTGGAGCCCGTATCGGATCATCGCCGGGCACAACCGCCGGGGCGTCGAGACGTTCCCGATGTTCGACGAGGCCGGGGTCTTCCACCTCCAGGCCTTTGAAGACGGCCTGGTCGCTCAGCTCAAGCGACAGGGACGAGCGCTGGTGATCCTCAACTTTCCGTGTCACAACCCGACGGGGTACACCCTCGACGAAGCGGAGTGGCGAGGGGTCGCTGAGGCGCTGGGACGAGCATCGGAGCATGGCGCCGTGGCGCTCGTCGTCGACCTGGCCTACGCGGCGTTCGGAACCCAGTCGCCCTCTGTCTGGGTCGACGCCATGGCCACCGTGAGTGACCGGGTCGCCGTGCTCGCAGCGTGGACGGCCTCCAAGTCCTTCGCCCAGTACGGGGCGCGCGTGGGAGCCTTGCTCGCCTCGATCCCGGACGCGGCCCACCGGGCCGACGTGGAGAACGCCATCTCGTACACCTGCCGAGGTTCATGGTCGAACTGCAACCACCTTGGATTGCTGGCTGTGAGCGATCTCCTGCGCAACGATGAGCTCCGCGCGGGGGTCGCCGAGGAGCGGCGCGCGCTCGTCAGCTTGCTCTCGGATCGAGTGGACGCCTTCAATGCCGAGGCGATGAGCCGCGGCCTGGTCTATCCGCGTTACGAGGGCGGATTCTTCGTCTCGGTCTTCACCCCTGACGCCGCGGAGACGGCCAGGGTCGCGGCGGCGGACGGGGTCTACGTGGTCCCGATGGACGGCGCTGTCCGACTCGCGCTTTGCGCGGTCGCTCGCGCGGATGTCCCGCGCCTCGTGGACGCGGTCGCGCGCGGAGTCGCGGCGGCCCATCAAGCCAAGGACGGAGCCCATGCCTGACATTGCCACTGCTGCCGCGCAGGGAGAGAGCCTCCCTTCGAATGAAGGGGTCGGGCGTGCACACGGGTACGGTCCCCGTGTCCACATCCTCGAGGACGCGTGGTCGGCCGCGGCCACGGCGAAGCTCAGCTCCCCGGAGTGCACACATACCGAACTCGTTCAGGTGGTTCGGGCGCTGACGACGAGGTTGGCGACCACGGCCTTCGGGCGCGAACTCCCCGTGATGGAGCGGGCGGTGACCACCCGCATGGCCGAGAAGCACGGGGCGCTTGGGACCTGGCGGGGAGGGGCCGTGGACCCCGCCGCGCAGGTGGTCGTCCTCGACGTCATTCGGGGCGGCATCATCCCATCTCAGACCTGCTTCGAACTGCTGAGCCTCGTCCACCCGATCGAGCACCTGCGGCTGGATCACCTGAACATGCAGCGGGTCGCCGGGGCGGACGGGCACGTGGACCGGGTCGAACTGACGGGGAGCAAGGTGGGTGGATCGATCGAGGGGGCCACGATGGTCATCCCGGACCCCATGGGGGCGACGGGCGGGACGATCCTCCTGGCGATGGATCACCTGAAGGCCTCCCATGGGGTGCCATCGAGACTCATTCTCATTCCGCTCATCTGCACCCCTGAGTTCCTCAAGGCCGTCCAGGAACTGGACGTCGAGCTGTCCGTCTACACGGCCCGAGTCGATCGAGGCATGTCGTCTCCAGAGGTCCTCGCGACGCCCCTGGGGGCCCGCTGGTCGGAAGAACGTGGTCTGGATGACGAGGACTACATCGTTCCCGGCGCCGGCGGCGTCGGGGAAGTCCTGAACCACTCCTGGGCCTGAGATCTGGGCCTTCTCACAACCGCCTCGTCTCGCTAGGCTTCCCGCGTCCAACGGGATCCGCGGAACGAAAACGCTCCCGAACCACCCGAACCAGCTAACAGGAGAGACCAATGGCTTACGTCGTCGCCGAACCGTGCGTGAAGTGCAAGTACACCGACTGTGTCGACGTGTGCCCCGTCGACTGCTTCACCGAGGGCGAGAACTTCCTCGCGATCAACCCGGATGAGTGCATCGATTGTGGCGCGTGCGTGCCCGAGTGCCCCACAGAGGCGATCTTCGAGGAGACCGAGGTCCCCGAGAAGTGGGCCGAGTACGTGGACCTGAACGCCAAGCTCGCGGGCTCCTGGCCCTCGATTACGGAGAAGAAGGACGCGCTCCCCGAGGCCGATGAGTTCAAGGACGTCGAGGAGAAGCGCGAGCTTCTCTCCGAGGCTTCCGCCTGAGCGAGGTCCCGCGGGCAGCGGCGCCGCTGCGCTTGCGCGGCGGTCATCCCCTGTGACAGCGGGCGCCCTGATATGAAGATCGACGGCTCATCCCTGGATGAGCCGTCGATCTTTTCTTGGCCCGCGCCTCGACCCTCAGGAGGCAGCGCCAGGCTCTCCCCATAGCGCCGTCAGGGTGGCCCCGGACCGCTCAGCGACCCCGCGGACGATCTCCGGGTCAAAGGGGTCGCCGAGACCGGCTTCCTGAACGAGCGTACGGAAGCTCTTCGAGCCGCCGGCATCGCACAGGCGCTGGTAGGAGGCCCAGGCCGCCGCGGGGTCGCGCAGCGACAGCTCCATGAGCTGCAGAGCGACGAGCTCGGCCAGGACGTAGTCGATGTAGTAGAACGGGTACTGGTAGACGTGCAGCTGGGCTTGCCAGGCCGCGCCGTCCTTCCCGTGGGGGATGTCCCCCCAGTCGCGCCATGGGAGGTAGCGCTGCTCGACCTCGCTCCACATCGTGTGGCGCCCCGCAGGGGTCGCGTCCGGAGCGGCGTACACCAGGTGCTGGAAGTGGTCGATCGCGCAGCCGTAGGGGAGGAAGGCGATCTGTTGAGCGAGGTGCTCGGCCCTGAAGCGCGGCGCTGCGTCCCCGAAGAACAGCTCCATCCATGGCCAGGAGAGGAACTCCAGGGACATGGAGTGGATCTCCGCGGTCTCTGAGGTGCACCGGCGCTGGTCCCCGAGCTCCAGAACCGCGTGACTGCTGAATCCCTGGTAGGCGTGCCCCATCTCATGGGTGAAGACCCGGGCGTCCCCGGCGGTCCCGTTGAAGTTCGCGAAGATGAAGGGCACCCCAAGCGACGGGAGGAAGGAGCAGAAGCCGCCGGCTCCCTTGCCTTCACGGGCGGCGAGGTCGAGGAGCCCTTCCTCCCGCATGCGGTCGAATAGCTCGCCGAGGCGGGTGCCCGCGGTCTGGTCGACGTCACGGAACATCTCGGAGGCGCGGTCCTCCATCCACGGGGCGTCGCCGCCGGGCGTCGGGGACTGACCGGGGCCCTGGACGCCCTCGTCAAAGATGGAGAGGCCATCGAGCCCGAGCGCCGTCGCCTGCCGGGCGCGGATCCTCTCGACCAGGGGGACCACGTGCTCCTCGATCGCGGCCCGGAACTGTGCGACGTCCGCCGCGCCGTAGTCCGTCCGGCGCATCCGGTCGTAGGCCAGCTCGGTGAAGGAGGGCCGCCCGAGCTCCGCGGCGATGCTCGCGCGCACCTTGACGAGGTCATCGAACTGGCGATCCAGCGTCTCGCGGTGCTCCGCAAACCAGCCCCAACGGGCGGCCGCGGCTTCCCGGCGGGTCTCGCGGTCAGGGCTGGTGAGGGAGGCGGCCACCGCGGGGAGCGTCAGGGATGCGCCGCGAAAGTCCACCCGGGCACCACCGGTGAGCGCCATGGCCTCACTCTGCAGCCGCTGCTCCTCGGCGAGCTTCTCCCCGATGGCGGGGTTGAAGCTCCGCAGCTCGCAGGCCCAGCGGTCGAGGACCGCCTGGCCGAAGCGGTCGGCGAGCGCAGCCCGCAGGGGCGGCTGGACGGTGGCCAGGGTCGCCAGGAAGACCCGCCTGGTCTCTGCCAGCGCGGCGGCGGAGGCATCGAGGCGGGCCTTGGCGGCCCGCGCTTTCTCGTCGCCGGTGTCCTGCCGGAAGCGGATGGATTGCGACGCGCTCCAGGTCTGCTGATCGGCCATGGCTCCGTCCCAGTCGAGGACGGCTCGCACGGCGGCTTCCGCGGTGGTGGCCTCGCGCAGGCGGAGGGAGGCTTCCTGCGCCAGCCGCAGGGACTCCTCGAGGTCAAAGGGAGCCCCGGCGACAGGGAGCGTTGATTCGGGGGCAGGGGTCATGAGCGCGCGGGTCAGGTGAGGCCACGGACGAGGCGAGCGAGCGGCGGGCGTGCCCCTGCCACGAGGTCCGGGATCAGGCGGGGGAGGGATCGAGAGAGCCTGGCTGCGCGCCGTGGCCTCCCGTAGAAGGAGAGGAGTGCCCGCCGCCTGAGGGCGGGGAAGTCATCAAAGTCATCCTCCGCGGTCGCGGTCCAAGCGGGGCCCAGGTCCACGTCCTTTCCAGGGAGGAACGTCGCCGTGTGTGCCGTCGACTCCTGGGCCCAGCGGATGGTCGCTGCGGCCTCACCCGCGGTCTCGGTCGGCAGGCCAAGCCGGAGCTCGAGGTGAGTCAGGGCTGAGCCCGAGGAGACGACCCGTTCGATCCCCGCCGCTGCAGCGTTCAGGTTGATGTTGGACTTCAGGAGGCGCTGGAGGCGCCGGGATGCCGTGACCACCTGAAGCGGGAAGCGGCGGACGCCCGCGGCGAGGAAGGCCTCGACAACCTCGTGGGTCAGGCCGTCTCCGCGGAGTCCGCTCGGGAACTCCATCGTGAGGTCCGCGCGCCCCGGCGCGGAGCGGAGCTTCGCGACGGCTCGAGCGATCTTGGCCGCGCGGTCGGGGCGTCCGTCGAAGCCGTGGTCCGCGATGAGGATCCGGCGCACTCCTCGGCGGTGGACCAGGTCGCGGACCTCGGCCACGACGTCTCGGACGGTCCGTTCACGGGCGGAGGTGCCGAAGGACTGGTGGCACGTGCGGCACCCCGGTGCGCAGGTCCGCGAGGTCTGAATGGTGGCGGAGCGGGGGGCGCGGCGGCGGGACCATGTGGCCTGAAGCGTGCCCGGCTCGGTTCGCTTGGCGGCGTACCGATCGAGGTCCACCAGGTCCCAGGCGGGGGCCCCTGGGAACCTGGGGGGCCGTTGCGTGGCGCCAAAGCGCAGGGTGCCCTCCGCGTCGCGCCAGAGGGCACCAGGGATCGCCTCCCAGACGCCGTCGGATCCGCGCATCCCGGGCCGGGCGGTGTCTCTGAGGGTCGCTTCGAGGGTCATCGGGAGGCTCTCATCCGCCTCACCGACGAGCACGACATCCGCAGCATCTGCCTGGAGGACGGCCTCGGCTTCCTCGCGCCGGTCGTTCACCAAGGCGACGCGGACCGGGTCGCCGTCGGACCTCAGGCGGCGCCCGACCCCGACCAGGTCATCGAGACCTCCCTCGCCGGTCCGCCCGCCAGCGAGCACGACGGCAGCAGCGCCGGTGGCCCGGATCCGATCGGCGGTCGCCGCCTCACCGAGGCGCTCGAGGCCTCGGTCGAGGACGCCGAAGCGGTCGACGCCGAGGGCTCGGAGTCTGTGATGCGCGCGGACAGCGCCGGCCGCACCGAGCAGCCCGGTCGGAGCGAGCGTATCGCCGCCCCGGGCCTCACGTTCGGTGGCCGCGTCCGTGAGGACGAAGGTGATCCTGCGGCGCTTCACCGGCTCTTCGCCGGCGCCCTCGAACCCTGTGTACGCTCCGCCCATGCGCGGAGCTTAGAACTCCGGTGGGGGTGGAAACCAGCACAGAGGCGGACGACTGCGGCAGGATCAGAGCCCGGAGTATTTGATCGCCTCGACCGCGCTGCGGAGACCGCTGAGTTCGAAGGAGGCGCCGAAGACCTCGCCGTCTCCGTCGATGGCATTCCAGACGGTGATTTGGGCCGGGTCATCCTCAGCTTGGCGGCGGAGCTCACGGATGGAGACCGGCGGCGCGTCGTTGATATGGATCGAGCGGAGGCTCGCGATATCGGCGATGAGCTGGATCGCATCGGAGTAGTGGACTTGAGCTCCCTCGTGGTCCTCGACGAGCCTCGCGGCCTCGGCGATGCGGCTGTCCACCGGAGACTCCCCGTCAAAGTCGCGGATCCTCTTTGTGGTCCCGAGGGTGTCGCCACCGAGCAAGAGGAGGACGTGGTCACCTGAGGTCGCGACCTTCAGGTGGAGCTTGGAGTCACCCAGATACGTCTTGAAGGCCTCGCGCATGGCCGCTCGACCGTCGAAGTCAATTCGACGTGTGTCGAACCGGACGCTGTAGTCCTCGACGAGGGTCCCCTCGACGATACTGCGGACCGGTAGCGCCATCTCGAAGCCCCAGGACTCGAGGTCGCACTTGGCGAGCATCAGTGAGATGGCCTCACGGGTGCGGGCCGGGTCAGCCGAGAGGAGGTAGACGGCGGCGTAGGCGTCACCGGGCTCCAGCCCGAAGGAGACGGCGGCGGCGTCCTCGAAGCTGCAGAGCATCTCGAGGATGGACGCCTGCATCGCGCCTCTGGTTGTGGAGTCGACCGAGAACACGGCGGGGGATCGCGAGCCGCTACGGGAGCCTCGTCCGTGGATCACCTGGGAGCCAGAAATCACGTCCCAGGCGTCCTCGAGGCGGTCCAGGACCTCCTCTGGCTCGAAGGCGACGACCCGGGTGAAGGCGTCCGAACCGTAGACGTGCCGGCTCAGTGCTCGGAGGACTCGCGTTGGGACCTTGGGCCGCGGCGCCTGGCGGTCGGCGTCTGTCCCGAGGCTCTCGAGGCGCGCGTGGACGACGACCCGGTCGGCGTCGAGGTCGAGACCGAAGGCCACCTGGTCGGCGCCCTCGAGTGACTCGAGGAGGTCGCCGGCGTTGATCTGGTTGATCTCGCTGCCGCCGAGGTACGGGCGGGCGATCCGGTACTGCTCGTTGATCTGATCCGCGGCGGAGTTGAGGTAGGGTCCGAGCACCTCAACGAGGTCACCCGTGTTCATGCGCCCACGGATGAAACCCGGGGGCAACTGCTCGGTGACCTCGGCCGCTCCGTAGGCATCAGGCCTGGCGTCGAGGTCCTCGTGCTGGATGACGATGTAGTCGCCTTCGCGGCGCGTGGCCGTGAGCTGCTCGGCGGTCATCGCTGCGATAGAGCGCACCAGCGGCGTCTCGTCCACGGCGGGGAGGATCAGGACGGTCGTCTGCTCGCCGGTCCTTGGGAGCGGCGCGATGGCGAGGGCGAAGGGGTGCTCCGTGCTCATCTTCTGAACGTCGACGCCGGCGCCGATGAAGGGAGCGAGCATGTCCATGGGCTCCCACTCGACCAGGCCGTCCATGCCACCCTCGGACCGGAACCGCCGCACCGAATCCTCGAGCGCCTCAAGGGACTCGAACTCCACGAACGTCGTGGCCGTGTTCGGCACGTAGTCACTCAGGTTGATGTCCGTCCGCTCGCTCGCGGCTGCGGCGCGCACCGGGTCGGCGGGGAGAGCCACGGGCGCACCGACCTCGGCGTGGACCGGCTGGTTCACGGGCGCGGCCGCGCTGGTCGCCGGGGGCTCGACCTCACCCGTGCCTCCGCAGCCGCTCAGGAGAGCGAGGGCGAGGGTCAGGGCGCCGGTGGTGGAGGGAGGAACCGTCGGCAGGGCGCCGAGCACGAAGCTTGAGATGGGATTGGACATGGGAGCTACAAGAGGGTCATCGGGCCTCGCTTCGGGGCGACTGAACGAAGGACCTTCGCGGCGCTCCTGCCGTCCAGTTCTGAGACCCGCTCGAGCCCGACTCCGTGACCAGGAGCCCTCGAACGGACGAGGGCAGCCCCTCGGCCCGGAGGACCGGGTGGGCAGATCGATGCCCCCGAGCCCGCAGGGCTCCACCTGGGAGGCGGGGCCCCTCACCAGGCCGCCTGGGCCTGATCCCTCGGAGCGTGGGACCGCGGACCTGGGACCGCGCGTGCACGACGGCTATCTTCTACCCCTCAGATGCAGAGCCTCCTCCCGATCCTCCCGTTGCTGTTCTTGCAGCCACTCCTGCCTGGACGGGACGCGTCCGTCCTCTCCGAGCCCCGACTGGCCGTCCATGCGAGCGCCCAAGACATCTCGCGCCTGGCGCAGGGTCTCGACAGCCCCAAGCCCAGGGTCCGTCACGGCGCGGTGGACGCGCTGGCCGATGTCGGGACCACTGATGCGTGGGCGATCCTCCTCGAGCGGGGCATCACAGACCCGAACTCCAGGGTGGCGGACTCCGCTCAGCTGCGGCTCGCCGGAGCCTCCCTGACGCCGGAGCTCGTGGAGCTGCTCCAGGCTCGAACCGGACTCGGCTCCCGTAAGGCCCTCTCCAGGGTGCGGGTGGCGCAGGCCATGGCTGGTATGTCCGGCGCGGTGCCCGCCCGACTTCTGGAGCGGGCGCTCAAGGACAAGGAGCCCGCCGTGCGCGCGGCCCTCGCCGGCGCCGTGGAGGAGCGGTCGCGCTCAGGGGCCGGCTCGATCGCCGGGGACGCCGCGGAGCTGAAGCGCCTCTTGAAGGCGCTGGATCGGGTGGCGACGCGAGATCGCGACCCGCGAACCCAGGCTGCAGGCCTGCTCGCGCTCGACGCGTTTGCCTCGGCTCACGGGGTGGGGGAGCGAGAGGCTCGCGAGGCGGCAACCGACGGGCTCCGCAGCGAAGAGCCGCTGGTGGTCGCCGCAGCCCTCGACACCTCTTCGGAACGGCTGAGCGCCGAGGACCTCAGCGCCTTCCTCGATCAGAAGCGCGGGAGTCATGGCCCCCTGATGGGCGCCGTGGCCGCCCTCGAGGCCAAGGGCGACCGCGCGAGCGCGCGCCTGCTCATCCGCCGCCTCGGTGACCAAGACGCTCCGCTCCGGCCGGCCGCTGCCTGGGGCGTCGTTTGTGCCCTGCGTCGGATGTCTGGTCTCTCGATCGGCCTCTCAGTGGACCGGTGGAGCCAGTGGGCCGAGGACCTGCCTGACGGGGAGATCACGCCCGTCGAGCAGCGTCCGTCGACGGAGGACGGACCGATGACCACCTCGCTCTATGGGCTGAACATCCGCGGTGACCGGGTGGCGTTCCTGGTGGACATGTCGGGGTCCATGTGGGTGGACCACAAGGGGGCGCCGCGCAAGGAGGCGGTGGACGTCGAGCTGGCGCGGACCCTCCGCGCGCTCCCGCCGACGGCGCGCTTCAACGTGGTGCCCTACTCGAAGCTACCTGCGCCCTGGCGTGGCGAGCTTGTGGACGCGACGCCGAAGAACGTGGAGAAGGCCGTGAAGGCCTTCCGTGGCTGTGGACTGAAGGGGGTCGGAGACCTCTGGAGCGCGCTCGAGTCCGTCCTGGTCGACCCGGAGGTCGACACGGTGGTCATCCTCACGGACGGGGCGCCTTCGGGCGGAGACCGCTGGAACATCGAGTTCATGGGGCGCTTGATCGCGGACGAGAACCGGCTCCGTCACATCGACGTCCAGATGGTCCTGTTCGGCTCCAGCCAGGGGCTGAAGCGCCGCTGGACCGAGGTGGTGGACAGCCTTGGGGGGTCCGTCCGCTCGATCGACTGATCGGCTCATGGAGGGGGGGGCGATTGGCCGGTCGTGGGACCAATGGGCCCGCTCCATCTGGCAGACTGTTCGCCTACAACCACCGTCATGAGCCTCCGAGAATCACTGCAGTCGTCCGCCGAGGACATGCCCAACGGGAAGGTCCGCTACGCCGCCTGCGACGGCGTCGCTCTGCTGACCCTCACGAACCCGCCCGCCAACGGCTACTCCTTCGAGATGATGAAGGACCTGGACGAGGCGATCCTTCGGGCCAGGTTTGACGGCGACGTACACGCGATCGTCCTCGCTGGCGAGGGGGAGAAGTTCTTCTGCGCCGGCGCAGACATCTCGATGCTCGAGTCCGTCACGCCGACGTTCAAGTACGCGTTCTGCCTGCACGCGAACGAGACGATGCTGCGCCTCGAGCACACTCCCAAGATCGTGATCGCGGCGCTCGGCGGGCACTGCGTCGGGGGCGGCCTCGAGATCGCCATGAGCGCTGACCTCCGCTACGCACGCCGGGGATCGGGCAAGTGCGGTCTGCCTGAGGTCGCGCTGGGTGTGCTCCCTGGGACGGGGGGCACGCAGCGCATGGCTCGCGCGGTCGGCGCCTCAAAGGCGATCGAGCTCATGGCCAGCGGGGCCACCTTTGACTACGACGAGGCCGAGCGGCTGGGGCTCATCAACGGGCAGCTGGACGCGGCGGACGACGCCGGGTTCCTCGACGCGGTGCTCGAGCGCGCGGTCGGCTACTGCCCGCCCCACAAGGCGCCCATGTCGGTGGGCCTGATCAAGCGCGCTGTCCAGAGTGGGGTGGACCTCCCCCTGGAATCCGGGCTCGCCCTCGAGCGAGAGCTTCAGCAGCGGCTCTTCACCTCCGAGGACGCGAAGGAGGGCATCGCCGCCTTCGTCGAGAAGCGCGAGGCGCGGTTCAAGGGCTCGTGACCATGCGCGCGGTGCACGTCACGCGTCACGGCGGCCCGGAGGTCCTCGAGTTGGTGGACCTGCCGGTCCCCGAGCCGGGGCCGGGTGAGGTCCGCGTGCGGGTGGCAGCGGTCTCGCTCAATCACCTGGACCTGTGGGTCCGGCGCGGGATGCCGGGGGTCGACATCCCGATGCCCCATGTGCCCGGGTGCGACGGCGCGGGCCTCGTGGACGCGCTCGGTCCGGGCGTGGAGGGGTTGGCGCTGGGGGCCCCGGTGCTCCTGGAGCCAGGCTTCACGCTCGGGGACGGCCCGGAGGTCCTGGCGGGCGTGGATCATCTGGCGCCGGACTACGGCATCCGAGGCGAGCACGCGCCTGGCTTCACGGCCGAGCTGGTGTGCTTGCCCGCGCGTTACCTGACGCCGATCCCGGCCGGGATCGACCTGGTGGAGGCTGCGGCGCTCCCGCTCGTCTTCCTCACGGCGTGGGGGATGCTGGTCACCAGGGCCGAGGTCCAGGCGTCCGAGACGGTCCTCGTGATCGGTGCCGCCTCCGGGGTCGGGTCGGCAGCCATCCAGTTGGCGCGCGCGCGCGGTTGCCGGGTGGCGGCGACGGCGGGTTCGGAGGAGAAGCGGGCGCTCGGCCTGTCCCTCGGCGCGGAGGCGGTCTTCGATCACGGCGATCCTGAATGGAGCCGGGCCGCCAAGGCCTTCTCCGGGGGGGGCTTCGACGTCGTGATCGAGCACGTGGGGCCAGCGACCTGGGACCAGTCCATGCGCCTGCTGGCACGGCGCGGCCGCCTCGTGACCTGCGGCGGCACCACGGGACCAAAGGTCAGCGTGACGCTCCCGCACCTTTTCATGAAGAACCAGTCTGTGCTGGGCTCCACCATGGGCCCACGTTCAGCTCTCCCGGAGGTCCTCGCCGGGGTCGCCGCCGGGGAGCTCCGACCGGTCCTCGATCGTTCGCTGCCCGTCGAGTCCATTCGCCAGGCCCATCAACTGCTCGAGGACCGCTCGGTCGTCGGCAAGCTCGTCCTCACCTTCTGATTCGCCAGTGCTGACCCATGTCTGATCAAGACCTCGCCGCAAACATCCAACGGGCTGCCGTGCTCGGCGCCGGCACCATGGGGCATGGCATCGCGCAGGTGCTGGCCATGAGCGGCATCGAGACGTGCCTCTTCGACATCAACGAGGAGGCCGTGGCGGACGGGCTCGCGAAGATCGCGGGGAACCTCGACAAGGGCGTCGCTCGAGGCAAGGTGGCCGCCGAGGACAAGGCGGCGGCCGTGGCCCGGCTGTCAGGGGCGGTTGACCTCGAGCGCGCCATCGAAGGCGTCCAGGTGGTGGTGGAGGCGGTGCCTGAGCGCATGGACCTCAAGCGAGACCTCTTCGGCCGCCTCGGCGCCGCCCTGGGCCCGGAGGTGCTGCTCGCCACCAACACCTCCTCGCTCTCGATCACGGAGATCGCTGACGCCACGGAACACCCCGAGCGCCTGGTCGGGATGCACTTCTTCAACCCGGTGCACATCATGAAGCTGGTGGAGGTCGTCCGCACAGAGCGCACCTCGGAGGAGGCGGCGCGGACGGCGATCGCCCTCGCCGTGCGCATGGGCAAGGACCCGATCGACGTGCGGGACGCCCCGGGCTTCGCGTCCTCCAGGCTCGGCATCGCCATCGGGATGGAGGCCATTCGGATGGTGGAGGAGCAGGTCGCCAGCGCGGAGGACATCGACAAGGCGATGGTCCTTGGCTACGGCTTCCCCATGGGCCCGCTCAAGCTGACCGACCTCGTCGGCCTCGATGTGCGCCTCGCGATCGCGGAGTACCTCTCTGGCGAGTTGGGCGACCGATTCACGCCGCCCGCGCTGCTGCGCGAGATGGTGGAGCGCGGTGAGCTCGGCAAGAAGTCGGGCAAGGGCTTCTACGACTGGGAGGTGACCCGTGGTTGATGGAGATCAAGGCGCCGTTCCGGCGCGCTCAGGGGGCCCCCCCCGGTGGATGTTCATGGTGGGCTGCGGGTGCCTGATCCCGGGCTTCCTCCTCGTGGCGACCATCGCGTGGTCGCTGCAGCTCTTCGGGCAGCTCATCAACAAGAGTGAGGCCTGGCGTGGGCTCGGGGAGCTGATCGCCTACGACGACTCCGCGCGCGGCGCGCTCACGGGCGAAGAAGACAACCCGAATACATCCGTCGACGAGTCGAGGGAGCCTGGTGAGTTCGAGCTGCTGCTCGGAGGGGACATCCCCTTCTCTGGGGGGGTCGAGGCCTACTGGTTCGGGCGCGCCGTCCCGGGCCCAGACCAGGTCGACCGGACCTACGGGAGTGACGCCCTGAGCGTGACCTTCCTCAAGCTCCCGTCTGACCAGTCAGAGGCGGCGACGACCGCCGCGCCGGGCACGCCGACCCACGAAGACATGACGGTGTCCGTCCAAGGGGTCGAGCTGCGCGGCAGACGCCTGCCCGAGATGGTCAGCGATGAGATCTACTTTCAGATCTCAGGGCTGGAGGAGGTCCGCGGCGCGGGCGCGGCCGTGTGGCTCCGCGAGTCCTTCATCGTGCTGGAGGAGGACGGAGAGGCCTTTGACCTGATGGTCTTCTTCCAGCGGCCCGGTTCGAGTCAGCCGATCACGGACGCCGACATCGTCGACTTCCTCGAGCCCTTCCACGTGGCTGCGCTCAACGCAGAGGTGCCGGATGAAGAGAGCCCGCAGGACGGTTCGGAGGAGGATCCCTCCGCGGACGAGGCCGGAGAGGATCGTTGAGCGAAGCGGAGACGGAGAGCGACAGCGGGGACGCTCCGCCGGAGGGGCTCGCCGGCGGTGACCGTGCCTCGGCGCTGCGCGTTGTGGCGATCGCGGGGCTGTTGCTCCTGCTCGCGGGGGCAGGGGGGCTCTTGCTCAAGCCGGGGGACGGGTCCCTCGACCCGCAGGACTTTCTCTCCGAGGTCTTCGCGGGCATCGACGAGCCGCTCTCGGGTGACCTGACCGCGGTCGAGGCCCGTCGGCTCCCCACGGGGGAACGGCTCGCGCGCTTCGCGGCCCCAACACCGGAAGGCGCGGGGGTCACCGAGTTGACCATCGTCGAATTTCCCACGGCGCGGGGGGCGACCGTCTTGAAGGAGCAGCTCTCAGGCCTGAGCTTCGAGTCAGGGAAGGAGTCCTCTGGCAGCGGGCGCGGCCGCCCGGGGGGCGACAGGGGGGGCAGCTGGGGGAGCTGGGGTGTGAAGAAGGAGCGCGCCTTCAAGCTGCAGGAGAAGGGGACGTTGAGCTGGAACGGGTTCGACGCGGACTTCGTGCGGCTCCTGCACAAGCGCTCGTCGACGTCCGCTGGAGGGGATCGGGCCGGCGGCGCTGACGCCCAAGCGGGGGAGGAGGAGGAGGCCCCTGCCCATGAGACGATCAGGGTCAACCTCTCGACGGGGGGGCGGTGCCTGGTCGCTTATCTGCGGTTCGAGGAGGGCTACGAGTCCTCCGCGGATGACGCGCGAGGGGTCCTCTCCGGGATCCGGCCTATCGAGTAGGCGCCCGCGCTGCCTGGCTCGCGGGCGCCCGCAGCCTTCCGCCGTCGAGCCCTGCTTGCCGGAAGGCGGCCCGCCTCAGCGAGGTCGGAGCGCGCGTTCGAGCACCTCGGCCAGGTGGAGGACCTCGACCTTCTTGTCCGACCTTCCGATCCCGATCTGCCACTGCTGGTGGCAGCCTGGATTGGCGGTGACCAGGGTCGCAGCGCCGGTCTGCTCGAGGCTCTCGAGCTTGGGTTCGAGGACGTCGAGGGAGTCCTCAGGGCGGAGGACGGTGTAGATCCCAGCCGAGCCGCAGCATGAGTCGGCCCCAGACATCTCCACCCGCTCGAGCCCGGGGACAAGGTCGAGGAGCTGGCGGGGCTGATCACGGACGCCCTGGCCGTGGCAGAGGTGGCAGGGGTCATCCCAGGTCACCGGTCCCTCGATGCCGTGCTGGTCCCCCAGTCGTTCGCGCAGACGTTCGACGCCCTCAGGTCCAGCGAGCTCCTCGGTCAGGTCGACGACGCGCCTCGAGAAGGTCGCCGCGCGGTCACGCCACTCCGGGTCGTTGGCGAGCAGGCGCCCGTATTCCTTCATGTGGGCACCGCAACCAGCGCTGTCGATCACCACTGGCGCCGCGTCGTCCACCTCGTTGAACTGGGCGATCGTCGTCCGGGCCAAGGCCTCGGCTTGATCGAGCTCTCCATTGTGGGCGTGCAGGGCACCGCAGCACACGTGCTTCGGGACAGAGCGCACCTCTCGACCGGTCGCAGCGAGGACCTGGGTCATCGCGCGGTTGACCCTCCCGAAGAGCTCGGGCATCACGCAGCCGTCGAGGACGAGGACGGTCCCACGCGGAGCGCCCTCGGGGGGGGTGATGGGCGGGAGCGGGCGGCGCTCCCGTGCGCCAGGCACCCGCGGGAGGTGACGGAAGATCTGCCCCCGGAGTCCGAGGAGCGGCCCAGCCAGAACGTCCAGGCGGAGGAGCTGGGCGGAGCGCAGGCCCACGGCAGCGAGGCGCAGGCCGGCGCGGCGGACGAGGATGCCGCGGAAGCCCACCCAGCGGGCGATCCGTGCGAGCAAGCCCGGGGGCTTGCGCTCAAGGAGCGCGCCTCGGCTGAACTCCATCATCGCCCCGAACTCGACCCCGGCGGGGCAGACGCTCTCGCAGTGGCGACAGACGAGGCAGAAGTTCATCTCGTCCTCGAACGTCGCGTCCGGCTCGGCCCGCCCCTCGGCGACCGCCCGCATGAGGTGAATGCGTCCCCGGGGGCTGGAGGTCTCCGAGCCCGTGAGCTGATAGGTCGGGCAGGTGGTGAGGCAGAGCCCGCAGTGAATGCAGTCCAGGGCCCGGGCGTGGTCCACGAGGGACCTGCGGTCCATCGGGTGGGGGCGCTCGTGGGCGGCGTTGGTGCTGGTGCTAGACATGGCGGTGGGGAGCGGGTCAGCCGCGAGCGGGGAAGCCCTCGATCTGGAAGAGCCCCGCGGGATCAAACGCCTCGATGAGGCGCCCGCGCCACCGATCCTGGGCGCGCTCTGGCAGCCCGCTGGGGTCGCTTGGGTCTCGGAGCGCCAGTGGTAGCGGGGCCCTTGGGTCGAGCCGGGCGTCGAGCCGATCCGGCCAGGAAGACGCCTCGGAGAGGAGCTCGGTGGGGAGGTCCACGTGAGCGACCCCGGGCACGATCACCGCGCTCGCGAGGTCTCCGAGCCAGGTCTCGAGGGTCTTGACCGTGCCGGCCACGCGGGAGGGAACCGTCGAGAGTCTCACGCCGGCCTGCTGTGCGCCCGCCAGGTGGAAGTTCTCGGCTCCGGGTCCAGCGTCTCGTTCCACGAGGCCGGGGAGCAGGCGCTCCAGGCGGCGCCTGTCCGCGTCGACCTGCGCGCTGCGACCGGCGAGGAGGACATGGGTCGCTCGGTCACGGACGAAGAGCGCTTGCTCTCGGACCTTGGTGGCGCCGCGGACCTCCAGCGCCAACTCGACGGCCTCCGCGGCCGAGGCGCAGGGGCCGCTCATGAGGTACTGCTCCGCTTCCGGTTCAGGCATCAGACGCATGGAGGCTTCCACGATCGGGCCGAAGATCCCGCGAGCGCCTGCGTGCAGGCGGTGGAGATCAAAGCCTGTGACGTTCTTGACGAGGCGGCCCCCGGAGCGGAGGTGACGGCCGGAGCCGTCGATCATGCGCATCCCGAGCAGGTGGTGGCGGGTCGGACCGAGGCTGTGCTGGTCGAGACCGGAGCGTCCGGCGGCGAGCACGCCGCCGAGGGTGGCGGCGCCGAAGAGCGCCGGCGTGAGGCGGTGGCCGCCCTCGGCGACCGTCGCGCGGAGGACGCTCACATCAGCCCCTGCGAGGGCCGTCAGGGTCCCGTCCCCCGGGACGTATTCGACGACCCCGGAGGCGCCGGAGCCCCCGAGGAGGGCGGGCATCGCGAGCTGCAAGGAGCCGTCGGGGGCCATGCACTGGTCCGGCCGGCACCAGCTCAGCTGGCCGCCTGTTCCGACCGGGAGAAGGCGCACATTGGCCTTCGCGGAGCGGCTGGACAGGGCGGCGATGAGCACGCCGAGTGAGGTCTCTGAGGTGGGCTGCACCACCGGCCCGCCCCCGACGCCGCCCTCGGGATCGAAGGCCACGCCGGCCTCCTTGCAGGCGAGGTGGATCGCATCGAGGTCCACGGCGCGGGGTGCCATGGCGTCCGGGCGGGGCTCGAGCGGGGTCACCTTGAGCCCCCGGGGGCCTGTGCGTCGGTGGGCTCGGTCGAGGGCTCCACCGGGAGCGGGCGAGTGTGAACCTCCCTGCAGCCGCGGACCGGGAGCATCTTGCCTGGGTTCCAGAAGGCGCTGGGGTCGAAGGCGCCGCGCAGTTGGTCCATGGCCGCCAGGTCGTCGTCGCTGAAGACCAGGCACATCTCGTCCTGCTTCTCGAGGCCGATGCCGTGCTCACCGGTCAGGGACCCGCCGGCCCGGACGCAGGCCTCCATGATGATCCTCCCGGCCTCAAGGACGCGGCGCACCTCGTCGGCATCTCGTCGGTCGTAGGAGATGTTCGGGTGCAGGTTGCCGTCACCAGCATGGAACACGTTGGCGAGCTTCAGGTCCCTCTCGCGGCACGCGACGGTCGCCGCAGAGACGATCTCCCGGAGCCGGGTCCGTGGCGCCACCACGTCCGCAACGTAGAGGTCCGGCGCGATCCGACCCATGGCGCCGAAGGCGCCCTTTCGTCCGGCCCAGAGCCGCTTGCGCTCGGCGGGGTCTGTGGTCCGCCGGGTGTCAAACGCGCCGAAGGCGCGCGCCACCTCGATCACGTCTGCGCTGGTCGCATCGACCTCTTCATCGCCGCCCTCGACCTCGACCAGCATCACGGCCTCGGCGTGGTCGGGGTAGCCCGCCCGCAGCACGCTGGCCTCGACGGCTTCGATGGTGAGTCGGTCGAGGATCTCGATGGCCGACGGTTCGAGGCGCCGGGCGATCATCTCGCTGACGGCGTCGCAGCAGGCGTCTAGAGACTCGAACAGGCAGAGCAGCGTCTCGACCTTCTCCGGGCGAGGCAGCAACTGAACCGTGACCTCCGTGACGAGCCCCAGCATGCCTTCGCTCCCGATGACCGGACCGAGGAGGTCGAGGGTCCCGTCAGCGGTGGGACCTGGGCCGCCGAGCTCGATGACCTCTCCGTCGCTGTCGACCATGGTCAGCCCGAGGACGTGACGGTTGGTGGACCCGTACTTGAACCCGTGGGGGCCGCCGGAGTTGTTGCCGACATTGCCGCCGATGGTGCAGGCCGTCTGGCTCGAGGGGTCGGGGCCGTAGAACAGGCCGGCCCCCGCGCAGGCGGCGGTGAGGTGCACGTTGACGACGCCGGCTTGGACCCTCGCGTAGCGGTCCTCCGCGTTGACCTCGAGGACATCGCGCATCCGGGCAGTGCCGAGGATGGCCCCGTTCTCGACCGGGCGCGCTCCACCGCTGAGACCGGTCCCGGCGCCGCGGGGGACCACGACCAGACCGGCCTCGCGCAGGACCTTGACGGCCGCGGCTGCTTCGGCGGTGGTGCGCGGCAGCACGATCACCTCAGCGGTGGCGCGCTGGAGCATGAAGGCGTCAGACTCGTACGCGGAGCGCGCCGTGGGGTCGGTTCGAACGCCCCGCTTCCCGACGATGTCTTCCAGCTCGGCTACGTGCCGACGCGAGAGTTCCTTCCTGTCGCTGCCCATCGCCTAGATCTTAGGCCAACCTGGGCGCTGGTGAATGCCTTGGAGGCCGAAGCCTCCGGTAGGAGGGGAGAGTGCTCCGGCGCCGTGCGCGGACTCCGCCGGCCCGGGGGCTCAGCCGCCGTCAGGCTGCAGCGGCAGCGCGAGCCCACTTGATCGAGAGACTCAGTGGCTCGAGAGACTCAGTCGGGCGGCGCCGATCCAGCCCGCGTCCGAGCCCAGCGTCGCGGGCACGATCCTCGAGGCCCCGGAACCGTAGCGCTGCTCGTTGAGGAGCTCCTCTGCGCCCGGGCGGAGCACGTCCAGGGCTCCCCCGAATCCGCCGCCGATGACGAAGAACTGGATGTCGAAGAGGGTCACGAGGGTCGAGAGGCCGGAGCCCAGGTCACGACCGATCTCATGCAGCAGGCGGCGTTCCGGCCCGTCGCCGTCGCGGGCGGCCTGGGCCAGCGTGGGGAGGTCGTCGCTCAGTCCCGCGGTCCGCGCGCGCCGCTTGGCGGCGCTGGCCGAGACGAGGCGCTCGAGGCAGCCATAAGAGCCACATGGGCAGACGAGCTCCTCGTGGAATGGTCCGTCGTAAGGGCTGCCGCTCGGCCTCGGGAAGATGACGGTGTGCCCGATCTCCCCTGCGTTGCCACCCGGTCCGACGAACAACTCGTCCATCAAGACGATCCCCCCGCCGACGCCGGTCCCGAGAGTAAGGAGCGCCATGCTGTCCTCGTCACGGCCGGCGCCCAGCCACTGCTCGCCGAAGGCCGCGACGTTCGCGTCGTTCTCGACCACCACCTCTCGACCGCCGAGGCCGCGCCCCACGCCCACGGAGAGGCTCTCGCCCACGAGGTTGGGCATGTTGGCGCTCGCGAGAACCGTCCCAGTGGAGCGTTCGAACAGGCCGGCGCACCCCAACCCGATACGCTGCGGTGGGCCGCCCGCGGCCGCCTCGAGCTCGAGGACGAGTGCGGCCGCGCGGGAGAAGATCTCCTCCGCGGGCACGTCCGGTGCGAAGGGGCGCATGCCACGGGCGAGGACCTCGCCCGTTGAGGCGTCCACCGCGCCTCCTTTGATCGACATCCCTCCGAAGTCGAGCCCGATCAGTCGCTGGTCGGTCATCGAGGGGTGCTCAGGACTTCCGGCCCTTGAGGCGGCGCGTCACACGGCGGTACGCCTTGAGGTACTCGCGGCCGCTCTCGGCCCACGAGAAGTCCTGGTTCATGCAGCGCTTGAAGATGACTTTCCACTCGGCCGCCTTCTTGTAGAGGGCGCGCGCGCTGTCCATGGCCTCGACGAGCGCCGATGAGTCGTACCGATCGAAGAGGATGCTCGTCCCCTTCTTGGGCGACGTCGAAAGGTCCACGAGGGTGTCTTCGAGGCCGCTGTGGGCGTAGGCCATGGGCACGACCCCGTATCGGAGGGCGATCGCGGCGAGGGCGTTGGTCGCGTGATAGTGGCCTGGCAGGAGCAGGATGTCTGCGCCCGCGAGGAGCGTGTGGGCCGTGCCCACGTCGTACCCCTCGATCACACGACAGCAGCCGACGAAGGTCTGCTCGATGGTGTGGAGGCGCTCGACGATCTCCGGCGGGCCCGGGCCCATCAGGACCAGCTGCACGTCGCGCTCGAGGATCGGCGTCAGAGACTCCGCGAGAATGTCGAAGCCGCTGTCCGCATCGAAGCGGCCGATGACGGCCACCAGCGGCGTCCGCGGAGAGACGTCCAGCTTCAGGCCCTCTTGCAGCCGGGCCTTGCACTTGCGCTTGCCCGGAACGTCCTTCTGCTCAGGCGAGAAGTTCTGCGCCAGGAGGGGGTCGGTCGCCGGGTTCCAGGTGCGGTAGTCGATACCGCTCTGGACGCCGACAAGGTCCTTTGTTCTGCGCCTGAAGGTGTCTTCGAGCCCGTCGCCTCGGTCCGAGTTGACGAACTCGTTCGCCTTGCTGTTGGAGGAGGTCCCGACGACCGTCGCGAACTCCGCGCCGGCCTTCAGGTAGTTCACGCGGCCGCCAAGAGCGACGCCCTCGACGTTGCGGAAGTACTCGTGGGGGATCCCGACCTTCGGGAGGATCTCGCGCTCAAAGGAACCCTGCATGGCCAGGTTCTGGATCGCGAAGAAGGTCCCCGGCTTCGCAGCAGGGTGCTGCCGGCCGGCGTACTCGAGCTTCTGGATCAGGGGGATGAGGCCCGAGGTCCAGTCCATGCAGTGGATGACGTCGGGGGTGAATGCGAG
>JAQWJQ010000206.1 GCA_029248265.1 Planctomycetota bacterium
AAAGGCGGATGAGCGGTTCGCGCTGGAGCGTTGGGATCTTTGCATCATGTCACGATTCCCAGATCCTGCCGTCGAATCGACCGGTCACGCCTGTCAGGTCCGGAGGGCGTCTGGGGCGGCGGGGTCCCTGATGGCCTTACAGAGAAGAGCGAGCGCGAAGGAGGCCGTTCCCATCATGAGAAGCGGCGGCTCGAAAGAGCCTGAGCGCTCCATGAGCAGGCCCGTGACCCAGGGGGCCGCTGCGGAACCGGCCACGGCCGCCGTCCCCGCCGCACCGCGGATCGCCCCGTGGTGGCGTCGACCGAAGAACCGCGCGAGCGTCGGACCGTGTGTCGCCGCGCCGATTCCCTGAGCGACTCCGAGGACGCCCATGGCCACGTGAGAACCAAGCGGTCCCGGCCACCTGTCGAGCAAGACGGCGCCGAGTCCGAGGAGCAACATCGAGCCCCCAAGCAGAGGGCCTGGCCGAGAGCGGTCTGCGAGAAGGCCCCCGAGGAGCGTCGCCGCGAGCCCCGCGCCCGCGTAGGTCATGTAGGTTCGAGCCGCCTCCCCTGCGCTGGCTCCGGCCTCTGCCAGGATCGGCAGGAGGTGAAAGTGAACCCCGGTAACCACCGCCGCCTGGGCGGCCACGAACGCGATCAAGACCCAGAAGACCGGCGTTCGGCGCGCAGCCGCCAGGTCGAACGAGCGGCGCCACGCCTCGTCCCCCTCCACCTCACCCGACGCCGGTTCAGGGTCTGGGTCGATCAGGAAGACCGCGGCCGCGACGCCGAGCGCCGCGGCGGAGAGCGTCAACACCGTCGCCGCGCTTCGCCACCCCGTGCTCGCGATCAAGGCCACCGAGAGCTGTGGCACGGTGGCAATCGCGAGGGCAACCGTGGCCCCTCGCAGCCCCTCCATTCGTCCCAGGGTGGCGTCAAAGCGAAGGGCGAGGGCGTGGCTTGACGCCATGGAAATCGCCCCTTGTCCCGTGAGCCGGAGCAGGAAGAAGGCCAGCGTCAGGGAGGCGAAGCCCGACGCGGACTGGAACGCCAGTCCCGCCAAGGCGAGGCCCAATGAGGCCCCCCCGATCATCTTGCGCGGGCCGATCCTGTCGGCCGCGCTCCCGACGGCGGTCAGGCAGAGGGCGGACCCCAACGTTCCCAGGAGGTAGGCAAGCCCGAGACGCTCCAGGGTCAGGCCAAGATCGGAGGCAAGCGCGTCGCTGAAGGTGGAGACCACAAAGGTCTGGCCCGGGGCCGTGATGAACATGGCAACCAGGCAGCCCACCACCACGGCGGCCCGTGGCCGGCCCGGCCTAACTGCTTGACTCTCCATGGGCGAAGTCTCTCCACAAGACTCTCCACCGGGTGTGCAAAGCGCGAGCTTTGTCGGGCGGGCACGGGAGCCGCCGCCGGGTAGGATCCGCCGGATGCCCCGCGACACCGCCTACCTCTGCCTGAGAAGTGGCTCCCCCACCCCCCTGCGGGAGGTCGATCGATACGCCGCCCACCGGGGCCTTGATGAGCGAGACACGGGGCTGGCGCGGAGGCTTGTCGGCACCGAGGTCCGCCGCCGCGGCACCCTGCGCGCGGTCCTCTCCGCCTTCGCCCACCAGAAGCCCAAGGCCGACCTCGCGACGATGCTTCGCCTGGGCATCGCGCAGCTCCTCTTCCTCGATCGTGTCCCCGACCACGCGGCGATCTCCGAGACCGTGCGCTGCGTCACGGACCACCTCGGCCTCGGGAAGGGGCGCACCGCCAACGCCGTCCTGCGGAGCGTCCAGCGCGCCGTGCTCCCCGGCGCCTCCGGCGATCCGACCCGCGACGTGGTCGGCCGAGACCTTCGCTTCGAGTTCCCGGTCTTTCGCGATCCCGAGGAGCACCCGCACCTGTGGGCTGAGGATGCCCTCTCCATCCCCAGCGCGCTTCACAAGCGCTGGACGCAGCGGCTTGGCCGGGAGGCCGCGGACCACCTCGCCACGCTCGCCCTCGACGAACCACCGCTGTCGCTTCGAATCCGATCCGACCGCCCTCGAGAGCTGGTTCGCGCCGACCTCGAGGCCGCCGACATCCCCTGCGCCGACGGGCGAGACCCCAGTTTCTTGCTCGTCGGTGCAGAGCACGCGTCCGCGGCGTTGGCCTCCCCACTCTTTCACCAGGGCGAGCTCACCGTGCAGGGCGAGCATGCCTTCGGCGTGACGCACCTGATGCCGGACCTCAGCGGGCGCCGGGTCCTCGACCTCTGCGCGGCCCCGGGCGGAAAGACCGCCGCCATCCTCGAGGCCGACCCAGCCCTCGTCGTCGCCTGTGACCTCTCCGCGCGCCGACTCTCACGGATCAGCTCGGGCTTTCAACGCCTCGGCCTCCCGGTGCCCTTCCTCGTCGCCACGGACCAGGTCTGCGCGCTCCAAGAGGGGGCGCGCTTCGACGCCGTGCTGGTGGATGCCCCCTGCAGCAATACCGGGGTCCTCGCCCAACGCCCCGGCGCCAAGTGGCGCCACGGGCCCCAGAGCCAGTCCGCATTGGTGGACCTCCAGCGGAGCCTGCTCCGTACCGCCGCCGCGCACGTCGAGCCCGGCGGCCTGCTCGTCCACTCGACCTGCAGCCTCGAGAACGAGGAGAATGAACAGCAAGTCCGCGGCTTCCTCAGGGAGCACGAGGGGTGGACCCTCGAAGAAGAGCACAGGTCGATCCCCAGCTCGATCGAGACCGGCGGGCCCGTCGACGGTGGCTACGCCGCAAGGCTTCGCGCACCCCTTCACTAGCCTCACCCACAAGCTCCTCCCCATGGCTCCTCGCTCCGATTCGGCCCAAGAAAGGCCCCAAAAAGGAATCAACCTCGCGCCCGTCCTCTTCTTGATCGTGGGCATCGTCGGCGCTGCCCTCGCGGTGGCGGTCGCGACGAAGAAGGACAAGGAGGACGGGAACGCCGCCACCCCCGCTCCCAGGCAAGAGGCCGGTCCGTCCGCGCCCTCGGCGCCCAACCCGTTCGGCGACATCGACAATAGCCCCGGTGGAGCGGCAGGCACCCGCAAGGTCCTGACCAACACCGCGCCGCCGGGCCTGCTCGAGGACCCCACCTATCTCGCCGCGAGCGTCATCGCGAACATGGGCGTCACCCTCGCGAATGAAGCCAAGGCGGCGCGCGACGCCGGTGACGAGGCGACCTTCCAGAAGAAGGGCGCCGTCGCGAAGGCCAAGCTAGACACGGCCTTCGAGCGGGTCGCGGATTGGTTGCTCGAGATCCAGGACCTCTACCCCAACGATCGGCAGGTCGCACAGGTCGAGCGTGAGATCCAACGCTGGGACCGCGCGCGTAGAAAGGTGCGCGTCGTCCGTTGAGGGGCCGCCGCGTCCTCGTCACCGGCGCCTCATCGGGAATCGGTGAAGCCGTCACGCGGCTGCTCGCCGCGCAGGGCTATCGGGTGGCCCTCCTTGCTCGGAACCGCGACCGGTTGGACGCGGTGGCCGCCGACCTCCCCCCCCACCCGGACGGGAAGCACCTCGTGCTCCCCTGTGATCTCACGCGCCCAGAGGAGATAGAGGCCGCCGTAGAGGTCCTGAGGGGCGCCTTCGGGGGCCTGGACCTCCTGGTGAACAACGCCGGCATCGGGTACCGCGCCCGGGTGAGCGAGCTCGACCCCGAGCCCCTCCGCCGCGTCTTCGACACGAACGTCTTCGCCCTCCTCCTCACCTGCAAGGCCTGTTACCCGCTCTTGACCCGCGGAGAACGCCCGGTCGTCGTCAACATCTCGAGCGTCGTCGGTCGCCGCGGCATTCCTGGCCAGGCCGGATACTCCGCGAGCAAGGCGGCGGTCTGCTCCATCGGCGAGGCCCTGAGGGTCGAGTGGGCCGAAGAGGACATCGCGGTCAGCACCCTGAACCCGGCCCTGACGGCCACAGGGTTCTTCCAGAACCAGTTGAACCCCCAGGAACTTCCGGACCCGGACCTCGACGAGGCGAGCCCGGCCATCGACGTGGCGCGTGAGATCCTCGCGCTCGATCGAGCCCCCCGGCCCGAGGTCTCGCTCCGATGGAAGTGGCGCGCCCTTGGAATCCTGTCGATCCTCTCGCCGCGGCTCGCGGATCTCGCCCTCGTCAAGCGCCTCGGCGGCGGCTGGCGCGCGCCGCGCCGTCGGGGCTAGCCTCGCTCGCGCGAGTCCCCGAACTCCGGCATCGGCGGGAGTCCCGGAGTGCCAGCTGCCTCGGCTTCGATCGCCTCGAGGTCAAGGGTGTCGCCAAGCTCCAACGGATGCGGCGGTGGGCCGGCATGTGGCGAGCCTGAGGGCTCCTCGAGACCTGCCAGGACCTCGGCGTCTGCCTCGTCGAAGATGGAGCCCCAGCCGCCTTCGCGCTCCGGGGCCGCCGCGACTTCGAGGTTGTCGCTGACCCAGCGGCGGTTGGACTCCACCGAGCCGACCACCGGATGAACCGTGGCGCCCGTCTTCGCGGAGACCTCTGCGAGGACCTCCGCGGGGACCAGGCCAGGCATCGCGACGGTGAGGATCTGTCCGAAGACGTCGACCGGCACGAGGCTGTGTCGGATGAAGAGGTCATCGTCGATCTCTTCCCGGGCAGCCGGGTTGGGAGTGACCAGCTCGACTGGAAGGAACGGAAGCTGGAAGGTCTCGCAGATGACCCGCGCCAGGTCCCAATCGGCGATGAGGCTCGAGGTGACCAGGGCCTCACAGAATCCAAGGCCCCCCTCCCGGCTCTGTTGCAGGAGCTCTCGAGCGGGCTCGGGGGCCACAAGCCCACGCTCCAACAGCGTCTCCGCGAGGCGGCCGTAATCGAGTCTCTGGGCGTACTTCAAGGGCTCTTTACCCCGTGAGGGGGGTCGTCCGCCGGGGCAGCGCACTGGGGACCCCTATCGGCACTCTGGCTCTCTTTCCTGAAGCAGCGGGAGGGCGCCGGGCTTGGCCCCGGCGCCCTCCGCGCTAGCTTGTCGTATTTAGCATCCGCCGCGGACTCGGTCGCGGGGCCCCAGGAGGGCTCAGACGTCGAGGTTTGTGATCTCGAGGGCGTGCTGCTCGATGTACTCGCGGCGCGCCTCCACGCCCTCGCTCATCAGGATGGTGAAGATCTCGTCCGCGCCGAGGGCGTCGTCGAGGGTCACCTGGTAGAGGCTTCGTGTCGTGGGGTCCATGGTCGACTCCCAGAGCTGGTCGTGGTTCATCTCACCAAGACCCTTGTAGCGCTGAATATCGACGTCCGACTGGGCGCCCTTCTGGACCTCCTTTGCGAGGTCCATGAGGTTCCCACACTCTTCCTCTGCGCCCTTCGCGGTTCGGACCGCGAAGTTGCCGCCGCCCTGGAATTGCAGCCCCCCTTCAGCGATCGACGCCAGGACGGCCTCGATCTCCTGCTGTTGTCGGAGGAAGGTCACGACGATGTCCGCGTTCTGCCGCAAGACGTTGCTATCCGGGCCCCGGTACACCTTGAGGTCCGCGCCGTCGACACTCTGAAGTTCGAGCCAGCGGTCCAGCTCTTCCTTGGTGCTGAAGAACTCCTCCGTGGCGCCGCGCGATGCGTGGATCGGGCGGAGCTGAGCGCCGTCCCAGCGCTCGAGGAACTCGGTGAAGGGCGTCTCGGACCAGGCCGGCACCGCGCCATCGACGAGATTCTGGAGCTCCTGGAGCTGGTCCAACAAGACCTTCAGTTCGGCGCCGGTCCACTCTCGCTTCGCCAGCCGGTCCTCAACCGTGATCTGCTCGACGCCGCGCTCAAGCAGCGCCTTGCGCAGGGTCGGGTCGTCGACGATGTACTGGCTCTTCTTGCCCACCGTGAGCTTGTAGAGCGGCGGTTGCGCGATGTAGAGGTGCCCGCGCTCGATGGTCTCAGGCATCTGGCGGAAGAAGAACGTCAGCAGCAGCGTGCGGATGTGGGACCCGTCCACATCCGCGTCCGTCATGATGATGATCTTCCCGTAGCGCAGGTTCTCGATGTTGAACTCTGCGCCGATGCCGGTGCCAAGCGCCGAGATGATCAGCTGGATCTCCTGGTGGCCGAGCATCTTGTCGAGGCGCGCCTTCTCCACGTTCAGGATCTTGCCCTTGATGGGGAGGATGGCCTGGTAGCGCCGGTCCCGTCCCTGCTTGGCCGGCCCGCCGGCCGAGTCACCCTCGACGATGTAGATCTCGGTCTCGTCGCGGTTCTTGCTCTGACAGTCCGCGAGCTTGCCGGGCAGGTTCCCGCTGGCCAGCGCCGACTTTCGTCGCACCAGATCCCGGGCCTTTCGAGCAGCGTCTCGCGCCTCCTTGGCGCGCACAGCCTTGCCGACGATGGACTTGGCCGGTCCCGGGTTCTCCTCGAGGTACGTGCCAAAGAGATCGTTGACCGCGGCCTCGACGATGCCCTGCGCCTCACGGTTGCCGAGCTTGTCCTTCGTCTGCCCTTCAAACTGGGGGTCCGGCACCTTGAGGGACAGCACCGCGGTGAGCCCCTCACGCCAGTCGTCACCGGACGGCAGGTCCTGGTTGTCTTTGACCAGCTTGCCTGCGCGTGCGTAGGCGCCGAGGGTCCTGGAGATCGCTCCGCGCAGGCCGGCGAGGTGGGTGCCGCCCCCGTGGGTGTTGATGTTGTTGACGAAGGTGAAGACGCTCTCCTGGTAGGAGTCCGAGTACTGGAGGGCCAACTCCACCTCGTACTCAGCGCCCGGGTCGTCCACAGAAGGCACCGCCTTCGAGAAGTGGATGATGTCCTCGTGGAGAGCGCTCTTGTTCTTGTTGATGTGGCTGACGAAGGTCTTCAACCCATCAGGGAACTCGAAGATTTCGGAGGCGCCCGTGCGCTCATCCTCAAGCTCGATCCGCAGCCCCCGGGTGCCCATCAGGTACGCCGTCTCACGCAGGCGCTTCTCGACGACGTCGTAGTCCACGTCCGTCGTGGAGAAGATCTCCGAGTCGGCGAACCAGGTCACCGTCGTCCCGGTCCGATCAGTCGTCCCGACCACCTCCAGGTCGCTGGACTTCTCGCCCCGCTTAAAGGACATCTCATGGATCTCGCCGTCCTTGTGCACCTGCACGGTGAGGAGCGTTGAGAGCGCATTGACACAGGAGACGCCGACGCCGTGGAGGCCACCGGAGACCTTGTAGGCCTGGTCATCGAACTTGCCTCCCGCGTGGAGCTTCGTGAGCACGACCTCGACCGCGGGGACGCCCTCGGTCGGGTGCATGCTGACGGGGATACCGCGCCCGTCGTCCTCGACCGAGACCGATCCGTCAGCCTTGAGAATCACCCGACAGTGAGTGGCGTGCCCGGCGAGCGCCTCGTCGACGGCGTTATCCACAACCTCCCAGATGAGGTGGTGCATACCTCGGGTGTCCGTGTCCCCGATGTACATGGCGGGGCGAACCCGCACCGCCTCAAGGCCCTCGAGGATCGTGATCGAGTCTGCGCCGTAGGTCGGGCTGGAAGCTTCGGTGGTCTGGTCCATGTCGCTCATGAGCGGCGTTTCAACTTGAAGGAGAGCTTGCGAATCGTGGCGCCCTCGAGGAGGGCGTCCGCGCGCGTTCGTAGGTCTTCGGAGGCGAACCCCCGGAGCTCGGAGAGCAGAGATGAGTTATCGACTTCGATGATCAGTTCGCCGCGCCTGAACGAGACCGCCGTGGCGCGAGCTGAGAGCTCCGGCCCGACAGCCTCGTCCCAGGCCGCGAGGGCCGGACCAGCTTTCTTGCGCTGCAGGACGCGGGAGTCATCGAGGTATTCCTTGAGGGCGTCGCCAAGGGGCATCAGGAGCCCACGCTCCGGCTCGCTGGAGCCCCGGCCAGGACGACCCCGGCGTCGGAATGAGCGGCGACGAGCGGCGGCCATCGCTGGATCAGGCGTCCAGCGTGATGGGCATGACGATGTAGATGTGGTTTTCACCGAGAGTGAACTTCCCCGGGCTGGTCTTCTGACCGAACTCGAGGATGACACGCTCCGGGGCACCATTCTTGAGACCCTCGAGGACGTAGTCCGCGTTGAAGGCGATCTCCGCCTCCTCACCCTTGAATGCAACATCCATGTGGGCTGTCGCCTCACCGCGATCCGCCGAGTGACCAAAGAGCTCGAGCTGCTCTCCCTTGACCCGGAACCGGACGGCGCGGGTCTCGTCTCCTGAGACGTTGGAGACCAGCCGAAGCTTCCGGCTGAACTGCTCCGCGTCGGCCTCGATGGCGTTCCCACACTCCGCCGGGATCACGGCGGAGTACTGGGGGAAGTCTCCATCGATGAGTCGGGCGAAGATCTCGGCGTTCTTCGAGCGCAGCCCAACCTGACCCTCGCGGAGTGAGAGGCGGATTTGGTCCAGGGGGTCAGGGATCACCCGGCAGAAGAGCTGCATGCCCTTGGTGGGAATGATGGCGCTCGCCTTCTCGGCGCCGGCCATCTCCACGGGGATCGAGGCCATGGAGAGGCGTCGACCGTCTGTCGCCACGAGGCGGAGCTGGTCATTGTCGAGCTCGGTCAGGACCCCGTGCATCGCGTATCGCCCCGGCTCTCGCGCGGCAGCGAAGGCCGTGCGCCCTACGAGGCGCGAGAAGCTGCCTCCCTGGACGCTGACGGAACCTTGTTCGTCGAAACGGGGTACGACCGGGAATTCGTCGGCGTCGGCGACAACGAGCTCACAGGAGTCGTCGCCGCTGGTGATGGTGCAGCGGGAGTCGTCCGTGGAGATCGTGACGGTTTCACCCGACAGGTCACGAACGAAGTCGAAGGCTGTCCGGGCAGGGATCACCACGGGCCCGGGCTCTGCGACCTCGACCTTGTCCAGCTTGAAGCGAACCGAGACCTCTTGGTCTGTCCCCACGAGCTCGACGAGGTCGTCCGTTGCGACGAGGCAGACATTGGAGAGGATCGGTTTCGGGCTCTTGTTCGGGATGACGCCGCAGATGATGGCGAGTCCCTCACGCAGAGCGTCTCGATCGCAGGTGGCCTTCATGATGGATCTTGTTCCTTGGTGCGCCCCCGGGGTGGCCCGGGACGAAGAAGCGAGTGTTGAGGTCGAAGCCCGGTCGGGCGACACGGTGTGTACGTGTGTTCAACTGGAGAGAGTCAGGGGCCTCGGATGGCCCGGGGCCGTGGCGTGCATGGATCCATCAGACCCATGCGTCAGGTCGATGGTGCGAGCGAGTTCCAAGTCGCGCTCGAAGAGCGCACGCCAGGGGCGCGAAGTCCAGTTGTCCAGACCTCTCACCTGTAGTGATATCTTCGTCTTAATAGGGCCCCCTGTCTATCGTTCAAATCGCCGCACTGGGCAACGCAAGTGACTGTTTCGGCTCCCCTTACGGCGTGCTTTGGGATGTGGAGAGTGCGCGCCCTGCGGTGGGGGGGCGGTGGAAAACTGAGGACTTGTCCACGCCCGTCAACGGAGCTCGTTTCGGCGCAGGACCTGGGCTCACGATGTCCCCGCTTTGTCCACAGCGGTCCACGGTGAAGCTCCCCCATTGCCCCACGGTTCTCCACCGTCTGAACGCCTCGCTGCACCGGTCCCCAAGGCGTTCCTGACGGCTTCTCCCCAGTCCTGTCCACAGGCCCAGCGGCGCACCTTTGGGCGGTGGTCGGGGCGCTGAGCCTGGCCGTGGACCGCCACCACCGGGCAGGGCCAGAAACGGCCGAGCCGCCGCCAGAGTCAGTGCTCTGGCGGCGGCTCGGCGAAGGCCCCATCAGGGCCTCGGGGGGCTTCGGATCAGAGGCGGCCACCGGACCCAAGGCGGTCGAGGAAGTGCTGGATCCGGCGGGAGAACTCTCGATCCGCCGCGATCTCCTTCTCGATCTTCTCGACGGCGTAGAGCACCGTCGTGTGATCCCTACCGCCGAAGAACCCGCCGACCTCCTCGAGGGAGTGCCGGGTGACCTTGCGGGAGAGGTACATGGCGACCTGTCGCGGGAACGCGATGGCCTTGGTGCGCTTCTTGGACTGGAGCTCGGAGAGCTTGACCTGGTAGTGCTCGGTCACCAGCAGGATGATGTCGTCCACGGTCGGCGCGCCGCGGCGGACCTCGATCAGCCCGGCGAGCGCCTCGCGCGCGAGGTCCACCGAGATCTTGGCGTTGGTGAGGCGGGTGTAGCCGAACAGGCGAGTCACGGCACCCTCGAGCTCGCGGACGTTCTCCTCGATGTTCTCCGAGATGAACTGAGCGACGTCGTCGGGGAGCTCGGTCCCACGCTCCCGGGCCTTACGCTTCACGATCGCCATGCGGGTCTCAAAGCACGGGGGCTCGATCTCTGTGACCATGCCCCACTTGAAGCGCGAGACGAGGCGGTCCTGCAGGGTCGGGATGTCCTTCGGGGGGCTATCCGAGGAGAGGACGATCTGCTTGCCCGCGTTGTAGAGCGAGTTGAAGGTGTGGAAGAACTCCTCCTGGGTCCTCTCCTTGTTCGCCAGGAGTTGGATGTCGTCCACCACGAGCACGTCGATGTTCCGGTACTTGTCCCGGAAGGTCATCATGTCGCCGTTCTCGAGGGCGTCGATGAAGTGGTTCACGAAGGTCTCGCACGACAGGTACAGGATGCGCGAGTCGGGGAACCGGTCGAGGACCGAGTAGCAGAAGGCCTGCAGCAGGTGGGTCTTGCCCACCCCAACACGCCCGTGGAGGAACAGCGGGTTATAGGACTTGCCCGGCTGCTCGGCTGCGCCGAGGGCGGCCGCGTGGCCGAAGCGGTTGCAGGGGCCGACCACAAAGCTCTCGAAGGTGCACTTCGGGTTGAGCACGAAGTCGCTCGCTGCGTCCAGCTGGCTGCGCCGGATCGGCTGCTGCTCGCGGCGCTCCGGAGCGGCTGGGGCGGCCCTCCGCGCCTCCTGCTCGACCGTCTCCGCCGCCGGCTCACCACCCGCCGCGGCGGGCGGAGCGGCCTCCACCACCAGGCTCTCGGGTTGTTCGACGAGGACCACGCTCCGGTCGGCGCCGAGGATGGAGTCGACCGCCTTTTGGAGGACGTCGAGGTAGTACTTTGCGATCCACTCCTTGGCGAAGCTGTTGGGCACCGCGACCACCGCACACTCGTCGTCCACCCGGATCAGCTTGGATCGCTTGAACCAGGTCTGGAACTGCTCCGGGGCGAGGGCCGAGACGAGCGCGTCGCGAAGGCTTATGGCGAGCTGCTCGACCTGCTCACCCTCGGCCACAGAGATGTGGCCCTCGGGAGCCCCGGGAGCCCGGGAGACCTCTGCGTCAAACAGGCCGCGGCCCGAAGTCTCCGTTCGCTCCTGCCGCAAGGGGGGCGTGCGGGCCACCCGGGGGCTGGGTCGATCGGGGCGGTCCTTCCGCTGGGGGAGAGGGCCGGTATCGATGGTGGAATCGTCCATCCGTGCGGTTCGAACGGTGCCGAGAGGCGTGCTGCTTGGAGGCAGCTGGGGGGAAGGGGGCCGCCTTCGTGGGGGAGGGCGGTGAGGGGGGAAGGCAGGCCCTCTGGAGATCTCGCGGAAGGGGGGGGCAACCAGCGGCGAGCGCGGCGCAGAGCGAGGTCCGGGTGGCGTGGCGGGGCCCCTGATTACACGCGCGATCGAGAAACCCGTCAACGGCCACAGCCCCGCCACTAACCCCCGAGGTCTTGGTGGGTGGTGGATAACCGGGACTTACGACGCTCCCCCCAAAGTTCTCCCCAACCGTTCCACACAGGTGTGGATATCCGCCTCTTGGGACGTGCCGCCGAGCGAGATCCGAAGGCCGCTCCTGGCTCGATCTGCTCCGAGGCCGAGGGCGCCGAGGACGTGGGAGGGCTCGAGGGATCCGCTGGCACAGGCGGACCCCGCCGACACCTCCAGCCCAACGAGGTCGAGCCGGGCCACGAGGGTCCGTGCGTCGCCTGTGGGGGCCGAGATGTTGAGGGTGTTCGGCAGGCGAGACGGGTCGTCAATGGGCGGACCGTTCAGGCTCAGGTCCGGGAGAGCGATTTGCAGCTTCCTCCACAGGAGGTCCGCGAGGCGCCCTGTGTGGCGTCTGAAGGTGTCGACTTCCTGGACGGCGTGGTCGATCGCGGCGGCGGCAGCGACGATGGCGGGCACGTTCTCTGTGCCCGGTCGCAGCTCCCCTTCCTGCGCACCTCCGAAGGTGGTGGGCGCCATCGGCGTTCCGGGGCGCCGGAAGAGAACGCCAACCCCGATGGGGCCCCCAACCTTGTGGGCGGAGAGGCTCGCCAGGTCGACGCCGGAGCCCATCAAGTCGAGCGGTCGCTTGCCGAGCAGCTGCACGGAGTCACTGTGGAGAACTGCGGCGTCGCCCACTTGAGCCCGGACCTCGCCGAGGTCGACCGTGGACCCGATCTCGTTGTTCGCGCCCATGACAGAGACCAGCGCAGGGCCCCCCGCCGCGGCCAACCCAAGGGCGACCATATCCACGGTTCCGTGCCCGTCCACAGGCACCCAGCGGACGTCGTGGGAGAGCGATTCCAGCCGGGTGGCGGGGGCCTGAACCGCCGCGTGCTCGATGGTGGTGGTCACCAGGCGCATCCCTGGGGGGCCGGCGGCCAGTCCGCCAAACAGAGCGAGGTTGTTGGATTCGGTGCCGCCGCTGGTGAAGACCACGCTGTCCTCGGGGATGCAGAGGGCTCCCGCGACGCGCTCCCTGGCCTCGTCGACGGCGGCGCGGGCCCGTCGTCCAGCGCCGTGCACGCTTGAGGCGTTACCAAGGCCGGCGTCCAGGGCTCCAAGCAGCGCCTCCCGGGCCTCCTGGCGCAGGGGGGTCGTGGCGTTGTGGTCGAGGTGGATACGCTTCATGGGCCCTCAAGCGGAGTCGTTGCCCTGGAGGAGCCGCTGGTAGAGGCCTTCATATTGCTCGACGACCTGGCGCCTGTCGAAGAGGCGGGTGGCGCGCTCTCGTGCCGCGGCGCCCATGGCCGCGGACCGCTCTCGGTCTTCGAGGGTCGAGACGAGGTGCCTGGCGAAGCCCTCCAGGTCATCCACGGGGCAGAGGAGGCCCGAGACGCCGTCCTCGACCACCTCGGGGAGCCCTCCGACGGACGTCCCCACCACGGCGGTCCCGCAGGCCATGGCCTCAAGGGCTGAGAGGCCGAACGATTCCTCGGTGCTGGCGACGCAGAACGCATCGGCAGGGCTGAGGAGGTCGGGCAGGGCGTCACGGAGCCCGAGGAACTTCACGTGGTCTTCGAGCCCGCGCTGCTGGGCAATGCGGCGCGCCTCCCCGTGTTGGGGCCCGTCGCCCACGAGCACCAGCTCGGCGTCGAGACCGCGACTGGAGAGGTCTTCCAGCGCCAAGGCGAAGGCCTCCACGAGCCAGGGCACGCGCTTGACTCTGCGGAAGTTGCTCACGTGCACGGCGGAGGGTCGCCCCGAGTCGCTCGCGCCCGGCCGGAACTCCTCGAGGTCGACGAAGTTCGGGATGACCTCGATCCCGCAGGCCGGGACGCCGTGGAAGTTGGCGGCGGTCCGCTCCTTGAGGTCTTCCGAGACGGCGGTGACCGCGTCGGAGGCCGCGATGGCATAGCGGGTCAGTGGCGCGTAGCTGGGGTCGTTGCCGACCAGGGTGATGTCCGTACCGTGGAGGGTCGTGACCACCCGCAGGGGCTCAAGGCCGGCTTGAGCTGCGGCTGAACGGACCTGGAGCGCGCTGACGGCGTGGGGGATCGCGTAGTGGGCGTGGAGGACGTCGAGCCCCTCGCTTCGGTGGAGGTCCAGGATCCGCGACATGATCGCGAGGTCGTGGGGGGTGGAGTGGAAGAGGGGGTACGGGCTTCCCTGCGCGACGTGGACCTCGACGGGTCCAGGCGCCCGCGCGAGGCGGGGCGGCATGTCGTGGGAAAAGAGGTGCACCCGGTGTTGGTTCTCGGCGAGCGAGAGTGCGAGCTCACTCGCGACGACGCCTGAGCCGCCGTACGTGGGGTGACAGAGAATCCCGATGCGCATGTCTGGATCATGGTCCGCGAAGGCGGCGCGTCGAGGGCTCGCCTGGTGCGAAATCCCAGGACGGGAGCCCGGGTCACGGTGCGGGCGGTGCCGCGGGTGCCGGTCGAGTCCACCGAGCGCGTTCACGGCCTCGCTCAGCCGCGACGGAGCCGCGGGAGTAGACCGGCCGCCGGGGCGCGCTCTCCGGCTCCTCGTGAGGCGACCCTTTCGACGTAAGTGGCTCTGGGTTTGCCGCTTCGGTCTGGGTCCTGGGCCCTGAGGTCGCGGACTCATCCGCCGCGGGAGCTTCCGCGGCCGCTGCGGCGGTTGGGGTCTCGACCTCTCGCGGCTCAACGACGGCCGCTCCCGCTCCGATCGAGTCTGGCTCGGCCGCGTCCCTCTCGGGGGGGTCCGTCCCGAGAGGGCTCGACTCCCCGGGGCGATCGGGTGAGGGGCAGCCCATCACGGCCTCCGCAGGCTCGGGCGCCTCAGGTGCGGCGCGACCCGTGGGCTCTTTGATGAGGGTCTGGGCAGCTTCCCAGTCCAGGTGCGGCCCTCCCGGCCGCGTGCCTGGTGGGGCCTCGACAGATCGGGGCTCGTCCTCGGGCGCAGCGCCCGCAGTCTCTCGCTCGATGAACTCCTTGGCCACGGCGAGGTAGTCCTCCGCGCCCTTGGACTCGGGCGCGTACTCGAAGATCGTCCGGGAGAAGCTCGGCGTCTCCGCGAGCTTGACGTTCTGGGCGATCGGGCGCTTGAAGAGCTGCTCGGGGAAGTGAGAGCGCAGCTCGGCCAGCACTTCGCGGGCGAGGCGCAGGCGGTTGTCGTACATGCACGCCAGCACCCCGGTGATCTCCAGGTCTGGCTTCATGCGACGCCGCAGCAACTGGACGATTTCCACCAGCTTGCTCAGGCCCTGGAGCGCGAAGAACTCGGTCTGCACGGCAATGAGCACCTCGCTCGACGCCGTGAGGCCGTTGACCGAGAGGAGTCCGAGGCTCGGGGGGTTGTCGATGAGTACGACGTCGGCGGGGGCCCGACCGCTTCGCTCGAGCTCCTCATTCTCCCAGTCGTCGAGCGCGTCCTTGAGGATCGTCTCTCGTCCAATGGCGCTCGCGAGCTCCAGCTCGGCTCCGGAGAGGTCGAGGTGGGCGGGGAGCACCGACAATCCTGGTGTTGAGGTGCCCCGGACCGTGTCGGCGACCCTCCCGCCCTGGGTCAGGAGGGAGTAAGTGGAGGCCTCTCCGGGCTCGAGCTCGGCGCCGAGGTTCTGCGACGCGTTGGCCTGGGGGTCCATGTCGACCACGAGCACACGGCGGCCCAGGCGAGCGAGGGCCGCGCCGAAGTTGACCGCGGTCGTGGTCTTTCCCACGCCGCCCTTCTGATTGATGATTGCGATTCGCCGCATGAGGGAGCGGCGCAGTCTACCCCCCGGTGCCAGCTCCCGCCGGTGCCCGGCGAGGGATGGCCCCTGGATTCTCCAAGCTTTGCGGCTTGGAGCTTGTGCGGGCGGGGGAATTCAACCCCGATGTTGTGGCTTTGAACCCCAAGCCGGCCCCTTTCCCGCGTCACGTGAAGCGCCTGACCGTGCTGACGTTCGTGCTCTGGGCCCTCGTCCCAAGCGGCCTCTCGCTCTACTTCAGGCTCAGGCTCTTGCCCGGAGAGCAATGGGGCCTCGGGCTGCTGTTCATGATCTTGTTGCCGGTCTGGCTGGCCAGCGGGCTCATGTTTGCCTTCGTTCGGGCGACGACCTCCCGGCCGCGTGAGCGTGTCGTGGGGGTCTTGCTGCTCTGCACCGTGTTCGGGCTGGCCGCCTTCCTCGGCACGACCCGGCTGTCCTCTCTCCACTTCCTGCGTGGTCCGGTGGAGCGCGCCTTCCTCCGGATGGACCCGCCGTCCCAGGGGGCTACGGTCCTGGAGATAGAGAGCGACCGAAACCCCACAGGGTTCGGACGCTTTGTTCAGGAGGACCCGAGGCGCTCCACGGCCGACCGAGCGGCGCTCCCAACCAGGGTCGGCGGGGGGGGGGCTGGGGTCGTGATGCTGGAGCGGCGACCCCGGTGTCAGCGGACCGCCACCCCGCACGGGATCGAGATGATCATCGCCTGGCCCGTTCGGGACGGCTGGTGGTATCTCTTCATCGCCCACTGACGGCACGGGCCCCTGGCCGGCGGCGCCCAGGGCCGCGCGCCCCGATCCGGCGCCACGGACTCGACGGCGGGCAGTCGAATCCGTGGACCGGCGCGGCGCTGGTCAGTCGCGACGGCTGAACTTCGCGAGCAGGCGGAGGATCTCGAGGTACAGCCAGACGAGGGTGACCATCAAGGCGAAGGCCCCGAACCACTCCATGGCCTTGGGGGCACCGCGGCGCGCACCCCGCTCGATGAAGTCGAAGTCCAGCAGCAGGTTGAAGGCGGCCAGCCCGATGACGAAGAGCGAGATGCCGATGCTCAAGTTCCCGGAGCCGTGCAGCATGCCCATCTGGACCCCGAAGAGGCCGAGAATGAACGAGGCCAGGTAGAACAACATCACGGCGCCCGTGGCGGCCATCACGATGGAGCGCATCCGCTCTGTGACTCGGATGATGCGGAACGCGTAGAGCGTGAGCATCGAGAGCGCCGTGGTGAAGGTCAGGACCACGGCCTGGAACACGATGCCGCCACCGACGCCGGAGTCGGCCGGCACGGTCTGGGCGATAAGGGCGGAGATGGCCCCCAGGAAGAGGCCCTCCAGCAGGGCGTAAGGGACCGCCAGCGATGGCGCCAGCCTCGGCTTGAAGCTGATCACCATGGCGACGACGAAGCCTCCGAGACCGCCGCCGATCATCCAGGGCATGGCCTTGCTGGGGTCCTCGAGGGCGAGCTTCCACGTGTAGGCGGCCGAGAGCGTGACGGCGAGCAGGAGGAAGGCGGTCTTCGCCATGGTGCCCTGCACCGTCATCTGGGACGTGAGGGCGCCGCTCTGCGACTGGAAGGACGTTCCGCTGAAGACGGAGTCCTTCAGGAGGGGGTTGTTGGAGGTGTTCTGCATGGGGTCTGGTGGGAAGCGGAGGCTGAGAGAGTAGGCGCAATCGTGTCTGGTTCCCACCGCTCTGGAGTACCACGGAGCAGGGAGACGCTCTGTGGCCGGGGAGCCTCACCTGGGGAGGCGCTGGGGTGCGGACCCCCGCGCCGCGGGCCAAGCGTCCCGCTCGCGTGGCGCCTTCAGCGGCCTGAGCCGAGCCAGCGGATCAGCGGCGAGTCGAGGGCCACGGGTTCAGGGGCGAGGAGGGGCTCACCGTAGCGGCGACGGATCCGCTCGCCGTAGGTGCGGGCCTTGGTCTCCACGCGTTCGAGGATGTCGGCTCCGTAGAGCAGGTGCTTGCCCTCGTCGTCGTTCCCAGCGCGCTCTAGCTGGGTGGCGTAGGCGAGGATGGCCTCGCGCTTGCGCTCCCAGACCGGTTCGATATCGACGATGAAGGTCGGCTCGAAGGGGACGTGGGACATGAAGTGCGCGAGCTGCGCGGGGCGCCGCGCCTCGGGGCCGCCGGTCTGAGCAGCGAGCTGTCCGAGCCCCGAGAGGTACCAGCCTTGGCGGGCGAGCAGGGCGCTCGCCTCGTGGTCGGGATGGGGGTCGTGGGCGTGGTGGGAGAGGACGAGGTCGGGCCCGAGCGTGCGCAGGTGGCGCGCGACCTCCTCACGTGCCTCCGTGGTGACCTGTACGCGGCCGTCGGGCAGGTTCAGGTTGCCCCGCCAGGTGAGCCCCAGGAGCTCGGTGGCGCGCGCCGTCTCCGCGTCGCGGTCGTCCCTCGAGCCGCGCGTGCCCATCTCGCCCCGGGTCACGTCGAGGACGCCGACGCGGGCGCCTGCGTCCACCAGCCGGAGGATGGTCCCGCCTGCGGAGATCTCCGCGTCGTCCGGGTGGGCGGCGATCACGAGCACGTCGAGCGTTGTCATTGCAGGTCTCCTTCCTCCTCGAGGTGGAGGACGAGGTGTTCAGTGGCAGAGGGGGGGATCTCGCGCCAGAGCGCATCCACGAAGGCTGACCCGAAGCGGGCGATGAACTGGAAGGGGCCGAGCACCCGCTCCTGCGCCACGCCGCGTGGCATCAAGGTGTGGTTGACCCGGCGGACCTGGCGTGCGCCCTTACCCGCGCGGTTCTGGTGCACCCGGGTGGCCTTGTCGATGACCTTGCCGATGGAGCTGCGCACGTGCTCCGCGGTCTTCTTGAGGGTGATGCCCAGGGCGGGTTCGAGCGCTGCGAGCGCGGAGCGGTGAGCGGTCAGGGCCGCAGAGGCCTCCTCGCTGACCCTGCGCAGGGCCTCGAGGACCTCGGGTTCGTCGCTCCCGGTGGCGTCGGGTTGGAAGGCCCCGGCGGCGCGCAGGACGTCCTCGACCTCAGCCCCTACCCGGGTCAGGGCGTAGCGCGTGTCGCCGTCCACGAGGGTCAGGGACACCCTCGGCACGAAGGGGGTTCTCTGCTGACCTGCCTGCTCGCGGGCAGGTCCGAGCTGGGCGTGGTAGGCGAGCTCACCGAGGCCGCCGACGTACGCACAGGTGGGGAAGGTGGCGTCCTGGACGAGGGGGCGGACGAGGGCCCCGGCAGACCAATGCTCTGGGTTGCCCACGATCAGGCTGCCAACCTCCGCGGGCGTCCTCTCGCCCGGGTCACCATCTCGGAGCAAGCCCTTGGGGCTTGCTCGGTGAGCGGTCCGCTCCGAGCGTGAAGGGGCCGTGGCGGGGAGGCTCTGGTAGATGAGGGCGGCGCCGGCGCCCCCGTCGGCTCCATCGACGGGGATCGCGGCTTCGAGGCCCAGGTCGCGGAGCTCTGCCTCGCCAGCTCGGAGGGCCGCGGCGAGCTCCATGGAGCCGCTCGGTCCGGAGACGAGCTTCGCCATCTCGCTGGAGAGTGTCGGGCGGATCCACGCGGGCTCGCAGACCACGAGGCCGTGCTGCCCGGCGAGGGCGCTCAGGGTCCTGGTGAAGGCTCGGGCTAGGGTCTCTCCGTCCCGCGGCATGAACAGGTCGAGGGTGGCGTCTGCCCCAGCGTGCTCCTCGACAATCCCGCGAAGCTGAGCGCGCACGGCCTCGAGGCGCTGGGCCTCGGCGTCCACCGGGAGCTCTCCCACGGGAGTCCGCCCCGACGCGAGCCCTGCGAGGCCCACCTTCTGCAGGTCCAGGTTTCGGTTGAGCTGCCAGGCGTGGTGCACCTCCGCGATGTCGTGGTCGTCCGCGTGGTTCCAGAAGACCGGGACCACAGGCGCTCCCCACCTGGCGGAGAGCTCCTTTGCGATCTTGCAGGCCTGTATGGCCTTGTAGAGGCTGTAGAGCGGAGAGGTGAGGAACCCGGGCTGCTGGCCGGTGAGGACGCAAGAGACGCCTTCCTGCCGCAGCGCCTCGAGGCCGTCCCGCGCGGCCGGCGCGAGGGCAACTCCGGCTCCCTCGAGCCCGCGGCTCATCAGGTCCACCAGGGCACCGCGCTCGTCGGAGCCGAGGGCTTCAGCGGGGTTCGGGATGTCCTCGGTGCGGCTGATGACCGGGACGGGGCCGAAGTCAGCGCCAGCTGAGATGCCGGCGCGGGCGACCTCGGAGAGCCCGAGGACGTCGGCTGGGAGGTGGTGGATGCGGGTCTTCATCAAAGGAGCGCGGCGCGGAGCTCGTCCGCCATCGCGTCCATCGCCCCGGCCGCGGCGTCCTTCCAGTGCTTCTCCGGCGCTTCTTTACCTGCGAAGAGGATGCCGCGCGAGGAGTTGACCAGGGCGCCGTGGAGCCCGTCCCGGAAGCCGCCCACGATGTCGAGGGCCCCAGCGCCTTGGGCCCCATACCCGGGCAGGAGGAGGGGAGTTCGGGGCATCAGGCCCCGGAGGCGCGCGAGCTCAGCGGGGTGGGTGGCTCCCACCACTGCGCCAACGGAGCTCCACCCGGACTCCCCCACGAGGTCTCGGCCCCAGCGGTCCACGGCGTCGGCCACGCGGTCAGCGAGGAGCGACGGGCGACCGTCTGGTCCAGCGGTGGAGAGCGCCTGAAACTCGGCGCTGGAGGGGTTGGAGGTACGTACGAGGACATACATCCCGCCGCCCGTGGCTTCGCACTCTTCGATGATCGGCGCGACGGAGTCTGACCCCAGGTAGGGGTTGACCGTGATCGAGTCGCAGAGGGTCCGGGGGTCCTGGCCCTCGATGCCGCGCAGGAAGGCCTGGGCGTAGGCGGCCGCGGTGCTCCCGATGTCGCCGCGCTTCACGTCTCCGATCACGAGCAGCCCGGCGTCCTTGGAGGCGGCGACCACGCGCTCGAACTCTGCCACGCCGTCGGCCCCGAAGACCTCGAAGAAGGCCGACTGGGGCTTCACCGCGGGGACCTTACCCGCGGCGACCTCGACGATGCCGCAGAGGAAGTCTCCGACGGCCTTGGCGCGATCTGCGCGGGAGGCCGCCGGATCCCGCGCCACGGCGAACTCGGCGGGCAGGAGGGCCAGGTGCGGGTCCAGGCCGACAACGCAAGGATTGCCAGCCCGCTCGACGGCCTCGTGGAGTCGGTCACCGAAGGGGCGCATCAGGAGTTGGACCCGCCCTCGGACTCGCCCTCGGGGCCACCCGTCTGGGCGCTCTTCGACCCGGGGTTGGTCCTTCCTTTGGCCGCCGCCCCCTCCATCCCGAGCGCTTGCCAGCGCTCGTGGGTCTCATCGAGGGTGGACACCTGCTCACTCTCAGGGACCAGGACGCCAGCTGAGACGGTGACCCGCAGGGCCTCGTCCACCGAGATGTCCAGCGGGATGAGCCGCTCGGCCTCGATGAAGACCGTGAACCCCGTCATGGGCATCGGGGAGGTGGGAATGAACACGGAGAGTAAGTTGCCGCCCAGCTCCGAGTGGATGGTCTTGAGCCCCCCGCCCGTCACGAAGCCGATGGCCCAGACACCCTCGCTGGGATACGGGGCGGCCACGACCGTGTCGAACTCCAACTCGCTGTCCGAGAGGAAGAAGTCGACCAGTTGCTTGGTGTACGGGTAGACCGAGCGGACCAGGGGGATGCGGGTCAGCGCCTTGTCGAAGCTCGCGATGAGTCCACGCCCGAGGAAGCCGCTGGCCAGATAGCCCAGGAAGAGGACGATGATCGCAGCGAGCAGGATTCCGATCCACTCGGGGACCGGCGTCGCGGACCGGAGCTTCTTCCGGTCGATGGCCAGCTCTTCAAGGTTGCGGATGAGCTTGTACCGCGGAGCCCGGAAGTTCTCGATGGCCGTCAGGGCCGGTTGGGAGTCGAGCTCTCCGAGCCTCCGCCCCAGCCCGATGTCGGCCTGGAGGTCGATCGGGAGCCGGTCAAAGTCGACGAACTGCTGGGCCCTCGGGTCCACATCCATCATCGCGAGGGCCTGCCAGCCCAGCGAGTTCCCGTCGAGGACGGTCAGGATGGTCGCGTTGATGGGTTTCGTGAGGTAGGTGTTCACGAACTGGACCACCGTCGCGAAGACGAAGATGGTCAGGACGGCGGGCAGCAGGACCACCAGCCCACGAACGAAGAAGTTCTTCTTCTTCTTCGACGCCTTCTTCTGGCGCTTCAGCTGGCGCTTCGCGGCGCGTGTCAGCTTCTTTGACTCCTCGGGTGCCATCGAGAGAGAGCCTACCGGAGAGGGGCCGGGCTTTCCGATGGGGAGGGGTCCAATCTGTGGCCGCGGTGCTCTCTCCTTCTCCGGCGGCGCCTGTGCCGGCAAGCGGAGGAGCCCCCCCGGCGATCTGCCGAAGGGGCTCCTTGGGAGTGACTCAGGCCGGAGGGCGTGGGCCAGCGCTCACTGGAAGGTGATGCGGACCGCCGTCGAGAAGTTCGACGTCGGGTTCCCGCCAGCGGTGTCGCGGGACCAGTACTGGAAGAAGCGGGTGTCGCCTGCCAGCGCAGAGGTGGGTCCGGTCGGGCCGGGGATGGCCGTCAGGTCCACGGGGAAGCTCACAGCGCCAGCGGCCCCGGAGTCCTGAACGTCACCGGCGTAGCGCCCGATGGTGAGGCTCGCGATGCAGAGGTTGCCTGCCGAGCCGCCGGGGTTGGCGATGTAGATGGCGTCGCTGGAGGTCAAGAAGTACCCGAGCGTGTTGCTCGGAAGTCCCCGCACGTCCAGGGTCAGGTCGTTGTCCGTGGCGACGGGACTACCGTTCAACGTGATCGCTGCGCCGTCGCCGGAGTCGTTGGCCTGGGCCGAGCAGATCGTGGCGCCGAGCCCCTCACTGATGGTGAGGATTCCGTCACCGAAGTTGGTGCCGGCAGCGTCCCAGCCGCTGACGTGGACCCAGTAGGGGGCCCCGGCGGACGCGGCGTAGCTCAGGATGCTGGTCGTGTTGGTGGGGAAGCTCACGTCATCATGGCAGGTGATGAACGATCCGGTGGTGGCGTCATAGACCTCGAGGACGGTGTCGAAGTCGGAGCCGCCCGTGGAGACCGTGACATCGGTGTCTGCTTCAGCGAAGTAGATGAACCAAAGGTCGCTCTCACCGAACCCGCAGTTGAAGGCGGACGATCCCGTGGCGAACTCGGGGTTCCAGAGGGTCGTCCCCTGCTCGATGACAGAGTAGGAGCTCGAGTCGATCTCATCGATGTCATTGAACGACAGGTCGACGTTGTCGTACAGGACGCCGGTGTCGTCGTAGTTGGTGGCGTAGGAGGCGAAGCCGAACTGGAAGAGCTTCCCGTCGACGCCGGGGTCAAGCTCCATGGCGATCGTCGCGTTTTGCCAGAGCGTCGTGCTGTAGTCCGTCACATCCAGCCGGCGCTCGCGGATGGTCGCGTAGCCGGCGGCCGGGTCGAGGACCTTGATGAAGGCCCACATCTGGGCGTCGCCCTGACCGTTGTTCACGAAGTCGCTCTTCTTCACATCGAAGGAGAACAGCGCTGAATCGCCGACGTTGGCGGACTGGACGAATTGCTCCTTGTAGACGGCTGCCCCGACGTAGTTGCCGTTGCCGTGGTCTACGTTGTTGTAGTCGCTGTAGACGTTGAGGTTCTGGCTCCCTTGCTCCGCGGCGCCCTGGGCGTCGTTGAGGTCGGAGAATCCGGGTCCGTTGATGTTGGGCGCTCCGAAGGGGCCGTAGCCGTAGAGGTACGCGCCGGCCGGGTCGTAGACCTCGCCGAAGCTCAACCAACCCTCGTTGGTGAGCGCGTTGGTGTCGTTGATGTCCAGCCCGTCGAAGTCCTGGGCGTAGGGGTTCATCGTGGGCGGGGGCGGGGGCGG
>JAQWJQ010000223.1 GCA_029248265.1 Planctomycetota bacterium
CGCGCGTAGTCCTCAACCGGACCCACCCTGGCCGCGGGCTCGGGATCACCCCGACCGACGTGGCCACGCGGCTGGACCGCTCCGTAGACCACGTGGTGCCGTACTCCAAGTCCGTCCTCTCGGCGGCCAACACCGGGAAGCCGAGATCGTTCTCCTTGAACCGGATGAGCGCGTGGCAACGGGCGATCAACCGTATCGTCAAGGACGCGCTCACCGCCAGCACCTCGCTGGGCCAAGAGTCCGACTCGGCGGCTCGCCCCCTTGGCGCCGCCACCCTGGAAGCCGCGAACCGCGGGGGAGCTGGCGATGGAGCGTAATGACATCCTCGACACTCGCTCGCTCTTCCGGCGGCCGCGCCCCAAGGACGACGCCGTCAGCCAGCGCACCACCGGCCCTAATCACAGTGGCCCAGCCCCTGAAGGGGCCCCGCGTCAAGATGACTACACGGCGCTCAAGGCCGAGCTGCATGGGCGGATGATCTCCGAGCTCCAGGAGGAGGGCCTGCTCGGGCTCAGCCCTGAAGACCTGGAGTCCGCGGTGAGGGACTGGGTCGACGCGCTGCTGCAGACCGAATCGCTCCCGCTCAACCAGTCCGAGCAGGAGCGCCTCGCGCGCGAACTCAGCGAGGAGGCCACCGGGCTCGGCCCCCTGAGCCCCCTGGTGCTCGACCCCGCGATCACGGACATCCTCGTGAATCGATATGACCAGGTCTTCGTGGAGCGCTTCGGAAAACTCGAACAGGTGAACGTCCGCTTCGCCGACAACGACCACCTCCTGCGCATGATCGAGCGCCTCGCCGTTGCGTCCGGCCGCCGCATCGATCAGTCCTCACCCATGGTGGACCTGCGCCTACCGGACGGCAGCCGGATGAACGCCACGATTCCTCCCGTGAGCATCGACGGGCCGACGCTCTCGATCAGACGCTTCGGGCGCAACAGGCTCCGCTCCGTGGACGTACTGAAGCTGCGGATGCTGAGCCCGGCGATGTGGACGTTCCTCTCGACGGCCGTGCGGACGCGACAGAACGTGCTCCTCTCGGGCGGAACAGGCGCTGGTAAGTCAACGCTCCTCGGGATCCTCGCGGAGTCGATCCCGGAGGACGAGCGCGTCGTCACGATCGAGGACACGGCGGAGCTCACGCTGGACCAGGAGCACGTCGTGCGCCTCGAGACGCGCCCGCCCAACGCCGAGGGAACCGGGAGGCTGACGGCCAGAGATCTCCTCATCAACAGCCTGCGCATGCGCCCCTCTCGGATCATCCTGGGCGAGGTCCGCGCGGGAGAGGCGCTGGACATGCTGCAGGCCATGAATACAGGGCACGAGGGAGGCCTCTGCACGGTGCACGCCAACTCCACGCGCGACGCCCTAGCCCGCCTCGAGACCATGGTGCTCATGGCAGGCGCAGACCTCCCCTCCAGGGCGATCCGGGAGCAGATCACATCAGCGCTCGACCTGGTGGTGCACGTTCGCCGCTTCGAAGACGGCGTCCGCCGCATCGCTTCAATCTCCGAGGTCACCGGCCTTGAGGCCGGGACGCCCCTCCTCCAGGACCTGTTCGTCTACCGCCCCCAGGGCTCCCAGGAGGGGCGCCTGATGGGTCGCTTCGAGGCCACGGGGATCGTGCCGCAGTTCGTTCACGCGCTCCGGGCCGCTGGCGAGAGCTTCCCGCTGGAGACCTTCTCGGCACCGGCTGCCGAGGGCGACAGGGGCCGCTAGGCCCCGGCCATCATGCTCGACGCCCTCCTGACTCTCACCCTCGCGGTCCTCCTCGCCGCGCTGGTCTACTTCGTCCGTAGCGGGAACGACGACGACCAAGGCACGCGGCCCTCCGAGGGCCAGGTCCTGGCCAGGAACCGTGTACTCCTCAGCCTGGCTGCGGTGCTGGCCGCTGCCGTCGCCGGCCTCTTCGGCGGGCTCCCCACCATCATCGCTCTCGCAGTGAGCGCCTTCGCCGGCGTCGGCGTCCATGTGGCGCTCACGACCTTCGCGGCCCGCCGGGACCTTGCCCTCGAGTTGGACCTCGCCACCGCACTCGACCTGGTGGTGGCCTCGCTCCGCGCGGGCGCCGCCCTGGTCGACAGCCTCAACACGGCCTCCAAGGAGAGCCGGGGCCGCACCAGGGTCATCCTCGAGGAGATCTGCGACCGCATCCGGATCGGTGACGCCCCGTCCGCCGTCCTCTTCGACATCGTCGACCGGTACCCCCAGGAGGGCGTCCGGCTCTTCGCGTTCACGCTCGCCTCCCACTTCAACAGCGGGGGCAGCGTGGCCCAATCCCTGCGCGAGGTCTCCCGTACGATCCGCGACCGGGTCGACGTGATCCGGCGCTCGAGCTCACAAGCCGTGGAGACCCAGGCCTCCGTGGCCGGCATCCTGGCGATCACCTACGGCCTCGCCTTCCTCATGTGGCGCCAGTACCCCGAGCGCGTGGACAGCTTCCTGTCCAACGACATCGGGCTGTCCGCCGTGGGGATCTCCGTCTTCCTCCAGGCCATCGGCGTGGCCTGGATCTCACGTACCACGCAGGTGGAGGTGTGACCTTGCAGGACCTCAGCAGTGCCGCCGCACCTCCGGACACGGGCGAGCCCCAGGTCTGGCTCTTCGCCGCGGGCGCCGCGGGCCTCCTGGCCCTCGCGCTCTGGCTCCGGCACGCCCGGCGCCGCCAACGCGTGGCTTCGATCCTGTTCCCTGACAGGCAGGAAGAGATCGCCGACGCTGCCGAACAGAGCCGCGCAGAGGGTCCGGGGCCGCTGCGCCGCTGGCTCATCAGCGCCGGCATGACCGACGCGGCCGCCCCATCCCGCTTCGCGCTCTGGATGATCGGTGCGGCGCTCTCCGCCGCGTTCCTCGCCTTGATGCTCGACGCGTCTGGCTTCAGCGCGTCGGCCATCACCTGGCTCCAGGACGTCCCGGGCGGCTTCGCCGAGATCTTCGTTCCGGTCATGCGCGCAGCGACGTGGGTGCTCGTCCTCCTCGTCATCATGCTGCCGGTGGTCACGGTACGACGACTTCGGCGCCGCCGGATGGAAGAGGTGGAGCGGGATATGCCCACGGTCCTCAGCCTGCTGGCCAGCCTCGTCGAGTCTGGCCTGGGCTTCGACGCCTCGCTCCAGCGGGTCGAGCAAGCCCTCGGCCAGGAGAGAGTGCTCGCCGTCGAGCTCGCACGCATGCGCTCCGCCACCATGGCGGGCATCCCCAGGGCGACCGCGATCCGCACGGTCGCCCAGGAGCTCGGCGTCCCGTCGCTCCTCACCTTCAGCTCCGCGCTCATCCACGCCGAGAGCCAAGGCGCAAGCCTCGGCGAGACGCTCCGCCGCCAGGCGACGGACCTCTGGGCGCGCCGCCGCGAGGAGGCGATCCAGAAGGCCCAGATCCTTCCGACCAAGCTCGCCTTCCCCCTCGTCATCTGCTTCCTCCCGGGCGTCTTCGTCTGGACCTTTGGTCCAGCGGTCGCCGAATTCGTTCGCCTCGCGGGCTCTGCCCTCACAAGCCAGCCCTGATCCGGTCTGTACCTATGCCTCGATCGATCCTGTCCAAACCGGCCCTCATCACATGCCTGGCCCTCAGCGTCCAGCTCTCCGCGTGTGTGACGCCGCCCCTCTCGGAGCGCCCCTCGGCGGACGAGCAGCTCGAGCTGCTGCTGGACGGGCCCAAGTCCGCGGGGCTCGCGAGCGACCTCCGCGCGCTGAGCCTCCAGCAGCCGAATCACGTCCCGACGCTGATCGCTGATGCGGCCCTCTCCGTCGCGACGGGGCGCACCGAACGCGCGGTGTCTCTCCTCGACCTGGCGCTCAAGGCGGAGCCCGACAACGTGGACGCCGTGACGCTCTCGGTCCGTGTGGCGGCGCGGAGCGGGGACCTCGCAGGAGCGCACCGCCGGGTCGAAGGGGCGCTGAGGACACGGCCCGACGCCCCGGGTCTCCACGAGTCTCACGCGGCGCTGCTCTTCGTGGAGCGACGCTACGAGGAGGCGCTGGAGGCCCTGGACAGGGCGGACGCGCTCACCGGCGAGGTCTCATGGCGTAGCCATTATCACCGGGGCCTCATCGCCGAGGACCTCGGCGAGGTGGCCGCGGCGGAGACCCACTTTGCCGCGTGCGCGGAACTCCAGCCGGACTTCGAGCCCGCCGCCCGCCGCCTGCGGTGGATCAAGGCACAGGCGTCCATGCAAGACGGCTGACGCACGGCCCACTGCGCGCGCCACCTGGGAGCGTCAGGGCGAACGGCGCGCGGGGTGGCTGTAACCAGGCGCCCGGCCCCGACAAGAGCGGCCGGCGCTCGGCCTCAGGCGGTCGGGCTTGAGGCCGAGAGCGGGCGCGACACCGACGCTCCCCACAGGCACCCCAGCCCGCCCCAAGGCGCGGACCCCCGACCTCGCTCGACGAGGCGCTAGGCTAGGGAGGTGCTCTGGCTCACCTCCACGCTCCTCGCCGCCGCAACGCTGCCCCAGGACGCTCCGCCCGCGGCCCTCCTGAGAGCCCCCGAGCCCGTGACCCTTGAGGTCCCCTCGGGCGTAGACCTTGAGGCCGTGGCCGCGCAGGTGCGCGCCAGCCTCGCCGAGCACCCGCACGCCGACCTGATCGTCTCCCTGCGAGCGGGAACCTACACCCTCAAAGCCCCGCTCCGCTTCGACGCCCGCGACGGCGGTGGGCCCTTGAGGCGCGTCACCTGGCGTGCTGCAGCGGGCGAGGTGGTCACGATCAGCGGTGCAAGCCTGGAGTCGACCTGGCGTCCCGAGGCCGACGGCAGCTGGTCCTCGTCGGTCGACGAGCCCCTCGTCCGTCAGCTCTTCGTCGGTGGCGAGCGGCGGCAACGCGCTCGCTGGCCACGCGAGGGGTGGCTGCGCCTGGAGTCGGCAGGCCCCGATCGCCGGACGTCCTTCCGCTTCAGCGAGGGCGACCTCGCTCCCTGGGAGCAAGCGGAGGCCGCTGAGGCCAAGGCGGCCGAGCTACTGCTCCTGCACGATTGGTCCATGAGCCGGGTCGGCGTGGCGAGCATCGACGCCGCCGGGCGCTGGGTCACGGCCACCGACACCATCGGCGGGTACCTGCCCTTCTTCTTCCTCACCAACTTCGAGCCCCACCCACGCTACGCCCTTGAGAACGTCGCCGCCGGCTGGAGCGCGCCCGGCGACTGGTGGCACGACGTGGGAGCGGGTCGCGTCCGCTACCTCCCGCAGGCCGACGAGAGCCTCGATGTGACGCGCATCTCCGTCCCCTCGCTCCGGACCCTGGTGGAGGTCAGGGGGAGCCCGACGACTCCAGTGCAGCACCTCACCTTCGAGGGCCTTACGTTCTCCCACACCAAGGCCATGTCACCGCCAGGCGGCTATGCCGGAATCCAGGCCGCCTTTCACGACCAGCGCACGGATCAGGCAGCTGACCCCGAGCGCCCCTCGCCGGCGGCAGTACGGGTCAGGTTTGCACGCGGAGTTCGCTTCGAGGGCTGTAAGTTCAGGGCGCTCGGCGCCAGCGGCCTGTGGCTCGCTGACGGCGTGCAGGGAGCCTCGGTACAGGGGTGCCGCTTCGAGGATGTAGGCGCCAACGGCCTGATGATTGGCACCGCAAAGGAGCCCGCCGAGGCAGACCTCGAAGAGCACCTGTCCGCCCAGGTCACCTGTGCGGACAACGTGATCGAGCGCTGCGGCGCCATCTACCTGGGCGCAGTGGGGGTCTGGGTCGGGATCGCTCGGGACGTCCACATCCACCACAACGAGGTCCGACAGCTCCCCTACACCGGCATCTCCCTGGGCTGGCTCTGGAGCCCACGCCCCAGCCCGAGCGCGGGGCACGTGATCGAGTTCAACCACATCCACCACGTGATGCAGCAGCTCTCCGATGGCGGCGGCATCTACACCATCGGGCGGCACCCCCGCAGCCACCTGCGCCGCAACCTCATCCACGATGTCCCCCTCAACCTCGGGCGCGCGGGGAGCAACGGCCTCTTCATCGACCAGGGTTCCAGCGAACTCACGATCTCAGAGAATGTGATTCACTCCATCGTCCGGTCCCCGGTGCGCTTCCACCAAGCCGGCCCCTGCACGCTCAGGGCCAACACCCTCGTCAGCGCCGAATCCGTGCCGACGTTCCGGTACGACAACTGCGAGCCGGGGATCATGACCCTTGAAGGCAACCGGCAGCCCACCCCCGAGCGATGGCGGCCCACGCCAACCACGGCGCCGGCGGTCGGACCTCGCCTCCCACCCGCTCCGCGCTGAACCGAAGGCGGGAGGCGCCCACCTCGACCGCGCCCCTTCCCTCGCGTCACGCGTCGCTCGCCTCACCAGGCATTGCCGGCCTCCCCCGCAGGCCCCGCCCATGAGACCCACCGCCACCTTCACCGCCGTCGACCCTCGCACGGAGGAGGTTGCCCGCTTGCTCGGGGCGCACCTCCGCTTCTGCCGCGACAGCACTCCGCTTGAGAACGCCCATGCCCTCGACCTGGATGCGCTCGCGGCCCCAGCGGTGTCCGTCCACGCCGCCGGCGTCGACGGGGAGGTCCTCGCCGTGGGTGCACTCCAGGACCTCGGCGGGAGCCACCTCGAGCTCAAGTCCATGCACGTGGCCGCGAGCGCGAGGAGATTGGGGCTCGGGCGCGCGATGCTGGAGCACCTGCTCGGCGTGGCCCGGGACCGGCGGTGCACTCGGGTCAGCCTCGAGACCAGCGCCGCGGACGACTTCGCGCCGGCGCGGGCGCTCTACAGGGCCGCAGGCTTCACGGCTTGCGGCCCCTATGCAAGCTACGAGGCGAGCCCGCAGGCATGCTTCATGACCCTCGCCCCCTGAGCACGGACGGTCCTGAGGGGACGCCTCCCGGACGGGCTGCCCTCAGGCCGCGGCGCGGGCCAGTCCGACACCCTGGGAACGCATGAGGAGCGCATGGAAGAGCCCGTGCCAAGGCCTCCTTTTTGCAACTTCCATCAACCTGGTCGCCCTAGAATTCGGCCATGGCCACGCCGCCCCAGACCTCAAGCGCCCCCGCTTCCATCGCGGTCCTGGCGCCACTGGCCCTGCTGGCCTCCCTCCTGAGCTGTGCACCGGGCCCCACCGAGCGCGTCAACGTGGTCTTCATCACATGCGACACGCTCCGGGCGGATCGGACGACCCCCTACGGCTACGGGCGCGATACGACCCCGGCACTCGCCAGGATGGCGGACGAGGGGCTCCTGGCGGAGCGCGCCTACTCGATGTCCTCATGGACCCTGCCATCCATGAGCATGCTCATGACCGGTGAGGTCAAGCCCCTCGCGGACCCCGCCATCCTCAAGGAACACCTCACCCTCGCCGAGAGCTTCTCCGCAGCGGGATACCGGACCGCGGGGATCGTCGCCAACCCCCTCCTCGGCGCTGACTACGGATACGACCGGGGGCTGGACCACTACGTCGTCGCGCCCGCCGAGGCCCAGATGGGAACCCCCGCGAGCGAGGTCTTCGGTGACGGCCTCGCCTGGCTGGAGGAGACGAGCCCGAGCGGGAAGCCGTTCTTCCTCTGGCTGCACCCGGTGGACCCCCACGCGCCCTACTCCCCCATCGAGGGCAACGCCTTCCAGGGGCCGAGCGGCGCCGGCGCCGCCCGCGCCCATGCCGCGCGGTCGCTCCAGGTGGCCTATGAAGGCGGGCTCGAGCGCGCCAACCCGGAGCGCCTCACCGACCGGGTCTGGGAGCACATCCTGGACCACCGCAACCGCTACGACTCCTCGATCCTCCAGTTCGATCGGCAGCTCGGGGTGCTGATGGAGGCGCTCGCCGCCCGGGGCGAGCTTGAGAACACGCTGATCGTGGTCACCTCGGACCACGGCGAGGGCCTATGGCAGCGCGCCATGAACCCGGACGAGATCGCCAAGGACGCGCTCTTCCCCGCGCTCTACGACAGCCACGGGGCCCAGCTCTTCGAAGAGCAGGTCCAGGTCCCCCTCGTCCTTCGGGGTCCAGGCGTTCCGAGAGGTGAGCGAATGACGGCACCGGTGGACCTCGTGGACGTGGCCCCGACGGTGCTCGCCCTCGCGGACGTACCGGTGACCCGGGCCTACGATGGCGACGCCTTGGTGGCGGGTGGCATCGCCACGCCGCCGGCCGACACGACGGTGGTCTCGGTGTGCTCGCGGGTCCGGACGATCACCGTCGACGGCCGCTGGAGGCTCCACAAGCCCCGGCAGCACCGGATGGACCACGACCTCGTCGGGCTGCGACTTTACGACCTCGAGGCTGACCCTTTCGAGCTCTCACCCGTGGACGACGCGACGCTGAAGGCAGAGCTCGAGGCCAAGCTCGAGGAGTGGGAGGCGACGTACTCGCCCGGAGGGGTTGGGCGC
>JAQWJQ010000262.1 GCA_029248265.1 Planctomycetota bacterium
TCGCCAGCTGGGTGATGATCCGGATGCTGCCCGGGATCTTGTTCCGCAGCAGCGAGATGGTCGTGTTGGAGCACACGAGCACGAAGGTCAGGGCCGCGCTCATCACGAAGGCTGTCTCCAGCTTGGTCGTGACCGCGAGGGCCGAGCAGATCCCGAGCACCTGGAGGGTGATCGGGTTCTTCTCGTGAAGGGGGTCGAGGAGAATGCCCCGTGTTGCCTTATCCATGGGAAGAGTCGGGTCTCGGGCTCAGCCCTGAGTCTTGAACTGCTCGAGGTAGGGACCGTAGCCGGCAGGGCCGAGCCACAGCTTGATGGTCGCGTCGACGCCCTTGGTGGTGATGGTCGCGCCGGAGAGGCCGTCGACCTCGTAGTCCTTGTCGCGGGGAGCGCTGGCCTTCACCACGCCCAGGCCGACGCCGTCCGCGCCGTAGACACCTCGCCCGGGGAACTGGTCCTTCCAGGAGGGGTTGTCGATCTCACCGCCGAGGCCGGGGGTCTCCCCGTGGGCGTAGAAGGTGATGCCGACGACTTCGGAGAGGTCGTTCTTCAAGGCCAGGTAGCCGTACATGGTGGACCACAGGCCCTTGCCGTGGATGGGGAGGACGAGGCACTCCTTGCCGGGTGTCTTGACCTCGAAGACCTGGAGACGGTTCGAGAGTCGCGAGACCTGGGCGGCCTTGAACTCCGAGGGGGTCGAGGCCGACATCGCGGGGTCCTTCGACTCCTTGATGGGGTTCACCGACGCCACGGGGACGTCGAGGTAATCGCCCGTCTCGCGGTCGATGACCCGGCCCTGGATGTTCTCGAAGAGCGTGTCGACGGTCTCCTTGGGGAGCGCATCGCCGGCCAGCGCGAGGCCGGCCACGCGGATCACCTGGCGGCGTTGGTCGAGCTCCTTGTTCGCGTCTTGGCGCTCCTTCAGCGCGACCGCGGTGGAGGAGACCAGCGCTGAGCAGACGATGCAGAGGACCAGGGCGAACCCGAGCACATACTTGATACTGAAGTCCAAGACGAACCTCCCGGCGGCGGATGTTCGCCTTCATGACGTAGTGGTCAATCAGGGGAGCGAACACGTTCATGAAGACGATGGCGAGCATGATCCCGGCCGGGTAGGCCGGGTTCAACACGCGGACGAGGATAGTGAGGGCGCCGATCATGAAGCCGTAGATCCAGCGCCCGGTGTTGGTCTGGGCGGCGGACACGGGATCGGTGGCCATGAAGATGGAGCCGAAGGCGAAGCTGCCGATGACGAAGTGCCAGGCGGGAGAGACCGCCGTGTAGTGGCCCGCGCCGAGGCCAGCGGCCCACGCAACGAAGTTGAGCAGCAGGGTGAAGGCGAGCATGCCCACGCCGCAGCCTGCCATGACCCGCCAGGAACCGACCTTGCTGAAGATCAGGATGGCGGCACCGATGAGGCACATGAGGGTCGAGGTCTCGCCCATGGAGCCGGGGATCCAGCCCATGAAGGCATCGAACCAGCCGATGCTCAACGAGTCCGCCGCGGCCATCGCCTCGGGGGCGTTGCCCTCCGAGTAGAAGAAGGCCAGGGGGGTGGCGCCGGTCGCGCCGTCGATCCACTCGCCCGAGCCGCTGCCGGAGACCCAGACGCGGTCGCCTGAGATGTCCACCGGGTAGGCGAAGTAGAGGAAGATCCGCGCGGTGAGCGCCGGGTTGAGGATGTTCATCCCCGTGCCGCCGAAGATCTCCTTACCGATCACCACGCCGAAGATGATCCCGATGGCGACCTGCCAGAGCGGGATGTCCGGCGGGAGGGTGAGCGGGAACAGCAGCGAGGTCACGAGGAAGCCCTCGTTGATCTCGTGCTTGCGGATGATGGAGAAGATGGCCTCCGCCGTTCCCCCTGCCACGATGGTCACCGCGTAGACAGGGATGAACTTGATGGCGCCATAGAGCAGGCACTCGAAGAAGGGCGCGGCCGAAGGCGCGAGGCCCCAGTCCTCCGTCGCCCGGAGGTGCTGGAAGCCGACGTTCCACATCCCGAACAGGGTGGCGGGGACCAGCGCGATGACGACCATGATCATCATCCGCTTGAGGTCGATCCCGTCCCTCACCGAGGGGCCTGAGGCCGTCCGGTGTCCAGGGGTGTAGAGGAATGTGTCTGCGGCCTCGTAGACCGGGTAGAGCTTCTCGAACTTCCCGCCCTTCGTGAAGAGCGGCTCGAACTTGTCGAGGGTGTCCCTGAGGATCTTCATCTCAGCCCTCCTTCTCGATGGTGGTCAGCATGTCGCGGAGCCAGTCAGTGATCGGCACCTTGGAGGGGTCCACGACCTGGCAGAGGGCCAGGTCTTCTTCGGAGAGCTCGAGCACGCCGAGCTTCTCGGCGGCCTCGAGGTCTTTGGCCGCGAGGGCCTTGATGAGCTGCGTGGCGAGCACGTCCATCGGCATCACGGACTCGTACTGTCCGATGGGGACGATGGCCCGCAGGCTCCCGTTGGTGTCCGTGTCGTACTTGAAGGACTTGCGGAAGAACTTGTCCCAGACCGTGTTGGTCTGGGTGAAGCGCCCGCTGATGGGGAGGGCCCAGCCGATCAGGTCGCGGGTCACCCCGTCCTCCAGGAGCGTCACCTGGGTGTTCCAGCGGCCGACGAAGGCCGTGTGGTCCTCGATGCTGGCGGTGTTGCCCCAGATCGCGGAGCCGTTCACGAAGCGCGGCTGGTTGGCCTCGACCTCGCCCAAGCAGAGCTGCTCAAGTTCCGCGCCGGGGCGCGTCCGGACGATCTTGGGTGAGCGCGCCGCCGGGCCGCCCAGGCTCACGATGCGCTCCGTCGGGCGCTTGCCGTCTCTGAGGAGCCGGCCGATGTCGGCGACGTCCTGCACGCCGACATGCCAGACCGTGCGGTTGGCGCCGGCGGGGCAGAGGCTGTGGATGGAGAACCCCGCCGTGCCGGCCGGGTGCGGCCCGCGGAACTGGTGCACGTGGACGCCGTCCATGAGGAAGCGGCCCCAGCGGACCCCATCCTTGACGGCGACGTGGACCATCCCATCGGTGAGCTTCTTCAGGGCCGTGAGCCCGACAACGATGTCAGCGTCCCGCCCCGCTACGACCTCAGTGAGCTCCGGCGCCAGGGGGCTGGAGTCGTAGGCTTGGACGATGATCGCAGCCGGCTCGTCGGTGGAGATGGCGACCCGGTCGAAGGGGCGACGCCGGATCGACGGCCAGAGCCCCGAGCCGAGCAGGGCCTGCTTCAGGTCGTCGCGCGAGGTCTTGCTGAGGTCCAAAGGGGTGAACGGGACCGCGTCGTCGTACCCGGTCGCCTCGATGACGATCGAGAGGACCGCGCGACGCTTGCCGCGGTGAATCGCCGAGATCTTGCCCGCCGCCGGGGACGTGAAGAGCGCCGCTTCGTCGCGGCGGTCGCACATCAGGGCCGTGCCGACCTGGACTGTGTCGCCCTCTTGGGCGAGCAGGCGCACCTTGGCGCCCAGGACTTCCTGGGGCAGCAGGGCGACACGATTGACGTCGAGGCGATCGACGACGGTGGCGTCCGAGGGCGCACCGTGGATCGGTAGATCGAGGCCTCGTCTGGCTTTGATCGTTGCCATGAAATGGGGGTCAGGTCGCGCCCGATGCCGGGCTCATGGGGGAGAGCACGGCCGACGGCGCGAGGACTGCAGGGGAGAGGACGGACTGAGGTCCTTCGGGCTGGACCCCTCGACCTTTTCATGGGCCGTGGGTGCGGAGTCCACCACGAATTTTGGCACGAAGTCTATCCGCCGCCTCGCCCGTCAGGCGATGCCCCAGCGCCCTTCTTTCGGGCGGAGTTCAACTGGGGGTCCCGACTAGCGCGGAAACGTGACCATTCGCCCCGCGGCGGGGCCCCTGGCGCTGCCCTCGAGATAGGCCAGGTTGCCGCGGAGGACGGTCGCCACGGGCCACCCCCACAAATCCACGTCGGCGAACGGAGTTTGGCCCGCTCGGCTGTGAAAAGGCCGCTCATCGACGCGTCCTGCGGCATTCGGGTCCACTAGCACCGCGTTCCCGAGGGCCCCCGGCGACAATGGACCACGCCCGGTGTCCCCATACACACGCCCGGGGCCGTCGACGCAGAGCCTGACGATGTCCTCATGGCGCAGCCAGCCGTCTCGGACGGCGGTCAGCAGCAGGGGCAGGGTCGTCTGGACGCCGGCGATGCCCGAAGGCGAGACAGGGAAGGGCTGAGCCTTCTCCTCGGCGGTGTGGGGCGCGTGATCCGAGCCGATGCAGGCCGCCGTACCGTCGGCGGCAGCCTCTCTCAGGACCTCCTGGTGGGCTCGGTCCCTGACGGGAGGGTTCATCTGGGCCCAGGTCCCGTGGACCTCATAGCAGTCGGGCGCCGTGAGGAAGAGGTGGTTGGGGGTCAGCTCGATGGTCACCAGGTCCCCGAGGTCCCGCTCGCGGACCATGTGAATCTCGTCCGCGCTGGAGACGTGCAGGATGTGGATCTTGCGGCCGGTCTTCTCAGCCAGGTCCAGCAGGCGCGCCGTGGACCGCACGGCGCACTCCACGTCCCGGATGTGGGGGTGCTCCCGGACGTGGGTGCCGGGCTGCACCTCGGCGTACCTGTCCTTGAGGCGATAGTCATCCTCACTGTGGAACGTCACCCGCCGCTCCCCTGAGCGCAGGATGCGCTCCAGGGTCGGGTCGTCCGCCACGAGGAGCGACCCCGTGGATGACCCCATGAAGACCTTGATCCCCGCGCAGCCGGGCAGCGTCTCCCACTCGCCGAGCCGGTCGGCGTTCTCGCGTGTCCCGCCGATGAAGAAGCCGTAGTCGGCGTGGCAGCGCCCCGCGGCGCGCGAGAGCTTGTCCTCGAGCCGCTCGGGGTCGTCCGTGTTGGGCTTGGTGTTCGGCATCTCGTAGAACGCCGTGACCCCGCCTGCGATCGCTGCCAGGGAGCCTGAGTTGAGGTCTTCCTTGTGGGGCATGCCCGGCTCGCGGAAGTGGACCTGCGGATCGGTGAGCCCGGGGAACACCAGCCGACCTGTCGCGTCGAGCCGCTCCACGTCCTCTGCGCTGTCCGGGCGGGTGAGGTCGGATCCGACGGAGTGGACGACGCCGTCCACGATGAGGACGTCCGACCGCGTGGTGCCCTCGCGGCCCACGAGGTCTCCGCCATGGATGAGGATCGAGCCGCTCATCGTGCGCGCTCCTCGCCCTCAAGGGCGTTCGAGATCGCAGCGGCGAGCTCTTCGCCGCCGCTGATGTTGGATGGGGCCCAGTTGAGGCCGAGCCCCGAGCCGTCGGGGAAGCGCGGGATGATGTGGAAGTGCACGTGAAAGACGGCCTGGTGGGCCTCGGAGCCGTTGTTCTGAAGGACGTTGTAGGCCGTCGCTCCTGTGGCGGACATGACCGCCCGAGCGATCCGTGGCAGGGCTCGCCCGATCTCCGCGGAGGCGTCGTCGCTCAGTTCATGGAGCTGAGCTCGGCGCTCCTTGGGGATGACGAGGGTGTGCCCGTGGGACAGCGGCCCGATGTCGAGGAAGGCCAGGACGTGCTCGTTCTCGAACACGCGGTGGCAGGGAATCTCCCCGTCGAGGATCGCATCGAAGATCGTGGTCATGCGGGTCATTCGGGCGCGATGGCTGCGCGTAGGCGCGCGGCGCTCTGGGTGAGGCGCGTGAGGGTGTCGCGATCGGAGAGCGTGCTTCCCAGGTCGAAGTCTACGGACCTGAGCCCCAGCTCCTGCTGGGCCATCTCCGCGAAGGTGGGATCCAGCCATCCGGGCCACACCAGGACCCCCGCGTGGGCGCCCTCCTGGCCGGCGAGCTCCGCGAGTTCACGCACGGCGGCGTCGTTGGGGGGAGCCCCGCTCCCGTCCAGCTCGAGCTCGGTGACCTCCAGGCGGATCCCGGCCCAGCGGCACAGGTACTCCATCCCGTGGTGGGTCGCGATCAGCGCGCGCCCGTCGAGCGCGGCGGCCAGGGCGGTGAGCTCGGCGGCGTACGCGTCGATGCGCCCGTCCAGGCCGCCAGGGGGCGGGGCCGCCCCGCCGCCCTCCAGCGCGCTCCGGAGTTGCACGTCGCTACGCCGGGCCATGGCCCGCAGCAAGTCAGGGTCGGTCCAGGTCTCCGCCACCACCCCGCCGTGGGTGTGGGACTCTCCACCGCCGTGGGTGTGGGTGAAGCTCCCCACCTCGATCCAGACCTCCCCCTGGACCGCCGCCTCGAGCCGCACGGTCCGGCTCGGCGGCAGGCCGGCTCGCTGGAGCCAGGGCTCGGCCTCGTCGCCGAGGACGAGGACTCGTCTGGCGGAGACCATCGCGTCCAGCGCCCCGTCGTCGGGACGCCAGCGGTCCAGGGCGGCCCCGCTTGGCGCGGCACGTTCGACGCGGGCCTGGCCCACGGCGGCCGCGGCCAGCAGCTCGGCCGGCCCGGAGGTCACGGCGACCACCTGCTTCAAGGAGGCGGTCCCGGGGACCTCGGTGGCGTTCCCCGAGGGGTCGGAGCAGCCGAAGGCGATGACGGCAGACAAGAAGAGGAGGTTTCGTGCGGTTCCCATCGACATCGCTCGGGAGCTTACAGGACGCTCAGAAGGTGGACACGAGGTCGGGCAGCCAGCGGAGCGTGGCGGCGGTGGCGCCCCCCGCGAGGGCGGCTGCCACCAGCAGGACGAGCACGGCCTCGAGGCCGATGAGGCCGGCGCCGACACGCCGCGGCGCGCCGATCCGGTCCAGGGTCCGCATCTCCGCCGTCCGAAGGCGGGAGGAGAGCAGGAAGACGACGGAGACGAGGAGCGCGGTGGTCCCCAGGAGGAACCCGCCCACCAGGTCAAAGAAGGCCTTGATCCGAAACACGACGCCGAGGAGATCGTCGATCACCTTGGTCGGGGTCACCGCCTGGAGTTCCCCTGCGGCGTTGACCGCGCTCTTGAGCAGGGTGCCGTCCTTGCGACTGCCCGGGATCGCGAGCATCGCACTGAGGGGGAGGAGCGCGGTGTCGCCGTGATAGTGGAAGGTGTCCTCGTTCTCCTCGGTGACCTCGGCGTATTCCATCAGGGCGCCGCTGACCGCGACGGACTCCTCCGCCCGGCTGAGGACCAGGGACTCGTCGATCTCCTCCGCCGGAGCGTGGCCGTGGGCGATCCCCTCGAGCACCCACGCCGTGCGGACATCGCAGAAGACCGCCCCGTCGTCGGGGGTGCCGGTGGGCCGGTAGACCCCGGCCACCCGCATCTTCAGGGCGGGAGGGCGGCTGATGTCGTAGAGCTCGGTGGGGTCGGAGAGGAGCGCGTCCCCCGGCCGGAGCCCCAGGGTCTGCGCGACCTCCGCGCCCAGGGCCACCTCGCCCAGCCGCAGGGCGTGGCGCCCCTCGGCGGGCTCGAGTCCCCGAAACTCCACGTACTCGACGCTGGTGGCGACGATGGGGTTGCCGCGCGCGGTGAAGCGCATGTGCAGGGGGACGAGGGTCGCCTTACCGCCCTCTTGGAGCCGCTCCAGCTCCTGGTAGGGCACCGTCTCCAGCCGACTCGGGCGGAAGTAGAGCGCGGCGAGCGTCAGGTCGTAGCGGTTCCCTGGCGCGCCGAGGATGAGCGGGGTCTCGGCGGCCCGGGCCCGCAGGGTCTGGTCGTACTGGCCGGCGAGGGCGCCCGCCGTCCACGGCACCCAGAGCGCCAGGGCCACGCAGGCGATCAGGATCGACGTGCGCGCGCGATGGGCGGCCGCGTGGCGCCAGGCGAGGAAGAGGATGCCACTCACCGCGTCGCCTCTTCGGCCCGCGCGAGGGAGGTCACGTCGAGGACCCGATCGAAGCGGTCCAGAAGGCTGTGGTCATGGGTGACCATCATCAGCGCCGCGCCCCTCGCGCGCGCTTCCGAGAGGAGCAGGTCCACGGCCCCCGAGGCCGCGTCGGGGTCGAGGTTGCCGGTGGGCTCGTCGCACAGCACCAGGGCGGGCTCGGTGACCAGGGCCCGCGCGATGGCCACCCGCTGGCGCTCCCCCTGGCTGAGCTGGGCCGGGGGCCGGCCGAGCAGGTCGGCGATCCCGACGGCCCTCGCGAGCTCGCTGGCGCGGGCCTTGCCGGCCCGGAGCTCCTCCCGGGTCGCGCCCCGGACCCTGAGAGGGACGAGGATGTTCTCGAGCGCGCTCAGGTAGTCGAGGAGCTCGAACTCCTGGAACACGAGGCCGACCTGCCGGGCGCGCTCCCGGCGACGCTCCGCGTCCGTGAGGGCGTCGAGCCGGACGCCGCCCACCGTGACCTCGCCGCGCTCGGGCACGAGAATGCCAGCGCAGAGGTGGACGAGCGTGGTCTTGCCGGACCCGCTCGGCCCGATGACGGCCGCGGCCTCACCGGGCTGGAGCCTGAGCTCCTCCACGTCGAGCCGGAAGGGCCGGGTGCCCGCGCTCCGGGCATAGGCGAACGAAACGTCCCGAAGGTGCGCGCCGGCGGATCCTTCGGGCCGGAGGCCGGAGCCGGGCTCAGAACTCATCGGGGAGCTCCTCCTCTCCAGGCGTCGCCCGGTCACCGAAGCGACCCGCGCCCGCCATGTCCACGTCGGAGAGGGGCGCCGCGTCGACCCGGCGCTGGGCGAGGACCTCGCTGGCGGCGATTCGCCACCCCTGCTCCGCGGCGTGCACGGTGTAACGGGCACGGTACTCGTTGGTGCGCGTGTGGGCGTGGCCCCAGTGGTACACCGCCCCGTCCACCTGCCAGGTCGCGTCCACCACGAACCCGGGGAGCGCGCGCTCTCCGACCACCCCGATTTCCTCGACGGCGAGGTCGAGGTGGCGGACCGACGAGACGCGGCTCACGGCTCCGCCGGCTTCCTGCAGGACCAGGCTGCGGTAGACCTCGTCGTAGAGGCGCTCCAGCAGCGGGCCGTCGACGCTCTCCGCCAGGGCGTCGTACACGTCGCTCTCGTCGGTGTAATCGAAGGCCCGGTAAATGTTCTCGTGCAGCGGCTCGAAGACCGACACCGCCTCGGCGTCGCTGGGCAGGTCCACCCCGCGTCCGGCGAGCTGGACGCCGAGGAAGGCGACGCTCAGCAGGAGCAGCGGCCCCGTGGCGGCGCGCCGGAGGCGCGCGGGCCCGAGGACGAAGGCCGCCAGTGCCGCGCCGAACAGGCCGAGCCCCGCGGCGGGCAGTGGGCCGCGCTCCTGCTGGCGGATGGGCGGGACCGGAGCCATGCGAGCGCCGTCCTCCTCGGCCGCCCGGTGCCAGATGAACTGCGGCTCCTCCCGCTGGAAGCGGACGATGCGGTCCACGCCCCCCGCCGCGAGCCGGCAGAGGATCTCGATGGGGGGGGCGATCCCCTCGTCGTCAGCGAGGGTCACGTTGTCGGGGTAGGTGCTCCAGATGATCGAGACCCGATCCGGCGGCGACTTGCAGGGATAGCGCAGCGTCAGCCGGGTGCGAGCGACCGCGCGGGCGCCGAAGTTGACGAAGTGCGGGATCAGGCTCGGGTCGCCCTGGTCGTACTCGAAGTCTCGCTCCGGGTCTGGAGCCAGGGGAGCCACCGTGGCGCCGTGCACCTTGACCTTGATGTCGCGGCGGAAGAGCTCCACGAGGGCGTCCATCGCGGCGGGCGCCTCGGACGGGTCGAGGGTCGACTCGTCCTCCCGGTAGGCCTCCGTGGTCTCATCCAGGAAGGCGAGGTTGGTGATGATCTGGAAGCGCACCTCGTCATCTTCGACGGCGATGCGGAGGTCCACGTCCGGGCCGTCCTTGGGGTCCAACCGACCGGACTCGCCCGCTGAACTGGCCGCGGCGCAGACGACCAAGCTCGCGAGGGCGAGGCCGCGGAGGTAAGGCTGGGTGGACATGGGGGAGGGACGATGGGCCGCACAGGGGCTCGGGGCAGCGGGGACCGAACGGCGAACTTACGCCCGAGGGCCCCCCTGACGCTTGCCTGCCACGGCCTTTGCATACGATAGGAGGATCGCACAGCGCTTCGAGCTTCCGACGCTGTTTCCCTCCCGGTCGATTGTCCCACGGCGCGCCCCCCCCCCGGCGAGCCCCGCACTCATCCATGACCCACCTCGACGCCCGCGCCCTCCCGCTCCGCTCCGCTTCCCGTGGCGCGGCCCTGCTGGTCACCCTTCCGATCCTTGCGAGCGGCGCGCTCGGCCAGCAGACCTCGGCGGTCGATGAGACGGCGGCCGCCGAGGGCCGGGCGCTCATCGCCGAAGCGCTCGCGGAGGTGAGCGGGGAGGTGCGCACCTTCAACGACCACCTCACCATTCTCGCCAGCCCGTGGATGGAGGGGCGGCTCCCGGGCACCCGGGGGATGGAGCTGGCCAAGGAGTACATGGAGTTCCAGTTCCGCGCATCGGGCCTGGCCCCCGCGGTGAAGCTGGACCCGGCGATGGGCTCTGGCGGTGAGTCTGCGAGCTTCCGCCAGCCCTTCAACCTCGGCTCGACCAACGAGGTGACGGCGGCCTCGCTCGCGCTCGGCCCCTCGTCGTTCGAGCATGGCCAGGGCAAGGACTTCACGGTCACCGGGCTCGGTGTCGGCGGCGAGCTCGACGCCCCCCTGGTGTTCGTGGGCTACGGGATCGAAGACGGCCGCGACCGCTTCACGAGCTTTGAAGAGGGCACCGATCTGACGGGCAAGGTCGCCGTGCTCCTGCGCTTCGAGCCCATGGACGGCGAAGGCAACAGCCTGTGGACGCGGCGTGACGGGAGTTGGTCCCGGCGCGCAGGCTTCAACGGGAAGCTGCAGGCGGTGGCCGAGCGCGGCGCCGTGGGGGCGATCATCGTCAACACCCCCGGCGCCAACGACGCCCGGGTCGACACCCTGCTCGACGCGGGCGGCGGCGGGCGAGCGATCGCCGAGATCCCGGTGCTGCACCTCTCTTCCGCCGCAGGCGAGCGCCTCGTCGCTGCGGGGACCGGAGGGACGCAGACCCTCGCCGGGCTGCGAGACGCGGCCAACGCGGGCGCAGCGGTGGTGGAGATGACGGGCTCCGCTCGGATCATCGCGGGGCTCGAGCGCCGCGCGGTCGTGGCCGAGAACGTGATCGGACTCCTGCCTGGGAAGGGGACGCTCGCGGATGAGTACATCGTCGTCGGCGCGCACCTCGACCACCTGGGACAGGGCAGCTTCGGGTCGCGGGATCGCGCGAACGCCGGCCGCCTGCTCCACCCCGGGGCCGACGACAACGCCTCCGGCAGCGCGGGGATCATCCTCATCGCCGACAAGATGGCCCGCGACTACGAGGCCGCCGGCGAGGGGGCGAACCTCCGCTCCGTGCTCTTCATGGGCTTCAGCGCCGAGGAGTCGGGCCTCAATGGCTCGAACTACTACGCGAACCACCCGATCGCGCCGATCGGCAAGCACGTCCTGATGATGAACTTCGACATGATCGGGCGGATCAAGGACCGGCGCCTCTCTCTCTCCGGAGCGGAGACCGGCGCCGGACTCCAGGAGTTCCTCGACCCCATCATCGCCGAGTCGCCCCTGGCGATCGTTCAGCCTGAGCGCATGAGTGGCGCGAGCGACCACACGTCGTTTATGCGCAAGGACATGCCCGTGCTCTTCGCGATCATTGCGGACTTCCACGGGGATTATCACACGCCCCGAGACGTCTCCAGCCTCATCAACCGGGTGGACGCCGTGCACGCCGCGAACCTCTTCTACGAGATCGCGCTGGCCGCCGCTGGGCGACCGGAGGCCTTCGCCTTTGTTGAGCAGCAGACCCGCCGTTCTGCTCGCCGAAGGGCAGCGGCCGCCGAGCCCGAGCCCGAGGAGGAGCCCGCCGGCGGCGCGCCCCGTGCCGCGACGGTGCAGTTTGGGATCCGTCCCTCCTACACGGAAGCGGGCGTCGTGGTCGAGGGCATCACGCCAGGGTCACCCGCCGCTTCTGCGGGGCTCATGAAGAATGACCGGATCCGGACCTGGAACGGTGAGGAGGTCGATCTCGCGGGCTTCAGCGAGAAGCTCAAGGGGGCGAAGCCTGGCGACAAGGTCAAGGTCGGCCTCACCCGGATCGGCGAGCAGCTCGAGGTCGAGGTGACCCTGAAGGCGCGCGAAGGAGGGGCGTGACGCCTGGCCGGTCAGGCCCGGCGCGCCCGGCTCCTCAAGGAGCTTTGTTCCGACGTTGAGAGTCGCTAGCATCCGCCCATGGACTTGGGGGAAGCTGAAGCGGACGCGGGCGGCGGGTCGCCCGAGCCTGCGGAGGGCTCGGTCGAGGGAGCGCGGTCAAGGACCGTGGCGCTCTTCACCGCGCTGGCGCTGATCCTGGGCACCGTGGCGATGGCGACGCGGACTGGGGGGGGCCACGCGCGGGCAGCGGAGGGCGGCGCCCAGGTTCGTCGGCCCGACGTGATCATCGTCGCGGTGGACGGCCTCTGCAGCGCCGACGTCAGCGCCGATGCGGCGCCCTTCCTCCACCAGCTGGGGGCCAACACGGTCACCTATCGTGACGCCTACGCGCCCTCTCCATGGGCCAGCGAGACCCTGCGCGGGATCCTGTCCGGGCGATACCTTCCCGTCGCCTCCGGCGCGGAGGGGTGGACGCCAGGCCTCGCGGATGAACTCGGGCACCGCGGATACCGCACCGCCCTCGTGCCCGGCCATGAGCGGCATGCGCTTGGCGCCGTCGAGGGAGACTCGCTGGAGGCGCGCGCGCCCGCGGGTTTTCAGGAGGTGCTCTGGCCCGACGGTGTGCACGACCCCGCCGGAGCGCAGGGGGCTGACGTGGTGAAGACTGCGCTCCGATGGTGGGGCGCCGCGGAGGGGCCGAGCCTCATGGTGGTGACGCTCGCAGACCCGCGGGCGCCGCATCACCATTACCGCGGCGGCCGCATCGGACCGGACCCAGACTACGAAGGGCCCGTGCGCTCCGGCATGGACCACGAGGAACTCCTGCGCCTGGGGCCGAGCCTCGACGCTGCGGACCGGGCGCAACTCACCGCCTTGCACGCCACCGAGGTTGGCGCTGCCGACGCGGCGATCCAGACGCTCCTGGCCGGGGCCGAGCGCCGCCGGGGTCGCGCTCCGATCGTCGTGGTCGTTGGCCTTCGCCAGTCGCCGCTCGGTGAAGAGGGGCGCTTCGGCTTGGTGCCCTCTCTCGAGCCCGAGGATCTCCGAAGTCCCCTCTGGCTCCAGCTTCCCTCACCGACCGAAGGGCACGTGCACGGCGTCCTCCGCGGCGTCGTGGGGGCCCCGGTCTCGTTGCTCGACCTCGAGCCGACCCTTCTTGACGCGCTCGGGGTCCCGCCCCGCTTGGACCTCGACGGCCGCTCTGTCTACCCCGGGGCAGTCGTGCCAGAGCGACCGATCCGCGCCTTCACCTCGCGCGGTATTTGTGCGGTGCTCGGCCTGGACGGGGACCGGGCGGTCATCCTCGAAGCGGAGCCACCCGCTGCCCACGTGCGGACCCGAGGCCAGCAATCCAATCAGGCCCGCGCGGGGCGTTGGGGCCCTTGCTCTGAGGTCACGGGAGTGGACGCGGACCTCCGCCTACAGCTCGCTCGCTGGATGAAAGAGGCAGAAGTCCGGGTCCCGGGCGGCGAGGTTCCCGACCTCGTGGACGCCCCTTTCAGCCCCTGATTGAGCCCGGCCGGCGGCTCGGGGGATGTTTTGGCTGCCCGTGGCCCCGCTGGGTCCCCGCGCGGGAGTAGCCTCTCCCGCCGCGAAGCGCGACCGGGGCCCCGCCCCGTTGTTCCAATCCCACAACTCGACCCCTCCACCTGCGCCGAAGAGCGTGGGTTCAGACGATGTCCGACGCCGTTGAAGAGGCGCCCCTGGCGCAGTTCAAGTCCGCCCTGATCCTCAGCCTTGAGGAAGGCAACCTCGAGCTCTTCGAGGACCTCGTCAAGGAGGTCGCGAGTGAGACTGGCAAGACCCCGGTGGACGTGGCCGCAGCCTGTGCCCGGCTCACCCGTCGCGCCCAGGAGCCCGATGTCCTCGAGCGCATCGCCGGGTACGAACTCCAGAAGTCACGACCCGATGCACGCGCCGTGCGTCCGGTGACGCCTGGAGACGACAGCACACCCTACCGGGGGCAGGGGACGTCAGAGTTCCGCCCGCGTGGGGACGACCGCCAGGACCAGGGCGACGGTCAGGGGTGGAAGCCCGTGGAAGAGGGGATGACCCGCCTCTTCATCAACGTCGGCCGCATGGACGGCGTCCGTCCTGGAGATCTGGTGGGTGCCATCGCCGGTGAGTCCGGGATCGAGGGCTCCTCGATCGGCTCCATCGATATCTTCTCGCGCTACAGCTTCGTCGAGGTCCCCGAGGAGAACGGCGAGCAGATCATCAGCTCGATCACCGGAGTCCAGGTGCGTGGACGCGCCGTGCAGTCTCGTCCGGCGACGCCCCCCGGTGACGGCGGTGACGGCG
>JAQWJQ010000237.1 GCA_029248265.1 Planctomycetota bacterium
ACCCATGGAGGTGCGCGGGTTCGCCGCGGATAGGGGGGGCGCTCCCGGTCAGGGAGTCGTGATGATGTTGCAGGTGCGGGATGCGGGGTCGAACCAGACCTCCGCTCGCCCGGTGCTGAGGAGCGCCATGACTTGGTCGGCCTTCTTCGCCTCGTCGGTCAGCTCGGTCCCATCCCTCGTCACAAACTCGGCCACGACGGCACGCAGCGCCTCTTCGCTGAGCTCATCGAAGGGGATAGGCACCCCGTCACGAGCGGCCCGCTGAGATCCGGAGGACTCAGTCATCGGAGTCGACGGCCTCGGGGTAGTGCTGCGCGATGAGCTTGCGCACGCTCAGGACCTGGTCCCATGAGTTGTGCTTTCGCTGGTACTTGTTGAAGACCTTCATCTCGAGGTCCTCAAGGTCGTCGAGGAGGGGCGGGTCGTGGGTGACCCATTCCTCGTCACCCGCACAGTGAGAGGTGAACTTCCACTGGGCCCCGAAGAGCTGGGCCTCGACCTGCCGCTTGCGGCCGTCTTCAGTCCGGGTCTTCCAGGCGTAGAGGTTGCGGGTCCGCTTTGACATGGCGTGAGCAGCTTAGCGCCTCAGCGCCGTCTGCTCCGCTGAACCTCGGTTCTGCGCGGCAGGTGAGGCGGAACGTACGACCGTGGCCCGCGGGCGGTTCAGCGCGTGAGCTCGAACCAGTTGAAGTTCCATTCGTTCCCGACGGCCCGGAAGGCCACCCGGTGCTCCCCGGCCGTGAGGCGTGTGCTGGCCCCCTGCAGGGTCTGGTAGACCTGCCAGTCGCCTGTGGTTGGTACCCGGACTCGATCCACGACCTGCCCGTCGATCAGGACCTCGAAGCCTTCGCTGCCGGGGCGAGAGGCCACGCGGTAGCGGAGCTGGAACGCTCCGGTGGTCCCTGCGGTGACCTTGAATTCCACGGTGTCACCGGGGTCAAAGAAGCCGAGGTTGAGGCCGCCGTCGGCGTCCCCGCAGCGCTCGAGTTGCGCGCCCTCCATGGCGAAGAAGCGCTCGGCCTCCAGTCGTGCTGGGACGGCAATCGAGGGCAGCGGGGTGTGGACGGGTTCGCTCCGCCCACTCTCGACACAGCCCGCCACGGCGGTGACGGTGTAGAAGTAGGCCCGGTCCTCGGGGGGCGCGCGGTCGAGGAAGGTGGTGGACCGGAGGGCGTGGGCCACGCAGGTCCCCTGTTCTTCGGGTCTCTCTGCGCGGTAGACACTGAAGGTGAGGGAGTCCTCTGCCGCCTCCCAGCTCAGGGCGACGCCGTCTGGCTGGACCTCGAGCGCCAGGGCGGTGGGGACCTTGGGGTCGGGGAAGGTGAGCGCCGGGTCCCAGGACTCGTGACGCACCCAGTCGACCTCCATGACCCACTCACCCTCCATCGGGGCGTCGGTGATCTTGGCGTAGTTGAGGATGGCGAACATCGCCTCCGGATACGCGTCCCCCTGGCCGGGGTTGCGGTGGACCTCCCGACCATCGACGCGGTACACGAGGTCGGCGCCGGCCCACTCAACGGAGTACTCGTGGAACTCGTCGAGTGAGGCCTCGATGTCGGTGCGGAGGGTCCACCAATCACCCTCGTCGTTCCCGAGGTTCTTGATGGCGCCGGTGGTGAAACGGTCGGCGGGTCCGTCGCCGTGGTGCTCGAAGATGTCGATCTCTCCGGAGCCGGTCAGGGGCCAGGGCACGGTCTCGTCAGCCTCCTGGACGGGGGCCTCGTTGTTCTGCGCGCCGAGGATCCACCAGGCCGGGAACATGCTGTTCTCACCGTTGCCCCAGGTGCGCAGGCGGGCGGTCCATCGTCCCTTCACGAACTCCTTCCGGTTCTTGGAGCAGATCCGCCCGGCGACGTACTCGGTGTCGGGGTGTGGCTCGCCCTTCTTGCTCAGGTTGCTGCACTCGCAGGGGGCGTCCAGACGGATCACCTTCAGCTTGATGCTGCCGTGGCTGACCTCACGCGTCCCGTGCTGGTTGTCGGGGACGTAGCACTGCTTCTCGTTATTCACCCAGATCATCTGGTCCTGCCAGTGCTCCGGGTTGAACTCGTCGAAGTCGTCAAAGAAGTCTGTGACCCAGCCCGTGGCCTGAGCCGTGTCGTGGACGAGGGTCTGGATGGCTCTGGCGGGGATCGTGGCCATTGCTTCGGCCGTGTCGACGCAGTAGCGGTACTGGACGGGCTCGTCGGAGAGGTTCAGGACCACCGTGGCCAGTCGCCCGTCCTCGTTCATGAACGAGGTCGTCTGCAGGTTGCTGCGCGTGCTTACTGCGCTCACCCTGCGCGCGCCGGGCCGGATGAACTTCGAGAAGTGCCCCAGGTAGTAGTACGTGGGTGTGTAGATCAGCTTCCCGGTCTCACGGTCCGCGTGGACCGGCGCGAAGCAGAAGTTTCCGACGTGGTTAGGTCCGCCGGTGTCGTCAAGGAGCACGTTCCAGTCGATCCACCCCACAGCCCCGGCGTTCAGGTCATTCACGAGGGCGTCCCCGTAGCGCTCGGCGTTGGGCCAGTGCTGATATCTCGCAGGGTCGAAGCCCTCCACGGTCGCCTCGGTGAGGAGCAGATTCACCCCGGGGTAGGCTTCGCCGACCTCCTCGACGTTGGTGAACATCGGCTCGCCGCCCGCCCAGGTCTCGTACCAATGAAAGCCGACGCCCCAGGCGTACTTCGCCGCCTCGGGATCACTCAAGATGGTGTGGGCCCGATGGGTCACCAGGTCTCGGTTGTGGTCCCAGACCACGATCTTTCGATCGCCATAGCCCGCCGCCGCCATGGTGGGGCCGAGGTGGTCTCGCAGGAAGTCGCGCTCCTCCTCAGCGGTGTAGATCATGGACTCCCATGTCTGCCGCGCCAGGGGCTCGTTCTGGACCGTGACGCCGAAGATCGGGATGCCCGCCTCTTCGTACGCGTCGATGAACCGGGTGAAGTACTCCGCCCACGCCGCGCGGTAGCGGGGGAGGAGCTTGCCCCCCTGGAGCATGTTCCCGTTGTCCTTCATGAAGGCCGGGGCCGACCAGGGGCTCGCGAAGGTGGTCAGTTCCCCTCCCGCGACGCGGAGCGCCTCGCGGATCATGGGGATCCGTCGCGCCCTGTCGGGCGCGATGTCGAAGGTGCTCAGGTCCTCATCCCCCTCCTCGATGTAGGTGTAGCTCGCGCTGGAGAAGTCGCAGCTGTGGATGGGGGTGCGGAGGAGGCTGAAGCCGATCCCCGCCTCCTCGCTGAAGAGGGAGTCCATGAAGCGGCGCTGGGTCGCCGGAGCCAGCCGCGCGTAGACCTCGGCGCTCGCGTCGGTGATGGCTCCGCCGATCCCCAGGACTTCTTGGTACTGCCGCGCAGGGGCGACGAAGATGGCGACGTCGGTCTCGGGTGATTGTCGCGCCGGCAACAGCTGGAGGTTGCCGTCCGAGGTCAGGCGTTGCTCGGAGTCCATGGCCGTCGTGAAGACCTCGACGCACCCGCCGACGGGGGACTGAATCAAGGGCGCCGCGGAGGCGCTTGTCAGCGCCAGCGCCGTGAGGCTGGAAAGGAGGGGAGCCATGGATGTGGTGGGCGACGGGAGGCTTGGTGGGTCGAGCGCGCTGTGGAGGCCGTTACGTTAGCTCATGCGCTGCCTGCGCTGACCGGGAGGCGGCACCCTCGCCGCTCGGCGCGGGATCGACCTGCGGCACTCCGTCGCGCCTCGGCGGGGCGTGGGGCGTTTGGCGCTTGCCGCGGTCCTCCCCGGGGCTTGGTCCCCACGAGCACACCTCCTCGAGGCCGTCGGCGGTGAGCGGTCCCCGTGGGTATCGTCGGCCCTGAAGGGTGCGGCCTGAAGAAGGGGCTCCGGTGGCGAGGCCCTCCTTGCCGGGGTCACGTTCGCCGGGGTCAGCAGCCGGCGGGATCCGGGGCTCGCGGCACGAGGCCGGGTGGTCGAAGTCAGGTGGAGCGGCCGGGCACGTGGCCTGCGTCCTTGGTCATCGCGCGCGCCCCGGTGCCCGCCAGATAGCCGCTTGCGAACGCCCACTGAAGATTGAATCCACCGCAGGGTCCGTCAAGGTCGAGGACCTCCCCGCAGAGGTAGAGGCCAGGCTGCAGCTTGCTCTCCAGGGTCTCCGGGTGCACGTCCTTGAGCCGCGCGCCTCCTCGAGTGACGAAGGCGCCGTCGTACCCCGTGTGATCGGTCACCGTGATGGGCGTCCGGCTCAACGTCCGCGCCAGGTCGTCCCTGGGCTGGCCCTTGAGTTGCTGGACGGTGACCTCCCCTTGGATGCCGCTCAACTCGAACATGACGTCCACCAGCTCGTCGGGGAGGTGCTCCCCGAGGGCCTCGCGGAGGGGGCGCGGCCTTCCAGCGCGCCAGCCCTTGAAGAGGACCTGCCAGTCTTCCTGGGTCCTGCCTCGGCAGAGATTCAGGTGGAGGGGGACCTCGCCGTACCGCTCGAGGAGGGGGGAGAGCTCGCGGGAGATGTCGAGGACGACGGGTCCCCGCAGGCCGTTCTTCGTGAAGATCAAGTCCCCTGTGCGCGCGACCTTCGAGTGCTTCTTGATCGCCACTTGGAGGTGGGCCTTGCCGATCGTGTGGGCTGTGCATCGTGCGGTCCAATCCTCAGCCGTGACGACAGGGACGCCAGCGGGATGCCGCGTGGTGATCTTGTGGCCGAAGCTCTCCGCGAAGCCGTACCCGCCTCCGGACGCGCCGGACTTGGGCAGCGCGAGGCCTCCAGTGGCGATGATGAGCTCGCGGGAGGCAAAGGACCCAGCGGCGTGTCGGGTCTGAAACAGGCCGTCTTCGAAGCTGGTGGCCAGGACCTCGCAGCTGGTAACGACGGGTACGGAGAGCCGCTCGAGCTCTCCCATGAGCCCGGCCAGCACGGTGGACGACTTGCGCGTTTCGGGCCAGACCCGGAAGCCGTCATGGACCACCGTGGCCACGCCGATGCCATGGAAGAACTCCCTCAGCTTGGGGCCGCCGAGTCGCTCGAGGGCCGGGCCCATGAAGCGGCCGTCCCTTCCCACTCGGTCCATGAACTGCTCGCTGTCCAGGGTGTTGGAGAGGTTGCAGCGCTGACCTCCAGAGGCCAGGAGCTTCCTCCCCGGAGATGGGGACCGCTCCACAATCGCGACCCGCCGCCCTCCTCTCGCCGCCTGGATGCCAGCGACCATGCCGGAGGCGCCGCCGCCGATAATGAGGACGTCGAGCGGGTTGTCGGTGGGGATGGCCATGGGGTCTCGACTCGTATTTTACCGTGTCGGGGCGCCGTGGAGGCAAGCGGCGATGGGCCAGGGCTGGGTGGGGCGCCGGAGCCTCCCCCATGGCCGGGTCCCTGAAGGGCCGCGGCGCGCCGCCTAGGCGTCGCTCGGCGTGAGGGTCGCGCGGAAGCGCTTGCCCTTGATGCGGCCCTGGTTGAGCCGCTCCACGGCGAGCCGGGCGAGGGGGTGCTCGACAGCGACATAGGAGAAGCGGTCGAGGACCTCGATCTTGCCGATGGCGCTCCCCTGGAGCCCCCCCGCCTCGCCGGTGAGGGCGCCCACGATGTCCCCCGGGCGGACCTTGTCCTTGCGTCCGCCGGAGATCAGGATCGAGGCCATCGCCGCGGGGCCGGCGAGCTGCTCGAGGAGCCCACGGAGGGGCTCGGGTGATCGCTCCACGGGGAGCTCGCGGATCGGTGTACCGGTCAACTCCTCGACCCCGGTGACGCGGGCGTCGGCAGGGCCCACGGCCAGGGAGACCGCCACGCCCGAGGCCTCAGCTCGGCCTGTGCGTCCGATGCGGTGGACGTAGATCTCGGGCTGTTGCGGCAGCTCGTAATTCACCACCAGGTCGAGGCCGGCGACGTCGATGCCTCGGCCGGCAACGTCGGTGGCCACGAGGAGCTTGACGCTGCCGGCGCGGAAGCGGCTCAGGACCTGATCTCGGTGGAACTGGTCCAGGCTCCCATCGAGACGGTCCGCGCTCACGCCCGCGGCCTTGAGCCGCTGGGTGACCTGCTGGACGCTGGCCTTGTAGTTGCAGAAGATGATCGCGGAGGCGTGCGGGAGGCGGTGGAGAACGTGGGTCAGCGCGTCGAAGCGCTCGTCGGGTGGCGTGTAGACCTTCCACTGCTCGATGTCGGGCACGGCGGCCTCCGGGGAGGCGGCCTCCACCCTCACGGCCTCTCGCTGGTAGGCGCCGCTCATGGTCTCGATCTCTTCGGGGAGCGTGGCGGAGAACAGTACCGTCTGCCGCTGGGAGGGCATCCGTTGGACGACGCGCCCGACCTCGGGCCCGAAGCCCATGTCGAGCATCCGGTCCGCCTCGTCGAGGACGAGGGTGCGGATGGTATGGGGATCCAGCGCCTCGGATCCGAGGAGGTCCATGACTCGCCCGGGGGTGCCCACCGCGATGTGGGCGCCCCTGGAGAGGGCCTCGCGCTGGGCCCGTGCCGGTTGGCCTCCGACGAGCTCGAGGACAACGAGCCCGGAGAGCCCGCGACCGAGCGTTCGGATTTCACGGCGCACCTGCGCGGCGAGCTCCCTCGTGGGGCAGAGGATGAGCGCCTGCAGCCGGCGTTGCTCGAGGCGGACGCGCTGCAGCAAGGGGAGCGCGAAGGCCGCCGTCTTGCCGCTGCCTGTCTTGGACTTCCCGATGAGGTCGCGACCCGCGATGAGCGGAGGGATCGCGAGGGCCTGGATCTCCGTGGGGCACGCGTAGCCCAGCTCCTGGGTGACCTTCAGGAGCTCCGGCGCGAGCTGCAAGGATTCGAAGGTGGTCTTCAAGGTTTGGGCGGGTGAGCCAGGGGGGGGAGGCAGGTGGCGGAGTGGGGCCTCCGGGCGACCCCGGCCTCTCGCCGCGCGGACCCTAGCACGGGGCATGGCCGGGCGCGAGGTCACCGCGCAGGGCTGGGTGGCCTCCCGTCCACTCTTGGGGCCAGCATGCTTCGCCGATGGCGGGCCGGGTGGCGGGTGGCGGCGCACCGCTGCACTCCGGGACCGCTGGTCGGCGTGGTGCTGGCCGGGCGGTCGGTGGGGCCCGTCGCAGCGAAGCCGACAGAAGAAGGGGGGCCCTTACAGCGGCGCTGCAAGGCCCCCCCCAACGAGCCCAGGACGGGGCCGAGGGTCTTCCAGGGCTCTCAGGGAAGGAGAACCGTGTCGATGAAGTGGATGTTGCCGTTCGCTGTCTGTGCGTCAGCGAAGACCACCCGGGCGCCATCCACGAAGACCTGTCGGTTCTGCACGGTGACCTGCAGGACCTTGCCTCCGACCGTGGTGAGCTGGCCGGCGGCAATCACGTCGTCCGCAAACAGGCGGCCGGGGACGACGTGGACGAGGAGAATGGACTCAAGGGTGGGGACGCTGGCGGGCGTGACGAGGCCCCGGAGGGTCGCGGCCGGGATCTGCTGGAAGGCGGCGTTCGTCGGCGCAAACACCGTGAACTCTCCGTCCTCCAGGGTCGGGATGAGGCTGGTGAAGCCGAGCAGCGCGGCGAGGTAGGCCGCCTGCGGGGCGGCCGCTGCGGAGGCCACCAGGGATTGGTCCGCGGGCAAGAGCACCGAGTCGATGACGTGGATCACGCCGTTGGAGCAGACGATATCCGTGATCTGGATCTGGGCCTGGTCGATGAACGGCGCGCCGCCCTGGAGGGAGATGCCCGTCCGCTGCCCGTTCAGCATGTCGATGGCCGGCGTGGCGAGGACGTTCCCGGCCAGCAGGCCGCCGCCGGTGACGTGGTAGAGGAGCACCTCAGCGAGGGCGTCAGGATCCGCGAGCAGCCCTGAGAGCGCCCCTGCGGGCAGGTTGCTGAAGGCGGCGTCAGTGGGCGCGAAGACCGTCAGCCGTTGGGCTCCCTGCGAGCCGTTGAGGGCCTGGTCGAGGCCGGTGATCTGCAAGGCGGCCACGAGGGTGGTGAAGCTCCCGTTGGCCTCCGCCACCTCCACGATGTTTCCGGGGAGCGCCCCCTGGGCGGGGAGTGTGGGAGCGAGTGCGGGGGCCAGCGCGAGCGCGAGTTGGGTGAGCATGGTGTCGTGTGGTGGCTTGGGCGCCGGCCTGGACCTGTGAGGTCATGGGCGACCGGGTGCCCTGAGGTGATCGGAAGCGCTCTGCCTGAAGAGAGCCGCATGGACGATGCGAGGCCGGGGTCGGACTCGCGCGTCGCAGCCAAGGCTTCGCCGCTTCCCTGGGCGCTGGATGCGGGGCTCGTTTGGTTTCGGCTGCGAGGGCCGAAGCGGCGTTCTAG
>JAQWJQ010000311.1 GCA_029248265.1 Planctomycetota bacterium
CCTCCCAGAGGGCGCTGCCACCGGCCTTGCAGGCGGCGGCGGCGAGGGCCAGGACCACGCCGATCAGTCGAAGCGAGCTCCCCCCGGAGAGCGGGCCCTCGAACTGGGGCGCGGCCGCCGCGAACTGGGTGGAGGAGATCACCGGCCCCTCGGTGCGGTAGGTCGCCTCGTAGGTCTCCAGGTCCAGCGCCGGCGATGAACCGTCGGCGCTCTCGTAGCTGATGTCGGCGATCCCGAGGTTGATCGCGCTCAGCTGTCGCGTCCCGCCGATGGCGGTCACCAGTCCGACGAGGACAAGCGTGCAGGCCAGCTGCTCCGCTCGGCTCCTCTTGAACGCGGACCCGAGCCACACAAGGGCGGCGGCGAGGCTGACGATGAATCCCAGGGCGAGAAACTCGTCGGCCATGGCGAGCGCGTGGGCCACCTCGGAGGGGGCGACCATCCCGGCGCTCGCGGTGAGCTCCCAGTTGGAGCTCGCGATCTCGAGCGACCGGAGGGTGGCGCCGACGACCGCGGGGGAGAGGACGAGGATCAGGGGGCGGAGGTTGCGTCTCATGGGAAGGGGGCGCGGGTGACAATAGCCCCAGGAGTCAGGTGCCGAGGCGGCGGGCGCCACGGGGTAGATGCATAGTTCGTCTAGGTATAGTGTGCCTAGTTGAACTAGGTAACTTGGGATTCCGCAGGACTTCAGCCGGGCAGCGGTGCGCGGCTGCAAAAAAGTGAGCCGGGAGCCCCTTCTGGGAGCTCCCGGCTCTATCGGCCGGCAATGCTGGCTTTGGCAGGCGACACTGTTCTGATGCGGTTGGGGGCCGCCCTGCGCCCAGGGGCCCCCTTGAGGAGCGGTTCCTTGTCTCCTCGATGTCGAAGGCGTGACCGATAGGATTCACGCCGCTGGATGCAGGTTCCCAAGGACGTCCAAATCATCGGGTGCGTCCCGCGTTCCCCTTAAGCGTAAACCCTAAATGGGGGGAGGGGTCTTGTCGAGATCTTTCCCGTAGAGGTCCAGGCTGCGGCTGTCCCGGCTCCCTCGACCTGCTGGTCTTGAGGTGGGGCCAGCGCGGTCTCCAGTCCATTCGGAGGTGGCGGGCCCCCTTGTTCAGCTCAATTGCTGGAGCTCGTCGCCCCAGTCGCCCCCGAGGATCGGATAGCGGCACCACGTCTTCGGGTCGAGGCTCTCGTCGTCCAGGTGGAAGGACGGCGCGATGCGCTCTCGCTTCCATTGGTTTCGGACCCAGAGGCCAAAGAAGCGCCGGACCCACCCCATCAGGGCCTCCCGCGGGTGCGCTGGGAAGCGCTCCGTCAGGGAGTTCAGGACGGCCTGGGGCGCGAGCCGGTCGCGAATGTAGAGCTCCTCGATCGCGTCGAGCACGTCGTAGGGCATGAGGTCGTCCTCATCGAGCTGCACGGCAGCGGGGGGGCGTAGCTCGGCCGTGGGGCGCTGGGCGGTGATGACCTCGAGCGCTGGCCGCGGCGCGGCTCCAGCTGGACCCGAGGCCTCCATCCACCGCAGCCAGGCGAGGATGAAGCTCTTGTCGACCCCCGAAATGGGGGCGAGGCCACCGCTCGAGTCTCCGTCCATGGTCGTGTAGCCCACGGCTGCCTCCGAGCGGTTGCTCGTCGCGATGAGGATCGCCCGGGCCTCGTTGGCGAGGCTCCAGATCGATGGGCTGCGGATCCGGGCCTGGAGGTTCTGCAGCGTGAGGTCGTCGCGCTCCCAGTCCAACGGCCGACCCAAGGCACCCTCGATCGCCGAGCGGTACGCGTCGAGCATGGGCTGAACGTCGAGCACGAAGTATCGCGCCCCGAGGGCGCTGGCCACGCGCTCGGCCGCGTCGCGGGTCACCGGGCCGCTGTTCTCCGTGGGCTGATAGGCGCAGGTGAGCAGCTGCTCCATCGGAGGCCGCCCCTCGTCGAGTCGCAGCCGGCGCACGAAGGCGCCCTCGCCCAACTCCTCACAGCCCAATCGGACCATCTCGGCCACGAGGACCGCGCAGGTGGCAGAGTCGGCGCCGCCGGAGAGCGAGATCACGTACCCCGTGCTCCGCGTCTTGCGGGCGTAGTCGAAGAGGGCGAGGCTGACCATGCGGGTGAACTCCTCGTTGGCGAGGTGATCGGCGGGCTGGTGCTCCCAGTCCGGGCGCGTGAGGCCAGGCAGGGCGGGCCCCTCGGTGCCCCAATCGAAGCCGATGCTCTCCGGGCGGGGGTCCAGCGGTCCGACCTCGAGTACCGCGCCGGCGACCTGGACTTCGCGGTAGCTGAAGCGTGGGGTCATGGCTCGCAGCTCGCCCTCGGAAGCGACGTACGAGCCGCCGTCATAGAGGGCCCGTCCGGCCTCGTTGCCCAGGAGGTTGGCGTAGAGGTAGACGACGCCGAGCTCCGCGGAGCTCTCCTGGATCAGCGCCTCGCGCGCGCCCCGCTTGCCGAAGGCGAAGTGGCTGGCGCTCGGGTTCAGCAGGGCCTGGGCGCCGCGGCCCGCGAGGCGTACGCCGGGGCGATCCTCGACCCAGGCGTCCTCACAGATCTCGAAGCCGAAGCGCAGCCCGCCCACATCGAAGAGGACCTCGCCGATGGGGACCTCCGCCTGGCCGTCGCAGGTGGGGAGCCCGCGTGCGTCCTGTCGATCCTCGGTCCTGGCGGGCCAGGGGCGGAACCAACGGGGCTCGTAGTGGATGCCGTCGCCCGCGAGGTGCTGCTTCGCCGCGAAGCCGGCGAGGCGGCCGTCGACCAGCACCGCGGTGGCGTTGAACAGGTCGCCCCCGTGCCGCAGCGGGAGGCCGGCGGTCACCACCAGGCCACGCGAGTGGGGGAGGAGCTCCGCGAGCGAGGCCCAGGCTCGCTCGGCGATGTGCTCCGCGTGGAAGGCGTCCTCGCAGCCATATCCGGTGAGGCACAGCTCGGGGAGGACCAGCAGTCGTGCGCCCGTCGAACGGGCCTTCTCCACGGCCGCGAGCACGCGGCGGAGGTTGCCGCTCCAATCGAGCGGTGTCTGGTTCAGGGCTGAGACGGCGAAGTGGACGCGTTCCATGGCGACTCCTCGGGGAGGGGAGGTTATTTTCGTCGGTCTGACCCGGTGCACCACCCGATGGGGACATATTTCAATCAGAAGGATCTGCAGACCCTCAGGGAGCTGCGCGCCACCCTCCTCGGGATGGAGCGGCGTCCCGAGGGGGAGGCCGCGAAGCGCTACTGGGCGTCGAGTCGCACCCTGGAACTCTACGACCGCGTCTTTGCCGCCCGGATCGGCTGGAAGTGGGAGGCCGTCCTCGACGAGGTGGAGCAGCGCGGCGGGCTCCCGGCGCCGAAGACGGTCCTCGACTGGGGCACGGGGACCGGCGCAGCCGCCCGCACGGTCCTGCGCAGGCTCGGGCCAAAGGGCCGCCCCGAGCGGGTCGTGCTCTTCGACCGAGACGAGGCCGCACGGGAGTTCGCCGCCCGCTCGCTGCGAGCGGAGTTTCCCGCGCTGACGGTGGAGACCACCGCCGAGCTTCCGGGGGGCCCCTTCGACCTCATGCTCGCCAGCCATGTGCTGGACGAGTTGAGCGACGATGAGGTGAAGCCCCTCGTCGGCGCCGCGGCGGCAGCGGACCACGTGCTCTGGGTGGAGCCGGGGAGCATGGTCACCTCGCGGCGCCTGGGTGAGCAGCGGGCCGCGCTGCTCGGGTCCCACGACGTGATCGCGCCTTGCGCCCATCGAGCGCGCTGCGGCTTGATGTCCGAAGGCCGCGAGCGAGATTGGTGTCACCTCTTCGCTCGCCCGCCTGCCGAGGTGCACACCACCGGCGAGTGGAGTGAGATCCGCCGGGAGCTGCGCATCGACCTGCGCAGCCTGCCTTACTCGTTCCTCGCTCTGCGACGCGCACCGGTCCAGCACCCCGCGGTGGCGCGGCTCCTGGGGCGACCGCGCTTCCAGAAGGGTCGCGTCCTCCTCGACCTGTGCGACGCGGAGGGGGTCGAGGCGCGACCCATGCTGAAGCGCAGCGACAAGGCGCTCTTCAAGGCCCTCAAGGATGCCGCCGGAGAGGTCGTGCTCATGGAGCGCGACGGTGACCGGCTGACCCGACGCCCCTGACCCGAACGCGGACGGCATGCACACACTCCTCGCCCTGACCCTCGCCCTCGCGCTCCAGGAGTCCGTTCCGGAGGCCCTGCCCCCGGTGTGCCTGGGAGATGGCATCAAGATCGGTGAGGTGACGGACCGCTCGGCGATCGTCTGGGTCCGCCTGACCACCTCGCCCGAGCGGAACACCGCGGGCCTCGCCTGGCCTGAGGGGGCGGACGCCCTCCCTGAGGGCCACACCCTGAGCGAGATGGTGGACGCGGTCCCCGGCGCGGGGGGAGAGGTGCGAGTCTCGTGGTGGCCCGAGGGTGACGAGGTCGGGCGACGGAGCACGGCCTGGGTCGCCGTGGACCGGAGCCGGGACGACACACACCAGTTCCAGCTCTCCGAGGGGCTCGCGCCGGGCGGCCGCTACGACCTGCTGGTGGAGGGCCGCGGGGGGGAGGACCAGGCCGTCAGTTGCCGCCTCGAGGGCACCCTGCGCACTGCGCCCGCCGCAGACATGGCGGCTCCGGGCCGGTTCACGGTGGTGACCGGCCAGTCCTACCTGCGCCGGGACGACGCCGAGCGTGGTCACCGGATCTACGGGCACATGCTCGCGCTCGACCCGGACTTCTTCGTGCACACGGGAGACGTGGTCTATCACGACAAGCCCGGCCCCTTCGCGAAGTCGCCAGCGCTCGCTCGGTACAAGTGGAATCGCATCTACGCCATGCCGCTCCAGCGGGACTTCCACGCCCGCGTGCCGTCGTGGTTCATGACGGACGATCACGACGTACTCAAGAACGACTGCTGGCCGGGGCAGAGTTACGGGGACCTCTCCTGGGACGAGGGCCTGGCGATCTATCGGGAGCAGACCCCCGCAGGCCGCAAGCCCTATCGCCGCGTGCGGTGGGGGAAGGACCTCGAGGTGTGGTTCATGGAGGGCCGAGAGTTCCGCAGCCCTAACCGGATGGAGGACGGTCCGGAGAAGTCCATCTGGGGCGCGGAGCAGAAGGCCTGGTTCAAGGAGACCTTCGCGGCCTCCGACGCGACCTTCCGTGTCCTGGTCTCCTCCACGCCCATCGTCGGCCCGGACCGTTCGAGCAAGAAGGACAACCACGCCAACGCCGCCTTCCGTCATGAGGGGGACGAGTTGCGCGGCTTCCTCGCCTCGCAGCCCGGCGCCTACGTGATCTGCGGCGACCGCCACTGGCAGTACGTGTCCGAGGACCCCGCCACGGGCCTGCGTGAGTATTCGTGCGGCCCGACCACGGACAAGCACGCCGGCGGCTTCAGCCAGAAGAACCGCTCCGACGCTCACCGCTACCTGAAGGTCCGCGGCGGCTTCCTGGAGGTCAGCCTCCAGTACGAGGGGGGAGAGCCCGCCCTCGCCTTCCGGCACCGCGCCGTCGACGGGAGCGTCCTCCACGAGGACGTCAGGCCTCCCGAACGGGCTCGCTGAGGCCCTGAGCCCGATCTGAAACACGCGAAGGGATTCCGGCTGAGCCCGTATTGCAATTGAGTCTCACTTGCAAATAATGCGCCGCATCTAGCTGCCCAATTTGCGGCGCTCCTGCGCCGCACGTTCACCAACCCCGAGTTCAAGAACATGCGCATTCCCACGCTTCACCACCTCCTCACCACGGGGGCTCTGCTGGCCCCTCCGCTCGCGGCCCAAGGGCTTCAGCCCGCTCTCGTCTCGGACTCAGCAGGCGACACGATCTGGTCCTGCACCGACGTCAACCTCGACGGCGACTACAACGACAGCGGAGAGGTGTCGGCGTTCTACTCCGACGCCATCGGTCCTGTCGCCCTCACCAACAACACGGGCCTGATCCGGTCCGATGATGGGGCCCTCTGGATCAGCGACACCTCAAAAGACTTCATCCTGCGCCTCATCGACCTGAACGAGGACGGAGACGCCCACGACACCGGCGAGGCCATCGTCTGGTTCGACGGCACGGCTGGGAACGCCTCGGGGGTCGAGTTGACCTCCGGGCGCGGCATGTGGCGCGACGCGGACGGCGTCCTCTGGGTCGCCACGGCGAACACCGGCGGCGGGGGCAATGACGCCATCGTCCGGCTCGAGGACGTGAACGGTGACGGTGATGCCAACGACCCCGGCGAACAGCTGGAGTACGCGGTCTTCGCCCAGGGGGGGAGTGCCGGTGACTCCATCCCCACCGCCGTCGTGCGCGGCCCGGACGGCGCGCTCTACTACACGGAGACCGGCTCGACGGGGGTCCTTGCGAAGGGCGTCTATCGCCTCGAGGACCTGGACAACTCCGGGTTCATCGACCAGCCCGGTGAGAGCGTGCTCTTCTTCGAGCCCTCGAGCCTCGGGGGCAGCCCCTTCCACTGGGACCTCGCCATCGACGCGCAGGGGCGCTTCTACATCGAGGACACCGGCAACGACGTCATCTGGCGCTTCTCGGACGACGACGGCGACGGCACGGCGGACCCGTCCACCGAGGCCGAGGTCGTCTACACGGCGCCGGGCTCGAGCCTGATCTGGGAGGTCACGCCGGCGCTCGACGGTTCCCTCTACGTGACCGAGGACCAGAACCCGGATCGACTGCTGCGCCTCGTCGATCTCAACGGCGACGAGCGGTTCGATGCACCTGGTGAGCGGATCGAGATCTACGACGAGACCCTCGCGGTCACGAACCTCGGCTCCCCCAAGGCCGTCGTCGTCATCGAGACCTCCGGTCCCATCGGCACGAACGAGTGCATCGCGGCCGCCAACTCGACCGGCTCGCCGGCCGCGATGACCGCCTTCGGTTCCACGAGCGTGGCCTCGAACGACGTCGTCATCCGAGCGGTCCAGCTGCCCCAGAACGCGGCGGGCTACTTCCTCGCCAGCGAGGCGGGCTCGTTCGTCCCCGCCCCCGGCGGGAGCCAGGGCAACCTCTGCCTCGGTGGGCAGATCGGCCGCTTCGCGGGCAACGTCCTCAACTCGGGTGCGGCCGGCGAGTTCGAGCTGGCGCTCGACCTCACGGCGGTGCCTCAGCCGACGGGCGCGGTGCCCGTGACCGCGGGCTCGACCTGGCGCTTCCAGACCTGGTTCCGTGACGCGAACCCGACCGCCACCAGCAACTTTACCGACGCGATCGCGATCACCTTCGTCAACTGATCGGAGCCGGCGGCCGTGGTGGCCGCCGGCGTTCTCAGCGGTCCACCCGCCCACCTTCGGGGGGCGCGGGTGGGCCGCTGTCGCATCCGGTGTCAGCGCCGGTGTGGAGCCGCTGCCCGCTCGACGGACCAGCCACCGAGGGGGGAGAACGTCAGCCCGATCGCCCAGGGCCCTTCCTTCTCAGCGTGGGCGTAGGTGGCCTCGAGTCTCGCAGGGGACACGAGCCCCTTCTGGTAGCTGCATTGGCGCAGGTGCAGCTCGTCGACGGGCCACCCCAGGTCTCGCATGGCTCCGTCGGCGGCCGCCAGACCTTTCTCCATGGACCTCCCGGGCAGCGAGAAGACCGGTGAGCTGACCAGCGCGCTGACGGCCAGCAGACCGACGAGTCGCCGCGCTCGACTCCAGGGGCCTTCTATTAGTTGGCCGCCTCTCCCGCGACGCCGAGCTCCTCGGCGTGGGGCTTCATGGCGTCGATGATGAACTGGATGTGCTCGGTGAGGTCGGCGCCGAGAAACTCGACGCCCGCGGCCACCTCGTCGCGCTCGACGCCGGCGGCGAAGGACTTCTGCTTGAGCTTCTTCTTCACGCTCTTGGGCGTGAGGGTCGTGATGCCCTCGGGGCGCACGAGGCAGCAGGCGCCCACGAAGCCCGTCAGCTCGTCGCAGGCGACGAGGGCCTTGTCCAGGAGCGAGTCGTGGGGGACGCCCCACTTGGTGTAGTGGGCGCTGACCGCGTGGGCGACCTCGGGCTCGCCTTGCTCCTCGAGCCAGGCGACGATCTTCTTCGGGTGCTCCTCCGGCCAGCGGTCGTAGTCCGCGTCGTGCAGGAGCCCCGCGAGGCCGAAGCGCTCCTCGTCGGCGTCTCCTGCGCCGTACCGGTGCGCGGCGGCGCGCATCACCACCTCCACGGCCCGCGCGTGGGTCATGAGAGCCTCGGAGTCGGTCCACGAGCGGAGGAGCTCGTACGCGGCGTCACGGGTCAGGGTCATGGGCGCCAGCCTAACCACCGAGCGAGCTCCCGGCGGGGCCTCTCTGGCACGGCGGGCGAACTTCAGTCGCCGAGGATGAGCTGGTGGGAGGCCAGCACCTCGGGCGCGTGGGAGCGCGCGTCGTAGAGCCGCACGAAGTCCGCGGCCTCGGCGGCCTTTGAGGCGCGCAGGTCATCCACCCAGTGGGGCGGGACGGTCTGGAAGAGCAGGCGGGCGCGGATCGTGAGGGGGCCGTCCGCGCCGGGGGCCTCGATGGCATAGGCGGTGCGATCCGCGCCGCCGACGAAGTCGCCGTCGTCGCCGATCCCCACGGGGGCGGTCTCGGCCACGTGGGGCCCGTCCGGGCGCCAGCCCCTGGGCAGGAGCCGGTTGTCCTTGCTCCGGACCGCCATGCGGGTGAGCTGGGAGGTGGGCGCTCCGGCGGTGTCCAGGGCCACCAGCTCGTAGACCTGGGGCGCCGCTGCGTCCACGACGACCCCGGCCTGGTGGGGGATGGCGAAGGGGTCCTTCGGGCCCTCGATGCGGCCGTCCTCGGACACGGTCCCGCTGGACCAGACGACCCTGCTGCGGTCCTCGACGGTCACCTCCACCCACACCCTGCGCCCCGGGTAGCCGGTGGGCAGCTTGTGGCCCGTGAGGTTCTCCACTCGCACGCTGAAGGCGAGCCGGTCGCCGTCCCGGGACGCGTCCTCGAGGGTCAAGCGCGCGGTGCGCCGGCCGAGCTGGCGCCGGGTCTGCTCGGCGGTCTCCCGCAGGGCGTTGGGCGGCGCGAGGATGCCGAGCTCTGCGGCGTGATCGGCCATGAGGTCGAGCATGAAGGCGTTGCCGCCCACGAAGCGGTGACCGCGCACCTCGGGCCGCTCGTCGATGAACCCGAAGTCGAAGCCGCCCGGGTTGTGGGCGAGGCGCATCTCGTCCTGGTCCTCCATGTGGCACTGCTGGCAGCTCCGGGAGTCCTCGGTGACCTCGTCCTCGTACGAGTAGACGCTGTTGCGCCACTCGAGGTAAGGCGACTGCTCAGGGAAGGCCTCGCCGCCGTGGTGGCTCGTCTGGGTGTGGCAGGTGGCGCACACCGAGGACAGGACCATGTGCTCCCCGTAGGTGACCTCGTAGCCCGTGTGCACGCGCATGGGGCCGGCGGCGGGATCCGGATAAGGACCCCAGATCCGCGCCTGCAGGTCATGGGGCGGGCGGCCGTCGAAGGTGGACGGGTCCCCGAGGCCCTCGCCGGTCATGCGATGGCACACGGTGCAGGTCACCCCGTCCATCGCGGCGGGGTCCTCGAGCAGCGCCGCCATGGAGCGCGTCGGGTTTCCCATGAGGCGGTCGTGGTGGTGGGCCGCCGGGGCGTGGCAGCGCAGGCAGAGGGACTCCACCTCCGCGCGCTCCAGGGTCCCGTCTGCTTCCCCGAGCTCGATCTCCCGGGCCATCTTCGCGCGCCAGTAGGGGTCGAAGAACGACTGGGCCATCATGGTCCCCTTCCAGAGCCCATGGGGCGAGCCGTCCGCGCCGTCCTGGCGGGTGAGGGCCGAGGCGTTCGGGCTCTGGTCGTGGCAGCG
>JAQWJQ010000035.1 GCA_029248265.1 Planctomycetota bacterium
AACACCGCGGGCCAGAGCGAAAGCCTGCTCGAGGACCAGCTGTTCGGACACGTCCGTGGGGCCTACACCGGGGCGGATCGGGATCGCGAAGGTGTCTTCGAGTACGCCGATGGCGGAACCCTCTTCCTCGATGAGATCGGGGACATGCCCCTCTCCACGCAGGCGAAGCTCCTGCGCGTCCTCGAGGCCCGGGAGGTGGTGCAGGTCGGCGGCAACGACTCGCGGTCAGTGGACATTCGCCTGGTGGCGGCCACCAACCGGAACCTCCGGGAGATGGTCCAGGACGGAGAGTTCCGAGAGGACCTCTTTCACCGGCTGCAGGTCGTGGAGCTGCTGCTCCCGCCGCTCCGGGAGCGGACGGGGGACGTGCCGCTTCTGATTGACCACTTCATCGACGAATTCCGTGCGCTGCACGGAAGGCAGGTCGACGGGATCTCCCCTGAGTCACGGGCGCTGCTCGCCCGTTATCGCTGGCCCGGGAACGTCAGGGAGCTCCGCAACGCCGTGGAGAACATGGTCCTCCTGGCGGGAGGGGCGACCCTGTCTGTGGACGACGTTCCCGAGTCGATTCGTGCCGCGACGGGCGTCGGGGGCGGCGAGAGTGGTCCGGCCTCGGGTGGCGGCGGGTACGACCTGGCGGGTCGTTCCCTCGACGAGGTGGAGCGGGCGCTGATCCGCTCGAACCTCGAACTCATGGACGGCAACCGCAAGAAGGCGGCTGAGGTCATGGGGATCGGTGAGCGGACCCTGTACCGCAAGATCAAGGAGTACGGGCTGTCCTAGGCCTTCCCGCGCTCATCGTGGTTGACCTCTCTGGACCGCCGGACCTTCCAGTTGCCGCGCTCCTTTCGGAGGTCGAGCACGGCCTCGAGCGCCCAATACGGCTCCGGAACCCCTGCGTCCTGGCTCCTCAGGATCAGGCACTTCACGCGGACCGTGGCGTGGTCCTCGCCCTCGGTGTCGGTCTCTGCCGGTAGGAAGTCCAATCCGGTCGCCGAGTCGAACTCCACGCCGAGGCGCTCCGAGCGGTGGCGGAACGCGTCGCGAAGGTCGCCGCGGTCGACCCCGGTACTCTCGTCGATGTAGTCCCTGGTCAGGAACCGACGGAAGGAACGCCCGTCGTGATCGACGACGGCCTCGGCCATGGCCCTGACCTGCCGGAGGATCTGGGTCTCTCGGTCGCCGAGCGCCGCCATGATGCGGGCGCCCCCGGTGGCCAGGAGGATCACGCCGGACACGGACCAGAGGATGGTGGAGAGTCTCATGGGATAGCGGGCCGCGGGGTCTTCATCGTGGAGAGGTGATGGCGCGCGCAGAGCGGATGCGAATCGCCGGCGCGAGCAGGGTAGACTTCGTTCGAGCCGTTCGAGCGCCTTCTGTGTCTCAAATCGGTGGGCGCGCTGCTGATAGGGAGCGAGCCAACGAGGATGAACCGCAAGCAAGGACAACAACGCAAGGGGGCGCGCGCCCTGGAGAGGGGGCGCTGCGGTCGCGGACGCCTCGGTCGCGGGTCAATGGGCGGCGCGGCCAGAGCACCGGGGAGCGCCTGAGGTCATGTTCAAGAAGGCCCTCTGGCTTGTTAAGAAGGTGCGCCGCCGCTTTTCTCCGGATGTGCCTACCCGCTCACTGGATGAATGGGAGGCACGGCACGAGGAGACCGTCCGCGAGGCGGTGGACGCGGTGCTGCCCTACCTGCCGGAGGGCGGGGTGTTCCTCGACGTTGGGGCCAACATCGGGATCTTTACCCGGCTCCTGCGGGAGGCGCGCCCCAGCGCCACTGGGATCCTCTTTGAGCCCGTCGCGCGCTACGCGCAGAGATGCCGCGACCGGTTCGAGGGCGACGCCGGCATCGAGGTGGTCCACGCGGCGATGGGCGACGAGGACGCGGTCCGCACCATCTACAAGGCGGCCCACAACTACGGCGCAAACTCCCTGGTCACCGAGATCATGTTTGACCGGCGACCAAACTCTGCGGTCCGACCCGACACGGTGATCGAGGAGGAGCAGATCCAGCTCAAGCATGGTTCCCGCTGGCTCCAGGGCCGTGGCATCCGGCACGTGGATGTGATCAAGACCGACACCGAAGGCTACGACTACGCCGTGCTCGATGGGCTCAGGGAGTGGATCGTCGAGACGGGTTGCCGGCCGGTGCTCCACGTGGAGCTCCTGGCAGAGGACTACCACCCGCTCGCAGCTCGCCAGCGGAGCGCCCTCGACGCCTACATCCCACTCGGCTATCAGCCGGTGGACCTGGAGCGCGACCTGGCCGGGACGGTCGGGGACGTCCTGCTGATCCCGGAGGGGCGGCGGCCTGAGGAACCCCACCAGGGGAGCGCGCCGAAGCCGTGAGTGGCAACGCCCCTTCCAAGGTGCGTCGTGCGCTGAGCAGCCGCTTCCTGCGGGAGTCGAGCACCCTCCAGGTGGGCGCCTTCCTGGTCGCTGGGAGCAACTTCATCGGCGCCGTGGTGATGACCCACGTCCTCGGCGCCGCCGAGCTCTCGATCTTCTACCTCGGCGTCAGCACCTACTCGTTGCTCTGGGCGCTACTCAACCTGGGCCTGGCCAACGTCGTGACCAAGCGGATCGCCGCGGCGGTGCGAAGCGGCGCGCGGGACCTGATCTGCGGGTGGATGGGGGTCTTTGTCCGACTGTCGGTGGTGCTGGCCCTTGCAGCGTTCCTGGTCGGGCTGATGGTCTTCCCCTCAGCCTCGCGCCTGGCCTTCGGGCTTGAGGGCGAGCGCATCGCCCGGCTCGCCGGTGTCTTGGTGCTGGTCCCACTCCTCGACGTGCCCAGGATCGTCTGCTCCGCGGCGCTTCAGGGGGAGCGGCGGATGGCGGCGCTGGCGCGCGTCGACCTGGGGCATGAGCTCTGCCGCCTGATCCTGGTGGTGTCGGGTGCGCTCTACTTCGGGTCCGCGTGGGGCGCGGTCCTCGGCCTCCTCGCCTCCTCGGTCTGCGGCAGCCTGCTGGCCCTGGACGCCTACGGCCGCGAACGGCAGCGGCACGAGTCGTGTTTGCCTTCCCTCGCCAGGGCCGTGCGGTCCCGGGCGATTCCCGCCCGGGCGGCACTGCGCGAGGGGGTCCAGGTCGGCCTCGTGCGCAACGTCGACTCCCTGGGGGTGCAGACCTTGCCCACGCTGATCCTCGGGAGCCTCGGGGACGCGAGCTGGGTGGCCTACCTGCGCATCGCGCAGCGCATGGTGTCCGTGGCCCGCGTGATCATGCAGGGCATCAACCGCACGGCCCTCCCCGCCCTCTCTCAGCTGGCCGGGGTCAAGGATGTCCCGGGGCTCCGAAGGACCTACTGGCGGGCGAGCCTGCTGTCCGGGGCGACGATCACCGCGGGCCTGTTGCTCGCGCTCCCGTTGCTCCCGCTGGTTCTTCCGGTGCTGTTCCCGCCGGACTTCGTCGACCCGCTCTGGACGATGGTGCTGATCCTGACTCCCGGGCTGTGCGTGGTGAGCTTCTCGGTGGCCAACGATGTCTTCTATCTGGTCACGGACCAGATGGGGGTGGCCATCAAGCTGTCGATCCTGGGCCTCCTTGTGAACACCACGCAGGTGGCCTTCTTTGCCTGGTGGCTGCCGACGATCGGCGTCGCGATCGGGTTGACCGTCACCTGCCTTTGGAGCCTGGTCCACGTTGCGTACGCGTGGTCCTGGTTCCGGCGTCACCCCGAGCTCCAGTCCGCTCCCGCCTGAGGAGGCCTCCGTTGAGCCCGATGAAGCCCCTACTGCGTGAAGCCCCCGCCGTCCTCTTCGACCTGGACGGGACCCTCTACCGCCTCGGGCCCATGAGGCGCCGGATGATGTTTGAGTTGACGCGTTGGGGGCTCGGGCACCCGCTCGCCTTCCCGCGCCTCATGGGGGCACTGCGGGAGTTCCGCAGTGCCCGAGAGGAGCTTCGGGGCTTCGCGGAGGATGGCCAGGCCCTGGCCGAGGTGCAGTATGAATTGCCCGCGGGTCGCCTGGGCATGTCGCCCGAGGAGCTCCAAGGGCTCGTCGAGGAGTGGATGTTCGCTCGTCCGCTCCCTTTTCTGGCCCAGTCCGCGTGGCCGGGGCTCCGGGACGTCCTCCTCGAGTTGAGGGGCGCGGGGAAGCGCCTTGGCGTCTTCTCGGACTACGCCCCTGATCAGAAGCTGGAGGCCCTCGGGGTGCGCGACCTGTTCGATGTCACCCTCGCCGCGACGGATCCCGCAGTGAACCGCTTCAAGCCGGACCCTCGCGGCTTCATCGTGGGCGCGGAGCGCCTCGGCGTGGCGCCGGGCGAGGCGGTCTACGTGGGGGACCGAGAGGATGTGGATGGCGCGGGCGCGGCCGCGGCCGGGATGTCGCACGTCATGGTCGGAGGGGCGGCTCGGGAAGACCCTCGATTGGCTCGAATTGATAGCTTCGCGGCCCTCCGCGGCTTAGTCTGACGCGCCCAGATCCGGGCGAGGCCCCACGGCGGTCCAAAAAACACTGACCTGCTGCCCCCCCCGTCGGCCTGCCTGACGGAATCGTTTTGAGCGGCGCGTCACCCGTCCATGTCCCTGAAGTAGAAGGGGCGAGTTCATCCACGGGGCGGCCTGCACTCGACCTGTCGCTGTGGTACACATGAGAGTTCCTATGGCCGGTTTCAAGAAGCTGGGCGTGAAGGGCAACGTCGTTCACAACGTTGTCTTTCCTGGCCCGACGCGACGAGCGAACTACCGACGCAATGCGCCTTCTGGCGCTGGTTTGCGAGGTCGTTCCTTCGGTCCGTCCGAGGGAGCGGGTGTCCCGGCCACGGGGCCGAGCCTCCGGGCGGTCCGTCCTGTGGCGGAGCCGGCCCCCGCTCCGGTCGAGGCGCGGCAGTCCCCCGGGGAGGCGCGGCAGAGCAAGCGGGAAACCGATCTCCTGCAACGCCGTATCGAGAAGCTGTCCAGACTGCTCACGGAGCAGGAAGAGCAGATTCGTACCCTCGCGGACCGAGGCGTCGAGGTGGAGGCCCCTGCGCCCATCTACGGGGTGGTGAAGGGCACCGATCCCTCGACCGTACCGGTCGAAAAGCGCCGCGCTTTCATGTCCCAGTTGTTCCAGGCCAACCTGGAACTCCGGGAAAGCGTCAATCGCGCGGGCTCCTGAGCCGATCAGGGCGGTAGGCCCTTGCCACTCGACGTTCTCCCCGCGGGCCTTTTCCGCGCGGCCTCCACACGCCATGCTTGTCGCATCGCGCAGCCAGGCCGGAACTTCGCGCGACAAGAAGCAGGGGTACCAGCTAAACACCATGACCAACACCCAGACGGACGAGGCCTCCGGCCTCGATAAGGACCGCGGCGTTCTTTACGTGGGCATCGACCTCGGGACCTCTCGGACCTCAGTGACCGCCAGCAACGGGGTCCGTGAGACCATTGAGTCCTTCGTC
>JAQWJQ010000064.1 GCA_029248265.1 Planctomycetota bacterium
GTCATGACGATCATGGGCGACGCGGAGGGTGAGGAGGCTGAGAAGCTCTCCCTCGAGTACGACCCCCTCCAGACCGACATGGACACCAAGGGGATCTGGGACCTGGACAGCCGCTTGGAGCAGGCCGCGCACGCGCTTCAGGTCCCGCCCATGGACTCCGGGGTCACCCAGCTGTCCGGAGGAGAGCGTCGCCGGGTGGCCCTGTGCAAGCTGCTCCTCGAGCACCCCGACCTCTTGCTCCTCGACGAGCCGACGAACCACCTGGACTCGGAGTCCATCGGCTGGTTGGAGACGCACCTGCAGGAGTACGAGGGCACGGTCATCCTCATCACCCACGACCGCTACTTCCTCGACAACGTCGTCGGCTGGATGCTCGAGGTCGAGCGCGGGCTCGCGCGCCCGTACAAGGGTAACTACAGCGCCTACCTCGACCAGAAGTCGAAGCTCCTCGACGTCAAGCGCAAGAACGACGCCTCGCGGGTCAAGGTCCTCGAGCGCGAGAAGGAGTGGCTCTCCCGTACCCCCGCCGCCCGGACCAAGCAGTCCAAGTCGCGCCTCAAGCGCTACCAGGACCTCGCCACCGAGGCCCGCGCCGACGAGATGGCACAGAACGTGGAGCTGCGGATCCCCCCCGGCCCGCGGCTCGGGGACAAGGTCCTCGATGTCAAGAACCTCGAGAAGGGCTACGGCGACCGCACCCTGTTCCGCGACCTGACCTTCTCCATCCCGCCCCAGGCGAAGCTCGGCGTGATCGGCGCCAACGGCATGGGGAAGTCGACCCTGATGAAGATCATCATCGGCGACGAGACCGCGGACGAGGGCAGCATGGAGCTCGGCTCCACGGTCCAGCTCCGCTTCCTCGATCAGAGCCGGACGGTGCTCGACGACGACGTCTCCGTCTTCGACAACATCACCGACGGCAACGAGCAGCTGCCCTTCGGCTCCACGGTGATCGACAGCCGCGCCTACGTGGCGCGCTTCAACTTCCGGGGTGAGGACCAGCAGCGCAAGGTCGGGGAGTGCTCCGGCGGGATGAGGAACCGGGTCATGCTGGCGAAGATGCTCCGCGAGCCGGCCAACCTCATCATCATGGACGAGCCGACCAACGACCTCGACCTCGACACCCTGCGGGTGCTCGAGGAGGCCATCGAGCACTACCCCGGCTGCATGATCATCGTCACCCACGACCGGTACTTCCTGAACCGCGTGGCCACCCACATCCTCGCCTTCGAGGGGCTGGACAAGGACGGCGTGGCGATCGTGCGCTTCCACCACGGCGACTACGAGTCGTACAAGGACTGGAAGAAGAACCGCGGCGAGGACATCGAGGAGCGCAAGGGCGCCCACCGGCGCTTCAACCGCACGTGAGCGCCGAGGACACAGGGCCTTCCCCCTCGGAGGGCCACAGCCTCGGGACCTCCGCCGAGGAGTTCTTCCGCGCGCGGGCGAGCCTGCGCGCTGCAGACCGCGGGAGCTTGACCGAGGTCCAGCGTGGGTTCCGCGAGCAGATCGATGGGTTCCTCGAGGAGCATGGGCCCGTGGCCCTCACCCGACGCTGCCTCCCGGGCCACCTGACCGCCTCTTGCCTGCTCTGGAGCCACGATGGCACCCAGGTCCTCCTCCACCACCACCGCAAGCTCGGCCTCTGGCTCCAGTTTGGCGGCCACTGCGACGGGGAGGGCGACACCCGCATGGTCGCCCTGCGCGAGACCATGGAGGAGAGCGGCATCGAGCCGACCTTCCTCACGGAGGCGCCTGTGGACTTCGACGTCCATACGATCCCAGCGCGCCCAGGGGAGCCTGAACACGTCCACCTCGACGTGCGCTACCTCGCGGTGGCGCCCGAGGGGGCCCGCGAGACCCTCTCAGAGGAGTCCCTCGCCCTGGCGTGGCTCACCCCAGCCGCAGCCCTCGAGCAAGGCGTGGACGAGTCACTACGGCGCATGATCTTGCTCGGCTCGCCTCGCTGATCCGCCAGCCCCCCGATGGGTCACGCCCGACCGGCATTGCGGCCCGCCAGACGGCGTCCGGAAAAGGTTTCGCCCGCCAAATCTCCGTCCCCATTTGCCCCGGGGCGTTTCGTGCATAGCCTGTGGTCAAGGCCCGGGGCACCCGCGCGGGCCACGACAGCCGGGGGCCGGCCGCCAGCGGGCGGTCGGCGATACGACCTGGCGAGCGAGCCGCGCTCGCCGCAGACGCCAGAACCCACGAGAAGGCATGATCCGCTCGCAAGGAACCGCAAGGGTCTCACCGCTATTCCTCTTCGCCACCGCGCTGGTCGTCGTGGCTCTCGTCGCGATCCAGGGAGCGAGCCAACCGGCAGAGGCTGCCGCCCGCTATGACGCGCGCGCCTCGAACTCGATCTCGGGGCTGACCGACGTCAGCCAACTCTCCAATCCCATGGCAGTGCGCTATGACGAGGTGATGGCCGCGACCGAGGAGCGCGTCCGCATGCGCAAGGAGAAGATTGACCCCACCTCGCCGCTGGGTGAGATCCTTGAGAGCGCTGCCCATCGGCGGGTCAGCGCCGCGAGCCGCATCGTGATGCGCCAGAGCGGCCACTGCAGCGCCTGGAAGAAGATCCGGCGCAAGGATGGCCGGACCGTCCCGGATAAGACCGCGGACGTGATCGCCGAGCTGGCGAGTGTCACCCCAGACCCCGAGTGACCCCGCGCGCCGCAGGGAGGCCCTGGCGCCCCGGACCAGGCCGCCCTCGCCTTCGTGACTCGGCCAGGGGTGAACAGGGCTGGCCCCGCAGTCGCACTCAACCCGGATGATCCTGCACGGTCAACAGCAGGCGCAGGTCCAGCTCCAGCCGGTGATAGTCAGGCTCCATGTGTACGCAGAGCCGATAGAAGTTCCGAGAGTGATCGGCGTGCTTCGTGTGCGCGAGCTCATGAACGACGATCATGCGGAGCAGCTCAGGCGCCACGTCCCTGAACAGCCCGGCGACTCGGAGCTCCCGACGCTTGTGGACCCGGCGCCCGTGGGCGACGGTGGCGGTGGTGTGCAGGCCGAGGGCGTTCTCGACCACACGAAGCCGATCGTCGTAGAGCACCTTGCCCAAGGGCGGCGCGGTCCGCAGATGGCGAGCCTTGAGCGCCTGGACGTAGTCGTGCAGGTCCCTGTTGGAGCGAACCTCGTGGCGCCCGGGATAACGCGCCTCCAGGAGCGGCCCCAGCTCACCGGACACCAGGAGGCCCCGGGCCTGCTCCTGAAGCTCAGGCGGGTAGCCGGTGAGGTAAGGGAGTGTTTCCATCGGAGGATGCGGCAGGCGACGCGTTCATACCGTGCCCTCCAGGCCGCCTTCCGAGTAGCCTAGAGGGCCATATGGAGATCAAGAACACGACCACCGCCCCCGTCCGCGTCCCGCTCCCTGCTGGCAAGCGCCTGTTCCTCAGTCCCGGCGGGAAGGCCAAGATCGCCCACAAGGCTGCGGGCCATCCCCCGGTCAAGGCGCTGCTTGAGTCCGGCACCCTGGAACTCATCGACGGGGGCAAATCCAAGAAGGGTGCCAGCGCCAAGGGCGGCGTGGGCCCCAGCCAGGACCATTCGGGTGGCGGCGTACGCCACACTGGCGACCGCTAGCTTTTTGGGGCCACCCAGGCGAGCCCTGCGCGGGCATCAGCCAAGCGGGGCCCAGGGACCCCAGGGCCTTCTCTCGGTGCCTCAGCGCCCCCCCCGCACCACGCCAAGAGCGTTCGCCCTGGAGAGCCAGGCCCTCAGGCCGACAGTGGCTCGAGGCCGCACTCCGCTCCTTCGCAAGGCTGGAGTCTGAACCGCCGGCCGGCCCCCCCGCCCACCCGGCTACAGGTCCAGCTGTACAGGTCGGTGATCTGAAACCATGGGCTCATCGAGCACCTGAACCAGGGCGCCTGGAAAGGCGTCGGCCGGAGAGATGAGGAAGTGATCGATGACCCGATCCGGGGCGTCGGCGGGGAAGGTCGGGGCGTCGGGACCGACACGGCGGAAGACGCCCCCACCCTCGAAGAGCGCGAGCGCCCGGCTCTCCGGGACGTCATTCAGATCGCCCCCGAGGATCACCGGGCACCTCGTTCCTGGCTCGCCTCCTGGATCCTCGACCAGCGCCGCCAGCAGCGCCTGGGCCTGGGCCACCCGCCGCGCGTCATCGGCGAGCCAGTCCAGGTGAGCGTTGGCCACGCGCAGGCGGGCGCCGTCGATGTCGAGCGTCACCACCATCGCCGACCGCGGCTCACGCGTCCCCGCGGGGAGCGCGACCACGGTGGCCTCCGTGACCCGCGGGCCCGCGAGAACAGCGAGGCCATAGCGCCCCCCCTGAAAGTCCATGAAGGGCGCGAAGTGGGCCGTCATGCCCAGCCGCGCACCGAGGGCCGACGCCTGGTCCACACCCCCGGATCGCGACGCGCTCTCGTCCACCTCCTGGAGCAGCACCACGTCCGCCCCGGTGGACTCCAGGTAGTCCCCCACGCGCTCCAGGTCCAGGACGCCGTCCATGCCGAGGCCGTGCTTGATGTTGTAAGACACGAGGCGAAGTGAGCGCGGCGGCGCCGGCTCCGATACGGGAGCTGCGCAGCCCGCCAGGAGGACCAGAGGGAGGAGGATTCGCATGGCGTCATCCTGCCCCGTCGAAGGGGCGAGATTCCAGGGCCGCCCCCTCCCTTCGGCTCGCGTCAGGCGGTCGCCGCCCCGGCCTCGCCGTGGGCACCGACCGCCCCTTTGCGTGGAGGAGCCTCCTCCCCCCCCGGCATTCGCTAGTCTTGCGCCCATGCAAGGACCGGCAGCGGACGCCCAGGCCAGGCTTGAAGCGATGACCCGCGAAGCGACCGGCGCGACTCGCATCCTGTCGCGCGAGGTGGTCCAGAGCCTCTGGAGCGGCTACGGAGAGATCCTTCGATTCGAGCTCGAAGGGGCCACCTGCTCGACGGTGGTGGTCAAGCACGTGAAGTGGCCAACCGAACGTCGCCACCCTCGCGCGTGGAATTCGGACGTCGGCCATGAGCGCAAGGTCAACTCGTACCTGGTAGAGACCGCCTGGTACCGGGACCATGCAGGGCTCTGTGGGCCCACCTGCCGCGTCCCCGAGTGCCTGGCCCTTGCTGCGGACGGAGACGAGGTGTTCATGGTCCTGGAGGACCTCGACGCCGCGGGCTACGGCCGTCGGTCGAGCGACCCTAGCCCGGCCCAGCTGGAGGCGAGCCTGTCCTGGCTGGCGAACTTCCACGCGAGGTTCCTGGGAATGGAGGGCAAAGGGCTGTGGCCCATCGGCACGTACTGGCACCTCTCCACCCGCCCGGAGGAGCTCGCCGCTCTCGAGCCAGGGCCGCTGAAGGAGGCCGCCGCCGAGCTGGACCGCCGACTGAGCGAGAGCCCGTATCTGACGTACGTGCATGGCGACGCCAAGCTGGCGAACTTCTGCTTCTCCGACAGCGGCGCCGCCGCCGCGGCGGTGGACTTCCAGTACGTCGGCCGCGGCTGCGGCATGAAGGACCTCGCCTACTTCGTCAGCAGCTGCTTTGAAGAAGGCGAGTGCGAGGCCCGGGAACAGGAGGTGCTCGCGCGGTACTTCCATCACCTGGAGGCGGCGCTGGAGCGCCGCCTCCCCGCCCTCGACTTCGCCGCCCTGGAGGCCGACTGGCGGGCGCTCTACCCGGTCGCATGGACCGACTTCTATCGGTTCCTCAAGGGGTGGAGCCCGAGCCATTGGAAGATCCACCGCTACAGCGAGCGCCTGGCACGGCAGGTCCTGGGACGCCCTTGATGCTCACCCTGGAGGACCAGCGGTGGCTCGCCGAGTCCGCCTGCCGCGCGGCGCGCGCGGCCGGCGACCTCATTCGACGCTCGAGGCCTGGCCCGGTCGAGCGCAAGGCCGGGGGCCAGAGCGAGGCTTCACAGGTCGTCACGGAGACCGACCGCAGGAGCCAGGAGATCATCCTCGAGGCCCTGGAGGGGAGCGTGGCTCGCTTCTCACTGGGGGTGCTGAGCGAGGAGCTGGAGGACGATGGTGGGCGCCTCGAGCGGGACTTCTTCTGGTCGATTGACCCCCTCGACGGCACCCTGCCCTACGCGGAATCCCGTCCGGGCTACGCGGTCTCGATCGCCCTGGTCTCCCGAGCCGGGGTCCCCCAGATCGGGGTCCTCATGGACCCGGTCGAGGACACGCTCTACTGCGCGCTCCGCGGCGGCGGGGTCACCCGCAACGGTGAGCCGTGGTCTCGCCCACCGGGGAGGAGCGACGTGGGGCTGTCCGTCTTCGCCGACAGGAGCCTCGTGGCCCTCCCCGGGTACGCGGCGGTCGTAGCCGCCCTCGACGGGGCGTCCATGGAGATGGGCGGGAACCGAGCGAGGCTCTTGCTGGGCAGCGGCGCGGTCATGAACGCGTGCCAGGTGCTGGAGAGTCCCGCGGCCTGCTACTTCAAGTTCCCCAGGGAGGAGGACGGCGGCGGAGCGCTCTGGGACTTCGCCGCGTCGGCGTGCCTGTTCGCGGAAGCGGGCGCCGTGGCCACCAACATCCATGGCGGACCGCTGGACTTGAATCGAGCCGACGGCACATGGATGAACCACGAGGGCGTCCTCTACGCGAGCAGCCGCTCCCTCGCAGCGCGGGTCACGCGGATCTACCGAGCTTGGTGTGCGGCCAACGACGCCTGAGGTCAGGGCGACGCGGACCGGGTCGCCCCAGGCCCACCGGGAGGCCCCCGTTCCGCCGACCGGGGTTCAGCGACCAGGAGGCTCCGCGAGCAGAGCGTCCACCAGTTCGGGCACGGCCTCGCTCGCGCGGCCTCCGAAGAAGGCGTCCCGGGGGTCCAGGTTGTCGGGCTCCGCGAGCCCCTGGCAGGCGGTCCAAGCGCCGCTGGCCCGGGCGTAGCTGAGGTAGCCGGCGGCGGGGTAGACGGCGCCGCTGGTGCCGATGGCGATGAAGTGGGTGGCGCGGGCCACCGCCGCCTCGATCTCGGGCAGGTGGTAGGGCATCTCACCGAACCAGATCACGTCGGGGCGCAGGGGCGTCGCGCCGCAGTCAGGACAGCGGACGAGGACCTCCTCGTCGAGGTTCTCTCGGTCCACGGGCCGGTTGCCGCACGCCTCGCAGCGCAGGCGCGAGAGCTCCCCGTGCATGGGGAGGACGGTGGAGCCCGCCCGCTGGTGCAGGTCGTCCACGTTCTGGGTGACGAGGGTGAAGCCCTCCCCGCGGGCGGCGAGCTCTCGCTCGAGGCGCGCCAGCGCGAGGTGCGCCGCGTTGGGCTCCACGACGCTGAGGTTCTGGCGGCGCAGCTGGTAGAAGCGCCACACGAGCGTCCGGTTCGCCTCCCACGCCTCCGGGGTCGCCACCTCCTCGAAGCGGTGCCCCTCCCACAGGCCGCCGGCGTCCCGGTAGGTGTCCACGCCGGAGTCCGCCGAGATCCCGGCGCCGGTCAAGATCACCACGTGGCGCTGCACCCCCTCGCTCATCGCGCCCCCGTCACTCTCCAGGCGCGCCCAGGACGCGCCGCAGGTCGCCGATGTCCAGGTTCCCGCCGCAGACCACGACGCAGTCCTTGCGGCCGTCCGTGGGGCGCGGGTCCCGGGCCCACACCGCGAGGGCCACCGCCGCCGCGCCCTCGGCGAGGATCCGCTCCTCTGCCAGGAGGCGCACCAGGCCCGCCTCGATCTCGTGCTCGTCCACCAGCTCCCAGCGGTCCACGAAGTCCCGGCAAGGTGGGAAGGTGACCGACCCCTCCTCAAGGCCCCCTGCGGTCGCGAGGGAGAGGGTCGCGAGGTGCTCGGTCTCGACGATCTCACCTGCCGCCACCGAGGCGTGCATGGGGTGACTGGCCCGGGGCGAGCAGCCGATGACCTCGACCCCGGGTGACCGGTGCTTGAGCACGGCCGAGATCCCGCCGATCAGCCCGCCGCCGCCCACGGCAACGTAGACGCGGCCCACCTCGGGGAGCTGCTCCAGGAGCTCCACGGCGAGCGAGCCCTGGCCCGCCATCACCACCGAGTCGTTATAGGGCGACACGAAGGTCTCCGCGGAGGCCTCGGCGCGGACTCGGGCGGCCGCCTCGGCCTCGCCGCACTCAGCCCCGGAGCGGACGACGCTCGCGCCCCTGGAGGTGATCGCCTGCGCGCGGCCCTCAGGCGTGGGCTCGGGGATCAGCACGGTCGCGGCGACCCCCGTGAGCGATGCGGCGTGGGCCACCGCCGCGCCGTGGTTCCCGGTCGAGGCGGCGACCACTCCGCGGCCTCGCTCCTCCTCGGTGAGGTGCTGCAGGCGGTGCATGGCGCCGCGGATCTTGAAGGACCCCGTGGGCAGGGCCGACTCCATCTTCAGGAGCAAGCCGCCGCTCGGGTCGAGCCCCAGGGCCTCGCGCATGGGCGAGGCGTCGAAGTGGCGACGCAGGCCCGCGGCGGCCTCGACGCTCTCCTCGTACATGGTGCGGGCGAGGTCTTCCTTTGTCCGTGCGGCGCTCATACGCGCCGCATCATGCCTGATCCAGGGCCGGCCCGCCCATGGGCGACTCAACACCGGCAGGCCCGACGGGCCCGTCGGCAGACGCAGCGGCG
>JAQWJQ010000074.1 GCA_029248265.1 Planctomycetota bacterium
CGTATCGAAAGCAGGGAGACGACCCAGCAGGCACTCAGCTTCGTGGCCCGGCAGAGCGGCGCCGACGCGCATGGTGGGGATTTTTCCCGCTCAAACCCTTTCGGGGTAGGGTATACCCCCGGATTATCCGCCGGGGGCCGCTTCAGTGGCGCTTCCCTGGGCCCGGCTGGTCCTCGCCCGCCACTTGCTGCTCCCCTTCACCCACCCCCGACGACCCGCTGCGCCGCCAGGTGGCAGCTTGGATCGCTCATCCCCTCTTCCCTTCGAAGATCAAACCACCATGAAGCGTCTTGTCGCCCTCTTCGCGGCCGCCTCGGCCGCGCTCCTGCTCGCCTCGCCCATCGGCAGCGCCTGCACTCGCATCCTCTACCGGACGGGAACGGGGAACTTCCTCGTCGGCCGAACGATGGACTGGTACGACGACCTGGGCTCCGATCTCTGGGCGTTTCCGCGCGGAATGTCTCGGCGCGGCTGCGCCCAGGAGAACGCCCTCGAATGGACCTCCAAGTACGGCTCGGTCGTGGTCGACGCCTACGACGTCGCCTCGACGGACGGGATGAACGAGGCCGGGCTGGTCGCCAACGTCCTGTACCTCGCCGAAGCCGACTATGGGGAGGCGCAGAAGTCGACCAAGCCACGGCTGTCGGTCGGCGCCTGGATGCAATTCGTTCTCGACAGCTATGGCAGCGTCGGAGAGGCTGTCGAGGCGCTTCGGAAGGACACCTTCGTGGTCGTCGCACCGACGCTCCCCGGCGGCAAGTCGGCCAGCGCGCACGTGGCGCTGGCCGACGCCAGCGGCGACAGCGCCATCCTCGAGTACGTCGCGGGCAAGCTCTCGATCCATCACGATCGAAGCTACACCGTCATGACGAACTCGCCTCCCTTCGACGAGCAGCTCGCCATCAACACGTATTGGAAGGACGTGGGCGGGCTCAAGATGCTTCCGGGCACCCACCGCGCCTCGGACCGTTTCGCCAGGGTCAGCTGGAATCTCAACGCCACGCCGGAGGTCGACGACCCCCAGCTCGCGGTGGCCACGGTGCTCTCGGTCATCCGCAACATCTCGGTCCCGCTCGGCATCTCTGATCCCGAGAAGCCCAACATCGCCTCCACCCTGTGGCGGACGATCTCGGACACCCGGGCGCGGCGCTACTACTTCGAGTCGGCGTACAGCCCCTCGGCCTTCTGGGTGGACCTCGAGAAGCTGAACCTGAAGCCTGGCGCCAAGCCGACCAAGCTCTCGCTCGCCGGGAACCCGCTGCTCTCCGGCGAGGTCTCCGAGAAGTTCGCGCCGGCGGAGCCGTTCGAGTTCCTCTCGCACTGAGCCGTTCCGGACAGATGCCGGGCCGGACAGGGGCGGGGCGTCGCCCCCCCCCACCCGACGAGGTACGGCGGCTGGCGCGAGGATCCCGACTCGCTGCTCCTCTTCGTCAAGGCCGCCTCGTCCCCGTCGCAGGTCGGGCTGCCGCTCGGCGACCCGGAGGATGGACGGGCTCTCTTCGAGCAGCGTGCGGTGGACCTCGAGGTCCTCGCCCGCGCGGGCGGGTTCGAGTCGCTCGTCGTGTCCGGAGTTGGCCATGCCACCCCCATGGCCGGCGCGCGGGACGCGTGGAGAAACGCCGTGGTCGGGTTCCTTGGTTCCTGAGCGTCCCCGCCGGACCTCGCGGGCGTGATCGCAGGCCATCGGGTAGAAAGTGGGCCCGAATTGCCGCTCCACCCCTCTCCTACCATGTCTCACCTCTCGGCCCTCAGGCCTTTGGCGTTCGTCGCCGCCCTCACCTTCAGCGCCCCAACCGCCAGCGCCACGGCACTCGAGGAGGGTATGTGGCTGTTCAACGCCCCGCCCGCCGACGCGATCCAGGCGGCCTACGGCGTCCAGCTGACGCCCGAGTGGCTGGAGCACGTGCAGAAGTCTTGCGTGCGTGTGTCGACCGGCGGCTCCGGCTCGATCGTGTCGGCCCAGGGCCTGGTGATGACCAACCACCACGTGGCCTCGGACATCCTCGACAAGCTCTCGACGGCCGAGCGCAATTTGCTCGACCAGGGCTTCTGGGCGCCAAGCATGGCGGACGAAATCCCGTGCCCCGACGTGCACCTCGACGTCCTGTGGGCGATTCAGGACGTCACCGCACGCGTGGTCGGCGCGGGCGAAGGGCTCGACTCGGCCGAGGCGGGCGCGGCCCGGCGCAAGGCCATGACCGAGATCGAGGACGCCGCCAAGCAGGGCACGGGAATGCACACGGAGGTCGTGACGCTCTACCAGGGCGGCCGCTACCACCTCTACTCGTACAAGCGCTTCGAGGACATCCGTCTGGTGTTCGCGCCCGAGAAGGAGATCGCCTTCTTCGGCGGCGACAACGACAACTTTGGCTACCCGCGCTTCTGCCTGGACGCGACCTTCCTACGCATCTACGAAGACGACGCGCCCTACGTTCCTGAGCACTTTCTCGCGTGGGGCGCGGACGGCGCAGCGGATGGCGAGCTGACCTTCGTCACCGGCCACCCCGGTAGCACTCAGCGCCTCAACACGGTCGCCCACCTCGAGTACCTGCGCGGGACGCTGGTGCCCGACAACATGCAGGGCCTGATGCGCAGCGAGGTGCTGACGCAGATCTTCATGGGGGAGAGCGCGGAGAACGCCCGCGTCGCTGAGAACGACCTGTTTAGCATCCAGAACAGCCGCAAGGTCTACGTGGGCCGCATGGCGGGCCTGCTCGACCCGGCGATCTTCGCGGCGAAGAAGGCCGAGGAGGCGCGGCTGCGTCAGACGGTCGCCGACAACCCCGAGTGGGCCGCGCAGTGGGGCAGCGCGTGGGACGAGATCGCCGGCTCTCGCGCGGCGCTGGTGAGCTTCCGAGACGAGCTCAACGCCGTCGGAGGACCCGGCCTCGGGGTCGGCGGGGCGCTCCCCTCCTACGCCGTCGCGCTCGTGCGCATGTTCGACGAGATGGAGAAGCCCAGCGGCGAGCGCATGCGCGGCTTCGGCGACGGTTCGCTGCCCGGCCTGCGGCAGTCGCTCAGCGCGCCAATCCCGACCTACGAGAACTACGAGATCGCCCAGCTGGAGTGGGCGCTGTCGCGCATGGCCGAGGACCTCGGTGCGGAGCACGAGATCGTCGTGACAGCGCTCGCAGGACGCTCGCCGCGCGCCCGTGCGGAGCAGCTGATCCTGGGCACGCAGCTCGGCGACCTCGAGGTCCGCAAGCGCGTGCTCGAGGGCGGCAAGGCCGCGCTCGACGCGCTCGACGATCCGCTGGTCGCGTTCGTGCGCTCGCTCGACCCGTACAGCCGTGGCTTCCGCCAGCGCCTGGAGGACGAGGTCTCCGCGGTCGAGGCCGGAGCCTACGCGAAGATCGCAGCGGCCCGCTTCGCGGTCCTCGGCGACAGCGTCTACCCCGACGCGACGTTCACGCTCCGCCTCTCCTACGGGACGATCAAGGGCTACGAAGAGGGTGGAGCGACGATCCCGCCCTTCACCGACTTCGCGGGCGTCTTCGCCAAGGCGCGCGAGCGCCAGGGCGAGAAGAGCTACCTGCTCCCCGAGTCGTGGACCGGGGCCGAAGGCCGCATCACGGGCGAGACGCCGTTCAACTTCGTCTCGACCCACGACATCATCGGCGGCAACTCCGGCTCTCCGGTGATCAACGCGGCAGGCGAGGTCGTCGGCCTGATCTTTGACGGCAACATCCAGAGCCTGATCGGCAATTACGCCTACTCCGACGTCCAGGCGCGCTCTGTGTCGGTGGACAGCCGTGGCATCCTGACCTCGCTCGAAGAGGTCTACGGAGCAGGGCGCCTGGTCGAAGAGCTGCGCTGAACGACGGGGGCCGTCCGCACTCGGTGCCGTGCACCGATGCGGCGGCTCTCCTCGCCGGGGAACCGCACCGACGGCTGCCCCCGACGACGCCCCGGCGTCCCAGGCACTCCGTATCTCAAGGCTACGTTCCACGGCGCGCCCCCCACCCGACGATCGCACGCTCCGCCAAGTGACAGCTCGCATCGCTTGTCCCCCGGCAGTGGCCGGCAGCGCGGCGCCCTATTCGATGCACATTGCTCCGCCATTTCGGCGAAAGCGCCACGGGTTAGCGGTTGTCCAGCACGCGCTGTGACGCCTTTCGTTACGGCGCTGAACGTGCCGAGGACTCTTGAGCGTCCAGAGACTGGCCAGCGTAAGCCGCGAGCAAGCGGTTGGCGATCGCTGCGACATCGTCGGCGACGAACTGGCCCCGTTCGAGCAGCAGGGCCCCATCGACGCGCATCGTCGGCGTGCAAACGCTGGCGTCCACGTGGAAGGGGTATTGTCCAAAGCCGAGGGTCAGGCCGCCAAAGACCCGCTCGGCCTCCACGACCGCCTCGCTTGAACGCGTGCCCGGATTGAACCCCACGCAACCGTGCGTGGTGGCTACACGCTCTAGGAAGGGATTGATCTCGGCACCGCCAATCGCCGCATCGATCCATCGGGCGATTCACCGAGAGTTGCGATGGCTCTCCACGTGATCGTCTGCGGCCCAGTGCCGATGGTGTCGCCCGGGCCTTGCTGAGGGCCTCGGCTAGAACGTGATTCCAAGTCCCAGTCGGAGGGCCAACCCGGAGTACTCCGTCTCAAGCGGACCCAGGTTCCCTTCGACGAAGGGGATTGTGTAATCGACAATCATGTCGAAGAAGGCCTGATCCGAAAGTGCGAACTGGAGCCCTCCGCCGAATCGCCCCCCCACCTGGGTCCCCAGGTCTACGCCATCGCGATCAAAGAAGCTCAACAAGGCTTGGGCCAGCCCGAATGGCTGGATCGGAAGGGTGGGTCCCCCCATGGGCGTCCTTGCATTCAGCACTCCGCCGTAGAGGCGTCCCCCGAGGGCAACCTCAGTCGAATTCAGCGTAGCGCCCGGTTCTTTAAGGCGGGTCACCCCAACCTCGAGGCTGACGCGAGTGCTCGGCATTCCGTCCTCACCCAGCGTGGTCATGCCAAGGTCCAACTGGACATTG
>JAQWJQ010000020.1 GCA_029248265.1 Planctomycetota bacterium
GCAGCGGCCCCCTGGGTCACGGGCCTGCTCATGGAGCGCTCAGGCTCTTTCGAGCCGCCACTTCTCATGATGGGAACGGTCTCCTTCGCGCTCGCTCTCCTCTGCAGGGCCATCAGGGACCCCGCCTCCCCCGCCGCCCCAGGCGCCCGCCAGACCGGACCGGCGTGACCGGTCGATTCACCGGCAGGATCTGAGAATCGTGACATGATGCGAAGATCCCAACGCTCCAACGCGAACCGCTCACCTGCCTTTCCATCTCAGGTTGAGCCGCGTGCCTCTCAACGCAACCAAGCCCCATGAACGCGAAGACCCTACTCATCGGTGCCAGCCTCCTGCTGGCCGCCCCCAGCGCAGTCCTCGCTCAGTCCAATGACGACTGCAGCGGGGCCCTGGCGATTTCTGGTTTCAACACCTTCTCGTTCGACAACTCCGCTGCGACGGCGAGCGGCGTGAACGACTGCAACGGGCTGCCCGTTCGAAGGGACCTTTGGTACGAGTGGACGGCGCCGGTGTCGGACTTCATCCGCTTCGAGACCTGCGGGACCAACACCGCCTTCGAGACCCGGATCGCCGTGTACACGGCCAACTCTTCCTGCGGTTCGCTGACGCTGCTGGACTGCGCCGCGGCCAACTGCGGCGGGAACGGTCTCTCGCGCCTCGCGTTCAACGCGGTGCAAGGACAGTCCTACCTCATGCGCGTTGGGTCCCGCCAAACGGGTGGGGCTAACAGCGGAGCCGGTCAGTTTGTGATCGGCCCCGACCCCTGCAACCCGAACCAAGACGACATCTTCGAAGACAACGACGACTGTGCTTCGGCGGTTCCGATGGGAAATGGGACGACGACCAACCTGTGGTGCTCCAAGACGGACCCGGACTGGTACAGCTTCTGCGTTGGCGTCGGCGCCACCGCGTCGGTAGACGTGCTCTTCCCCACGGCCGTCGGTGACATCGACGTGTTCTCCTTCGACGGGTGCACGGGCTTGAGCCTCGGCGTCGGTGGCTCGGCCTCGGACGACGAGAACTTGCTGTTCGACAACACGGCGGGCCTCACGCCGCTCAACGTGGTCATGCGCGTCGAGCTCTGGATCTCTGACCCGGACTTCGACTGCAACGGCTACTCGATGGTGATCGGTGGCACCGGTTGCAGCGGCGGCGGCGGCGGGGTCGGCACCACCTATTGCGCCGCGAACACCAATTCGACCGGCGCCATCGCCAACATGGGCGGTGCCGGATCGGACGTGGCCGCGGATAACAACCTGACCCTCAACACGTCGAACCTCCCGGCGAACTCCTTCGCCTTCTACCTCGCAGGCCAGGTCCAGGGGTTTGCCGCGAACCCGGGCGGCAGCCAGGGCAACCTTTGCCTGTCAGGGTCGATTGGGCGCTATGTCGGCCCGGGACAGATTCAGCAAGCGAACGCTGCGGGCACGATCAGCCTGGCGATCGACCTGACCCAGGTGCCTCAGCCGACCGGGTTTGTCTCGGCGGCAGCCGGGGACACCTGGAACTTCCAGGCCTGGTACCGGGACGCCATCGGCGGATCTGCGACCTCTAACTTCACGGACGGCCTCTCGGTCACCTTCCAGTGATCGCCACTTGATCGGAGCCCCAGGGCTTCGAGGCGGCGCCCCGCATCGGCCTGGCCGGTGCGGGGCGCCGTGCGTCTCGGGCTCACCCGAGGGGTTGCCCGGGGTCCAGTCGCGCGCCGTTGAGGAAGGCCGTGTCCTCCATCGCCCCCTTGCCAGCGGGCTTCACGCGCCGGAGGCGCACGGCGCCCCCGGTCACCTGAACCCGGAGGCCTGGACCCGGCAAGATCGTGCCGGGCGAGTAGGGGGGGTCTCCAGGGGCCGAGTCTTCCGGCGCCGCCTCGAGGATGACGAGGTCCTTGCCTCCGGGCAGGCGTGTGCGCGCCCCAGGCCAGGTCGTCATGGCTCGGACGTGCCGCGCGACGACGGCGGCGTCCTGGTTGAAGTCGAGGCGACCGTCGTCCTTGGTGAGCTTTGGGGCGAGGGTCACCAGGGCGTTGTCCTGCGGCTCATAGGTCGCGTTGCCAGCTTGGATCAGATGGAGGGCCTCGACGGCGGCGTCGGCGCCGAGCTCCGCCAGTCGGTCGAACAGGGCAGCGGAGGTCTCCTCGGGGCCGATCTTCGTGCGGCGGGACAACAGCACATCGCCAGCGTCGAGGGCCAGGACCATCCGCTGGACTGAGACGCCGGTCTCCGCGTCTCCAGCGGCGACGGCCCGCTGGATCGGGGAGGCGCCACGCCAGCGCGGAAGCAAGGACCCGTGGACGTTGAGGGCGCCGTGGGGGCAGAGCTCCAGGATCTCGGGCCGGAGGATCTCTCCGTAGCTGGCGACCATGAGTGCGTCGGCGCCCAGACTCCCGAGGGTCGCGACGAACTCCGGGTCCTTGGTGGTGGTGGGCTGGAGGACGGGCAGGCCGGCCTCGTCCGCGAGGAGCGCAAGCTCCGACCGAGAAACGCCGCGCCCCCGACCGCGAGGGCGATCGGGGGGCGTGACGAGGCAGAGGACCTCGTGGGGGCTCTCGAGGAGCCGGCGAAGGATCGGTGTCGCGAAGGGCGGCGATCCCAGGAAGGCAACGCGCATGGGCCGTCGGGTCGGGGGCGCAGGGCACCCCCTCCCCATCAGACGTGCGGGTCGACGAGGCCCTTCAGCCCGTCGTACTTGAGCGCGCCGATGACCTGCTCCTGCACCTCGCCGCCCTTGATCACGACGAAGGTGGGGATGGAGCGAATGCCGTACTTGGACGCCGTCTCCATGTTGTCCTGGGTGTTGAGCTTCACGACCTTGATCTTGCCGGCGTACTCCTCGGCGAGCTTCTCGACGTAGGGGAGCATGCTCTTGCAGGGGCCGCACCAGGGCGCCCAGAAATCGACGAGGACGGGCTGATCGGAGCCGAGGACGTCGGTGTCCCAGCTGGCGTCGGAGACTTCGGTGAGGGTGCTGCTCATCTTTCGGTGGGGGGGGGCGAGGGGTCGACCTCGCGGGCTTCGGTAGGGGCTGGCCGCGCCAGAGTGGCTGCGCCATGACCCAGGAGAGGATCGTCGCTCTTCACCGCCGGCTCAAGGGTCGGCGGCTCGGTCAGTGCGATGCAGGGAGCTTATCAGTCCGCGGCCGCCGGGGAGCCCGCCGAGAGCGGCTCTTCCGGCCCGGCCGTCCCGTCCGGCGCGCCGCTTGCCGGGGACTCGGGGGGCAGGCCTTCTGCGGCGCCTTCGCCCTCACTCTCCGCGGAGTTGAGGGCTTGGTCGAGCTCTTCGGAGTCTTCGTCCATGAAGCGCGAGGCCTTGATCAGTTCGTCGAGGTCACCCGCTCCGTCTTCCGGCGCGGACAACTTCAGGGTGATGTCTTCTTCCTGGGTGCCCTGGTGGGCAGAGACGAGGCCGATCTTCATCAGCTCGAGGAGGGCGCAGAAAGCCCCCACGAGGCCTTCACGGGCCGGCACATCGCCCATCGCGTCGACGAGGTCGCGCAGCGAGGCGCCCTCCGGGCGGCTGCGGACCGCCGACCCGATCGACTGCACATACCAACGGAGGGGCCGCGGGTCGCCCTTGACGGTGTGTGGTCGCCCAGCAAGCGTCTCGCGCATGAGCCGGGAGAAGGTGGCCAGGAGGTCCCAGGAGGTGACCTCGCCCAGGTCGTAGCTGCGCTCGGGCTCGTTGTCGGTGACCTCTCGTCGGTAGCCCCGGGCGTGCTCCAGGGTGCGGCGGTGGAAGCGATCCTCGAGGTCGTCCGAGGCGCCCTTGAAGCGCCGGTACTCGATCAGTCGCTGGATCAGCTCGTCCTGGGGGTCGAGGTCGTCCTCAAGCTCGACCTCTTCTCGCGGGAGGAGCGAGCGAGACTTGATCGCCATGAGCGTCGCGGCGATGACGAGGTACTCACCGGCCACCTCGATGTCGAGACCCTCGAGTGCGCGCACGTGGTCCATGTAGGACTGGGCGACGTCGGCCAGGCGGATGTCCTGGATCTCCACTTCCTGCTCCTTGACGAGGTGCAGGAGCAGGTCGAGGGGCCCCTGAAAGACCTCCTCGAGCTTCACGGTGAAGTCCTCTGTGCGACGCGAGGGCTCCGTGTCCTCTTTGGGGGCCGCGTTCAAGGCCGGGTCGTCTTGGGCCGGGTCGGTCATCTCGGTGCTCGTCATGGAATCAGCCTCCGCCGAGGAGGCTGAAGATCCCCTCGACCGCGCCGGCGAGCCAATCGTAGAGGGCGCCCATCCCGCCGAGCAAGGCATCCTGCCCGCCCGGGGCGAAGAACAGCAGGGCGAAGAGGATGGGGATGCCCAGGGGGGTCAGCGCGTTGAACGGTGCGCGGAGACGATCGGGCAGCAGGAAGGTGAGGACTCGCGACCCATCCAGGGGCGGGATGGGGATCATGTTGAACACCGTCAGCAGGATGTTGAACTGCACGGCGCCCATCAGGATCTTCGCGCCCATGTCCTGGGGGCCCAGGGTGCCGGCGACCAGGAGGCCTTTGAGCGCGACCATGGCCAGGAACGCCAGGATGAGGTTCGTGGCGGGACCCGCCAGCGCCACCCACATCATGTCCCGGTAGGGGTGCCGCAGCCGGCTCATGTTGACCGGCACGGGCTTGGCGCCGCCGAACATGAGCGGCGGGGTGCCCAGCACCGCGGGGAGCACGAAGAAGAGCATCCCAGGCAGCAGGATCGTGAGCACCGGGTCGATGCTCTTGATCGGGTTGAGCGTCACGCGGCCGAGGCGCTTCGCGGTGTCGTCTCCACACCAGTTGGCGACGGCGGCGTGGGCGGCCTCGTGGAGGGCGAGGGCGAAGATCAGGATCGCGACGAGCGCGGCTCCGACGATGTATTTCTCGGGGGGCACGCGGGCATCCTAAGCCGGCGGTCCCAGGCCTCACCCCAGGCAGTCCTCGAAGAGCGTCTCGTCCAGCTCTCCGTGGGCGTCCAGGGCGTCCGCGACCCGGGCGACCAGCTCCTCAACGCCATCATCGAGCAGCAGAGCCCGCACCTCCCGAGCCCAGCTCTCCACCACGCGCTTCTGGCGCTCGGGCTCGGGCGCCAGGACCGCGCTGCAGCGCTCGATTTCCCGCCAATCCGCCTCCCAGGCAGCCAGGACGTGCACGTCATCGAGTTCGTGGCCTCCGAAGCGCTCCACCTCGGCGATCGGACCCGCGAGGGCCACACGTCCAGAGAGGCTGGCCATGGAGGCCTCGTCCGAAGCGCGCCACTGGATGGCCGAGCGTCCGCCGTACCCGTCTTCCTCTGGTTCGAGGCTGACGCTGACGACGCGGCCCCCCAGCAGGTGAGCGACCACGGCATGCCCAGCTTCATGCCAAGCTTCGATTTCGGTGGGGTCGGGGCTCGCCATGGCCCCAGGATATCGCTCTGCTCGTCTTCCGAGCGATCCCATGGAGCCCCCCCCCGAATCCCCCAGGTTGGCAGCGCGACCGGAGCCCCAAGCGCTGGACGGAGGGGCGGGGGGGGCCGCCGGCGCCCCCGCGAGCCCCAGGCTCCGGTGGGTCCGGGCGCTGCTTCGTTTGGCTGTGGTCCTGCTGGCCCCGATCGGCCTCTATCTGCTCACCGCAGAGGTGACGATGCGCATCCCTGTTCACGCGGGTGCGGACCCGGATGGTGGGGAGGTGGACGTGTACCTCGTGACCAACGGTGTCCATGTCTCCGTGTGGCTCCCGACCGCTCGGCCGGAGCGCGACTGGTCTCGCTGGCTCCCACCTGAGGTGCCGGCGCGCCCTGGCGGGTACGTGGCGTTCGGCTGGGGGGACCACGACTTCTACCTGGAGGTGCCGACCTGGGACGATCTCACGGTTGGGGTCGCGCTGCGCGGCGCCTTCCTCCCCACCCGTTCGGCCATGCGCGCCACCGCGTACGTCGGGCCGCCGATCCCCGGCGAGCACGTACACCGTGTCTCCCTTGTGCCGGAGCGCTTCAGCGAGCTCATCGAGTTCGTGGAGGCCGGTTTTTGCCTGGAGGAGGGCCAACCGGTCTTGTTGGGCGCGCCGGGGTACGGGGCCTCTGACCGCTTCTTCGAGGGCCGCGGGAGCTACCACCTTCTCCGGACATGCAACACGTGGGCGAACGGCGCCGTGAAGGCCATGGGGCAGCGAGCGGCGCTCTGGACCCCCTTCGAACGTGGCGCTCGTTACCACTTGCCCCGAAACCTGGGCGAAGACCGCGGGCGGTGAGCGGCTCCCGCCAGACCCACGGTCCTGGCTGGACGTCCCGGGGGGCTCTGCGCGGCTGGGGCTCTGCGCGGCTGGGCCTCTGCGCGGCTGGGCCTCTGGGGCCGCAGCCTCAGCGGGGGCGCCGGAGGTTGACGGGTTCGCGGGACTGATCGACCAGGTACCGCTCGATCTTCTGGCGCGAGGGCAAGGGCTGGCCACGGAGGCTGTCGAGGAACCAACGTGCCTCGGGCAGCGCCATGCGGCGGATTCCGCCAACGGACGAGCCGCCGACCTTTCGGCGGAAGAGGACGTAGGAGCGGACTCGGTGGGGGGTGTACTCGCCACCTCCGGAGGCGGAGTACACATAGGCGCTCTGGAGCGGCGGGGCTGCGTCCGGGCGTGCGCCGGGGGGATGAACGGCGTGGCGGCACAGGTCGATGGTGAGGGCGCCCTCCCGCAGGCGCTCGTCCTCGTCGGCGAGGAAGGCCCTCACGAGCGCGTCGCCGAGACGCGGGTCGCGCTCGGTCGCGCGGTTCGCGGCGAGGTGCGCGGCCCAGAGGCGATCATCGGTGGAGGCCGTGTCGTCAAAGGCCGTCTGGATTGCCTCCTCGGTGGACGTGTGCTTCACGCGCGCAACGAGGATCATCCCCAGGGCGAGGCCGACGAGGATGAGGTGGGGTTGCCAGCTGCGGGGCGTCATGGGGTCACCCCGAGGGCCATCTGGGCGGCGGCGACCGTCTCAGGCCACGAGATCCACCAGAGGCCGCAGAGGACGAGCAGCGTCGCCGCGAGGCCCGCCAGCCTGGGCCGCGATCGAACCTGGAGCCCGTGGGCGAGGAACCCGGCGGTGAGGGTGATGAGGATGGGCTCAAGGGGGACGCGGAAGCGCGACATCGCCACGAGCAGGGAGGTCAGGGCGACGTACCCGATGAGCACGGAGAAGACCGTGCGGCCCGGGCCACCCCGGAGGGTGAGGAAGAAGCCCGCGGCGCCCAGGGTCATGGTCAGCGAGGACATGAGCAGGGCCAGCAGCACCAGCGGACCGCGGAGGACCCCGGCCACCGCGCCTCCCTCGGGGTACATGGCCATGGCCTGGTGGCGAGAGAAGAACGAGAGCGGTGTGACGAGCTCGCTCCACTTCTTGAGTCGCGTGCGCACGGTCCAGGCGGGGTGTTCTGCGGCGAAGGAGAGGCCCTGCCGAAGCTGGGCCGAGTGGCGATCGATGGCGTGAATGGCCTCCGACTCGCGGTCCCAACCCGCGTCCCGTACCTCAATCGCTCCGTTGCCATCCCGGTCGATAGGGTCCCAACCAGCGGGGACCTCCGTGAAGGAGGCCCTTGCCAGGGTCTCGATCTGCGGGAGCTCAAGGTCCGCGCGGCGCTTTCGAAGGGGCAGGACGTCGAAGTTCATCGAGCGCGCATTGAGCCCGATAAAGACGTTCTCGCCCAAGGTCGCACCGCCGATCACGGTGCGCCCGTAGACCTCGTGGTTTCGGAGGGTCCAGGGGAGGGACACGACCGCCACGGTGAGGATGGGCAGTGACGCCCGCCGCAAGGACTCGGCCAGCCCTGTGTCGCGGGAGCGAACGGCGATGACCACCCCCAGGACGGGGACGAGGAAGAGCACGTACTCCTTGATGTAGAGGGCGAGCCCGAAGAGAGCGCCGCAGAGGAGCAGGCGCCGGGTGGCCTCACGGTCCTCACCTGCGTCGGCGCGGTCGAGTGCGGCGAGGAGGTGCCAGAGCGCGGGCAGGAGGAGCGCCAGGAAGATGGTCTCGGTCCAGAGGAGGTGGGTGAACGCGCCGAGGGGGAGGTTCACGGCCCACAGGACCCCCGCGACGACGGCGGCGCGGGTGGAGAAGAGGCGCCACGCGAAGAGCATCGTGGTCACGCCGATCACACTGGAGAGCGAAACCTGGAAGGCTCGGAGCACGTTCAGGCCGTCGATCCCGAAGGCGTGGATCGACTTCGTCATCAACCACGTGTAGCCAGGAGGCCAGTAGTAGCGGTGCTGGTCGAGGTAGATCCCGAAGCGCTCGTTCGCCAGCGCCAGGTAGAGGTAGTTGGCCTCGTCAGACTGGATATCCAGCGGGAGGACGAGCCACAGCAGGAGACCCCGTAGCGCCACACCGGCCAGGGCGATGATCGCGATCAGTCTCCAGGGCGCGCGCGCCAGGAGCGGGGTCCCGCTGGGGCTTGTGGGCTCGGGGGAGGCTGGGCACATGGAGACTTGCCGCCGCCAGGGCGGAGGCTGGGGCGAGAGGATAGCACCGACGCTCGTCCCTCTCCCGAGGCGTTGCGGAAGGATGGCGGCCCATCGGTGCTTTGCATTCGAGGCGAGTCGCTGCTCCAGACCAGAGTACTTCTCGTGGGCGGGTAGGGTGGTACCTCCACCCATGGGGACCTGCCTGTCATGAAGAACGTCGTCCACTGCACCGCCCGCGTCGCCGTCGCAGCAACACTCTCCGTGGGATGGTGTGGATCCCCCCTCCTCGCGGGGGGCGGCGCCTCGGAGCCGGGCGGCCAAGACCCGGCCCCCGAGACCTCCACCGAGGTCCCGACCGAGGACCCGGCCATCGATCGCTTGCATCCGATGCTCGCGCCGGTCATCCAGCAGGGTCCGTTTGCGCCCTCGTGGGCTTCGCTTGTCCAGCACCCACTGCCGCGCTGGTTCGCGGACTCCAAGGTGGGGATCAGCGCCCACTGGGGTCCCTATGCGGTTCCGGGCTGGACCCCGCGGAAGGACTCGCCCTACGGCGTCGCCTACGCGGAGTGGTACTGGCAGTGGATGCGGTCCAACGAGGCGGTCAAGGAGCACCACGGCCGCGTCTACGGCGGGGTGCCCTATGACGCCTTCATCGACGGCACGACGAACCTCGAGACGGGGAAGGCGGAGGCCTTTGACGCGGCCGATTTCGACGCGGACGCCTGGATGGAGCTCTTCGAGCGAGCGGGGGCGAAGTACTTCTTCATCACCGCCAAGCACCACGACGGCTTCTGCCTCTTCGACAGCGCCTACACGGGCCGCGACGCGGTGGACTGCGGACCGCGGCGGGACCTCTACGGTGAGCTGGTCACCGCCGCGCGCAAGCGGGGGATTCGGGTGGGCCTCTACTACTCCTTCTACGAGTGGTTCAACCCGGCCTACACGGGGAGCCCCGGGCCGGCGCCCTACAAGGGGTTTCAGCCCCTGGAGGACCGCGACCTCGACGGTGACCCCGCCGAGTACGTGGACGACTTCATGATCCCGCAGATCAAGGAGCTCATCGACCGATACCAACCCGACAGCCTGTGCTTCGACGGGGAGTGGGAGCACGGCTACCCCCACTGGCGCGGCCGCCAGATCATCGCGTACTACTACAACCAGGCCGCGGAGCGCGGTCAGCAGGTGGCGGTCAACGACCGCTTTGGCCAGGCCAAGGAGGGGGTCTCGGACACCCGCGGGGTGTACGGCGACTTCTACCACGTCGAGTACCACGCGGACATTGACCGCACCAAGCCCTGGGCCATGTGGCGAGGCTTCGGCAACAGCTACGGGTACAACCGCAACGAGCATGAGGACAACATCCTGACCACAGCGCAGACCGTGCAGATGGTGGTGGATGTGGTGTCGGACAACGGCAACATCGAGTTCAACCTCGGGCCGAAGGCGGACGGCACCCTGGCGGCCTTCGAGGTGGAGCGGCTCGAGGCCATGGGGCGCTGGCTCGGCGTGAACGGCGAGTCCATCTACGGCGCCTCCAAGAGCCCCTTCGGAGCACAGGACTTCGGGCGCACCACCTGGAACCCCGAGCGCCGTCGGCTGTTTGCCCACGTCTACCGCTGGCCCGAGAGCGGCCTCTTGACGCTCAAGGGAGCCCGGATGAAGCCCACCGCCGCGACCCTGCTGGCTCGCCCCGGCGACCCCGTGGCGGTCCGCGCGACCGCTGACGGCGTCGAGCTACAGCTCACCGGCGCTGCACCTGACCCCGCCGTCAGCGTCATCGCCATCGACTTCGAGGGCTCCATCGAGCCCCTGGACTGATCCCCTCGCACCCCGCCACCCGCTGAACATCATGAATCCCTCCGAGAAACAACTCCTCCGCCGCGAGGTCCTCCGCGGTACCACGGCCGCCGCCGCTGGCCTCGTCGCGGCCCCGGCACTGGCCCTCGGTGGGCGCTCTCAGGAGGGCGTCATCCGGGTCGGGGTCGTCGGCCTCCGCGGCCGCGGAGGCAATCACATCCAGGGCTACTCCCGGCTCGACGGGGTCGAGGTCGTGGCGCTGTGCGACGTGGACGCCGGGGTCCTCGAGCGGCGGGCCGCCGAGCTCGAGCCCGGGGTGAGCAAGGGGGACCGAAAGGTGGCGGTGTTCGAGGATGTCCGCGACCTGCTCGCCCGGGACGACATCGACGCGGTCTCCCTCGCCACCCCGAACCACCTCCACGCCCTGCACACCATCTGGGCCTGTGAGGCGGGCAAGGACGTCTACGTGGAGAAGCCCGTCAGCCACAACATCTGGGAGGGGCGCCGCATGGTCGAGGTCGCAGAGCGCACGGGCCGGATCGTCCAGTCCGGCATGCAGAGCCGCTCCCACCGGGCGGTGCAGGAGTCCATCGCCTGGCTCGACGCCGGCGGCATCGGGGCGCCCCGCTATGCCCAGGGGCTCTGCTACAAGCCGCGCAAGAGCATCGGTCTCATCGACGGGCCGAAGTCGCCGCCCGCGGGCGTCAACCACGACCTGTGGTCGGGGCCCCGGGAGGCGGGCCCGGTCGAGCGGCGGCAGTACCACTACGACTGGCACTGGCAGTTCCCCTTCGGCAACGGCGACTTCGGGAACCAGGGCGTGCACCAGGTGGACCTGTGCCGGCGCATGCTGGGGGTGAGCGCGCTCCCCCGCCGGGCGGTCGCCGTGGGCGGGCGCTTCGGCTACGAGGACGACGGCACCACGCCGAACACCATGTTCGCCTTCTACGACCTCGAGCCGGCCCCCATGATCTTCGAGGTCCGCGGGCTCCCCAGGGATCTCGAGGCCCAGACGAACGGCAAGTGGGGCGGCAGCATGGACCGGGAGTACGGGCTCACGATCGGCTCCCTGCTCCACGCCGAGGACGGCCGCCTCGCCATCAGCTCCAACTACGGACGCGCCATCGCCTACGACCGCAAGGGCGAGGAGATCCGCCGCTGGGAAGGGGGCGGCGACCACTTCGCCAACTTCATCGACGCGGTCCGCAAGCGTGACCCTGAGGTGCTGAACGCCAACGTGACCGAGGGGCACATCTCGGCGGCGTACTGCCACCTCGCCAACGACTCCTACATGCTCGGGTGCGAGGACTCGATGGGCTCCATCGAGCGCACCCTCGGCGGCGACCCCGAGGCCCAGGACGCGGCGCGGCGGTTCGCGGCCCACCTGGATGCCAACGGCGTGGACCTGGATGAGCACCGCCCGACCTTCGGCCGGGTGCTCGCCGTGGACCGCGAGGAGCAGCGCTACGTGGGCGACGACGAGGCCACGGCGTTGATGCGCGGCACCTACCGAGCCGGCTTCAAGGTGCCCGGGAAAGGCTGAGCCCGGTGCGGCCCCTACCGGGTCCGGATCGAGCGTCCAGGCAGAGCGGCGAGGCCGGGTCATGGGCGCTCACCGCGACCCGCGGGTCGCGGGCGTGTGAGCCCCCTCGGTGGACCCGTGAAGACGGGCCACGAGGGGCCGCCCCATGGGGTCCCAGCGATCCTGTTGCCCCGCCGTGTCGCTGCGCCGGGGCTGCCCTTGGACCGGACGCTGCCGGGGCGCGTGGAGGCTCAGGCGAGGATGTCCCTCGCCACCTCTCCATGCACGTCCGTCAGGCGGAAGTCGCGACCCGCGTAGGGGTAGGTGAGCGCCTCGTGGTCGAGGCCCATGACGTGGAGGATCGTGGCGTGCCAGTCGTGGATGGAGAGGCGCCCCTCCACGGCCTCGATACCGTTCTCGTCGGTGGCGCCGTGGGAGAAGCCGCCCTTCACGCCGCCACCGGCCATCCAGGAGGTGAAGCCGCGGTTGTTGTGGTCCCGGCCGTCGCCGTTCTGGGCGTAGGGCGTCCGACCGAACTCACCGCTCCAGACCACGAGCGTCTCCTCGAGCATGCCCGAGCGGGCGAGGTCGGCGAGCAGGGCGGCGATGGGCTTGTCGATCTCGCGACACTTGGCGGGCAGGTCCTCCCGCAGGTTCCGGTGGTGGTCCCAGCCCCCCATGCCCACCTCGATGAAGCGCACGCCGGCCTCCGCGAGGTGGCGGGCGATGAGGCACTGACGGCCGAAGGCGTCGGTCTCGGCCTCCCCGATGCCGTAGGCCTCGAGGGTCTTCTTCTTCTCCTTGGAGATGTCCAGGAGCTCAGGCAGCTCGCTCTGCATGCGGAAGGCGAGCTCATAGGACTGGATCACCGCGTCGATGTCATCGCTGCCCTTGCGTCGCCGCGCGTTGGTCTCGTTCAGCTTGCGCAGCAGGTCCAGTTGGGCGCGCTGCTGCTCGTCCGATTGGCGGGGGTTGCGGATGTCCGCCACAGGGTCCTGGGTCTGCCGGCCGCCGCTGACCTTGATCGGCATGCCCTGGAACGTGGCGGGGAGGAAAGAGCTCCCGTAGTTCTGGGCGCCCCCCTGATTGCGGGGGGGATTCAGGGTCACGAAGCCGGGGAGGTTCTCGTTCTCCGTCCCGAGGCCGTACAGGGTCCACGCGCCCATGGAGGGCCGCACAAACTGGAAGCTGCCGGTGTGGAGCTTGGTGGTGGCCTGGGCGTGGGCGGGGACGTCCGTGTGCATCCCGTGCAGGAGGCACAGGTGGTCGGCCTGCTTGCCGATCTCCGGCAGGAGCTCCGAGATCATCAGCCCGCTCTTCCCCCCGGGCTTGAACGCCCAGGGCGAGCCCATGAGCTTGGCGCCGCGGCGGAAGCCGGAGAGGCTGGCGCCGTCCCGCTTGGTGAGCATGGGCTTGTGGTCGAACGTGTCCACGTGGGACGGGGCGCCGGTCATGCACAGGAAGATGACCCGCTTCGCCCGCCCGGGCAGGGCGGCTGAGGACTGCTGGCGGACCTGGGAGGCGGCGACGCCGTTCAGGGCGAGCATGCCGAAGCCAGAGGACATCATCCGCAACGCGTCGCGCCGGCTCGGGGTGGAGAACGGGTTCATGTGAAGGTCCTGCGGATGGATGTGCTGCTGGGTCTGCGCTGGCCCGGGTCGGGATCAGTACAGGGTCCGGAATTCGGCGGTCTGGAAGAGGGACTGGGCGAAGGCTGCCCAGGCGGCGTGCTCCGGGGACCGGGGCGTGAGCTTGGAGGAGGCGGGGGTGGCGCCCGCGCGGCTCCTGCGGCGGTTGCGGCGCCGGGGCTCCGGCTCGGGGGTCAGCTTCTCGTACCGGTCGAGGAAGCGAGAGACGGCCTGGGCCTCCGAGCTGGAGGGGGCGCGCCCCAGGGCGAGCCGGTAGGCGTGGCTGATGCGCTCTCTCTCTGTGCCGTCCAAGGCGAGCAGCCGCGTGCCCATGGCGTCGGAGGCCTGCAGCACGTCCTCGTTGTTCATCATGAACAGGGCCTGGGTCGCGACGCTGGTCTCGTCCCGGTCCCCCTCCACGGTGGCGGCGTCGGGGGCGTCGAAGACCCCTAGGGCGTCCACCGTGGCGCCCCGCAGGTTCGGCAGGTACACCGAGCGGACCGGCTGCTCCGAGGTCAGGAGGTCGGCGAGTTGCTCGCGCCGGAGGACACCCTCGACCAGGCCGACCGGAGACCCCACCGGGCGCTCACGGTCCAGCGTGCCCGCGGCCTGCAGGATGGCGTCGCGGATCGCCTCGGCCTCGAGCCTCCGGTCGGGCATGCGCCAGAGGGTCACCACGTCGGGGTCGATCCTGTCGTTCGACGCGCTGTGTTCGCTGTCCAACCGGTACGCGTGGGAGAGGACGAGCTCGCGGACGAGCGACTTTGTCGACCAGCCCGAGTCCATGAGCTCCGCTGCGAGCCAGTCCAGGAGCTCGGGGTGGTCAGGGCGCTGACCGCCGCTGCCGAAGTTGTCGGGGGTCCGGACGATGCCGCTGCCGAAGAGGTGGAGCCAGATCCGGTTGGCCCAGACCCGGGCCGTGAGGGGGTTCTCCTTGGAGGCGACCCAGCTGGCGAGCCCGAGGCGCCCGCTGCCCTCGCCGACCTCGATGGCGTGGCCGAAGACCTCGGGGATGCCGCGCTCCACGACCTCGCCGGGTTGGTTGAGCTCGCCCCGGCGCAGGACGGCGATGTCCCGCGTCGTGCCATCGGCGGCGCCCATGGTGAGCCGGTTCCCCTGGAGGGCGTTGCCGTCCTCGTCGAAGCGGCTGAGCAGGTCCTTGACCATGGCCACCTGCTGACGCTGGAGCCGCTCCCTGCGGGCGGCGGCTCGCTCGTCGGCGCTGAGCTGGCCGCGCTGCATCCGGCCCCCGGCGCTCATGGGCGGTTCGGGCTCGGGCTCGAGCCGGCGGACGAGCCGCTCGAGGGTGCGCTGGATCTCCGGCGTCAGCCTGGGCCCGTTGGGGAGCTCCGCTCCATCGGGGAGCGGGAGCAGCTCGGAGGTGTGGTTGTTGCCCGGCCCCGGGTAGGTGCCGAAGTGCGTCTCGGTGCTCAGGAAGATGCCCGCGAGCGCGTAGTAGTCCTCGATGGGGATCGGGTCGAACTTGTGGTCGTGGCAGCGGGCGCAGGAGACCGTGAGCCCGAGCATCCCCTGGGACATGGCGTCGATCTGCTCATCGACGAGGTTCAGGCTGAACTCCCTGGGGTCGCGGCTGTTATGACTCTTGGCGCCCAGCGCGAGGTAGCCCGTGGCCACGAGGTTCTCGGCGCGCTCGTCCGGGCTCGAGGCCTCGAGGAGGTCCCCGGCGAGCTGCTTCTTCAGGAACTCGTTGAAGGGCATGTCCTCGTTCACGGCGTCCACCACGAAGTCGCGGTAGCGCCAGGCGTGGGGGTAGAGGACGTTGCTCTCCATGCCGCTGGACTCCGCGAAGCGGGCCACGTCCAGCCAGTGGCGGCCGAACCGCTCGCCGAAGGCCGTGGACGCCAACAGGCGGTCGACGACCTCCTCGTGGGCGTCGGAGGACCGGTCGCGCTCGAAGGCCTCCTGCTCCTCCGGCGTCGGGGCGAGCCCCGTCAGGTCGAAGGTCACGCGCCGGAGCCAGGTCAGCCGGTCGGCGTCCCCGACAGGCCGCACGCCCTCCTCGTCCATGGCGGCGCGCAGGAAGCGGTCCACCTCGGTCCAGGACCAGCGGTCGCCGTCGAGCCGGGGGGCCTCCGGCCGGGTGACCGGCTGGAAGGACCAGAACTCGCGGGCCTCCTCCATGTCGATCTCGCGCTCGAGGGACTCGCCGCCGGCGGAGTCGCGCACGGAGACCATGGTCATCGAGGGCTCCGGCCCCTCGGGCCATGGGGCGCCCATGGCGACCCAGCGCTCCAGGTCGCGGATCTGGTCGTCGTCGAGCTTGCCGCTGGGGGGCATGGCGTAGGTGAGGTCCTCGTAGCGGATCGCCTCGATGAGGGCCGAGCCGTCCACGTCGCCGGGGATCAGCGCCGGACCGGACACCCCGCCCTCCAGGAGCCCCTCGAGGGAGTCCACCTTCAGCCGGGCGCGGATGCGCGGGGAGGTCTCGGCGTGGCAGGAGTAGCAGGCCTCGGCCAGGACGGGCCGGACCCGGGTCTCGAAGAACTCGACCTCCTCCTCGGTGGGGGGGCGCTGCTCCGTCGCGGGGGTCGCGGGGGCCTCGGCCCCATCGGCGGGCTTCAGGTCCTCCAGTGAGAGGAAGCCGTCCCCGTTGCGGTCGGCGCGCCGAAAGCGACGGGTGGAGCGCGGGAACTCGTCCCGGTCGACCTTCCCATCCAGGTTGGTGTCGAAGCGCGCCAGCATCGCTTCGAAGGCCCGGGTGCGGTCCTGCTGGGGTGGAGTGACGGACAGCCCGATGGAGGAGAGTGCGAGCAGCGTGGCGCTGTAGCGCACGGCCTGGACCAGGGCAGAGGGCTTGAGAGGTTGGCGGGTGGTGATCATGGGGTCTCTTCTCCGCAGTCTTCCTGGGCCGGTGGAGGGGGTCCGCCCCCCGTTCTCGGCGGTGAGGAACAACCTCCAGCAGTCTTTAGTGAACACGAAGCCGCCAACGAGGTTCCTCCTGTTCTTGTTCCACGTCTTGTCTCGTCCGTAGAATCGGGTCTGCGGCCTCCACTCTGGACGCCGTACCGGGCCCTGCGCCCGAACGCTGCATGACCCACGATGATCAGAGGGCGCCTTCGGCGCGCGGCGCCGAGGTGCTCCAACAGGAAGCTGCGGCGATCGGAAGGCTCGCTGGGCGCCTTGAGGCGGACTCTGGGGGTGCAGGAGGGGCTTTTGGGGCCGCGGTGGCCATGGTGCTCGCTTGCCACGGCCAGGTCGTTGTGACCGGCATGGGCAAGGCCGGCCTGATCGGGCAGAAGATCTCAGCGACCCTCGCCAGCACCGGGACGCCCTCCTTCTTCCTTCACCCCGCGGAGGCCCTCCACGGCGACCTCGGCCGGGTCCGGCATGGAGACCTTGTGTTGGCCATGTCCAACTCCGGCGAGACCGCCGAGGTGAACATGGTGATGGGGGCGGTCCGCAAGCTCGGAGTCCCGCTCATCGGCCTGACAGGCCGCGCGGACTCGACCCTCGGCCGATACGCCGACTGCCTGCTCGATATCGGGCGTGTAGAAGAGGCCTGCCCCATGCAACTGGCGCCCACCGCCAGCACCACGGTGATGCTCGCCCTCGGCGACGCTCTCGCCATGGCCGTCCTGGGGGAGCGCGACTTCGGTCCCCGTGACTATGCGATTTTCCACCCCGGGGGGAGCCTCGGGCGGAGCCTGTTGCGGGTCGACGAGGTCATGCGGAAGGGCGAGAGCCTGCCGCTGGTGACCGCTGGGACCAGCGTCGCGGACGCGCTGATTCAGACCTCCAAGACCCCGGGACGCCCGGGCGCCTCCCTGGTGGTTGATGGCGACGGCCGCCTGGCCGGGATCTTCACGGACGGTGACCTGCGCCGCCTGCTGGAGCGCGGGGACTTCGGCCACCTCGAGCGCCCGATTGACGAGTTCATGGCCAGTGAGCCCAAGGTGTTGGAGCCGAGCGACCTCGCCGTGGATGCCCACCGGCTCCTGCGCGAGAACCGCATCGACAACGCCCCTGTGATTGACGCCGAGCGGCGCCCGGTGGGCCTGTTGGACGTCCAAGACCTGATCGAGGTTGGGATCTGAACCAGTCGTGCGTCGACTGATCACTTTCACCCTCGTCTTCGGCGTGGGGGCGTCGCTGCTCTGGTACCTGGAGTCGGAACGACGGAATTCGGACTCTGATCGTCTCACGACGCGCAGTGTGCCGCGTCCGACGGAGACGTCGATCCCCGCCTTTGTCCCACCCTCGGCCGACGACGAGGACGAGACGAGTGCCTCCGAGAGCCCGGCCGGCCCGGCCGCCGAGGTGGAGGACCGCCCGGCGCTCTTGAAGGGGGAGCGCGTGGTCACCAGCGGCGCGCAGCGCACCAACCTGCCCCCGCGTCGAGCCGGTGAACCGCGCATCGTCCTGATCACCACGGACATGCAGCCCATGGACGATCAGGGGACCCGTTACGAGCTCACGGGGGTCAAGGTCGACTCCTTCGTGGTCGACGGTGGCCCGCGCGCGGATGAGCCAAGGAGCAGCAGCATCGAGGCCGAGAAGGGCTACCTCGAGCTCGTCGCCGAGGACCTGGGCCTGGAATTTGATGACGACATCAACGTCCGACTCAAGGGGGTGGTGGTCCAGCAGTTGATGAACTCACCTCTGGCGCCGCTGACCCTCGAGGCGGGGCGCCTCGACGCCAAGCTGGCCCTCGAGGAGCTGCGTTCTGTGGGCGATGACGTGGTCACCTTCACCTCAAGGGACCTCCGAGGGACGGGCCGCGGCCTCGTGGGCCTCGGGGGGATCGGCAGCCTCTCCTTCGAGGGGGGCGCCGACGTCCTCGTGGAGCTCGGTGAGGAGCGGACCGCGCGGATTCAGTCCAGGGAGGGCGGCCGACTGAACATCGTCGCCAGCCCGGCGACGGAGGAGGGGGGCGCACGACTCGTCCGGGTGCGTGCCGAGGGTGGGGCCCTCCTGGTCTTCGGGGATGCGTCCGGTGCGACCGCGGACGGGGAGTCGGTCTCCGTGGAGGCGGGCTCCGTTGATGTCGACATCGTCCTCGGTGGAGACTCGGGCGTGAACCAGGTGCTCGACGCGCGGGCCGCCGGGGGCATCGAACTCCGGCGAGGCCGGGACCTCTTCCGGGGACAGGAGGGGCGCATCGAGTTCGAGGGGGCGCGTCCGGGACTCGTCACCCTGCGCGGGGAGCCGAGCGTGAACTACGTCGTTCAGGAGGCGGCGGGGGAGCTCCGTCTCCAGCTCTCGGGTGCGGGTCCCGTGACCGCGAACCTGGACCGCTCCCGCGACACAGCGGGAGAAGCGTCCGTCGAGCAGTTCCTCTTCGTCGGCCCGGGTCGCCTCGAGGCCATAGACCGTGGGGGGGTGATCACCTTCGAGAACGAGGCGCGGGGCAGGGGACGTACGGATCGATCTGTCGCGACCGTTCTCCTGAGCGGTTCTGTCCGGGCCGTCTCGCTGGAGGGGGAGCTGGAGTCCGAGTCTGTGCTCGCCACCTACAGCGAGGGGCTGGGCGTGCAGCTCGCGGCCGAGGGGCCGTCCACGGTCAGCGCTCGTCGCGAGAATGGTCTCTACCAGGCGGAGGCCCGGGAGGGTCTGGCCGCTCGGCTTGAGGGCGAGCGCTGGTTCATCGATGAGGCGCGGGACTTCGAGATCGAGGTCCTCGGTGATGAGCCACACCGCCTGTCCGCCGACATGGTCCGGGACGTCGACGTGGCCCGCGAGACCCTGGTGGCCTCAGGGGGCGTGCGTTACGAGTCCCTCTGGGGCGCCGCCCGCTCCGACACCGCTGCCTTGCACGGCGGCGGCGAGGTCGAGCTGACGGGCACGGAGGGCGCGCCGGTCGTCCTCGAGCTCTCGCCCGACGGTGAGGCCCTCAGGGATGAGGCCGAGGACGCAGCGGGAATCCGGACCGGGACGGTCAGCGCGCTCTCATTGACGTTGACCCGCGACACCTTCAAGGCGAGCGGTCAGGCGACCGCTGAACTCAAGGGGACCGACGGGTTGTGGCGCCTGGATAGCGATCAGATCGCCGGATTCCAGGAGTCCTCTGATGGCGCCATGGGCACGCCGTTCCGGTTCGAGGTCGTCGGCGTCAGGGAGCTTCGGCTCGACTCCCCGTTGGAGCGCTCGATCTTCTCTGCTGACCGGATCTCGTTGGACGGGGTCGTCCTGGGCCAGCTTGGCGCCGAGGCGACCTTGGACCGTCAGGCGACCTCTGAGATCCGGGCCGAGGGCGGCGTCCGGGCGACGGTGGAGAGCCTCTCCGTCCAGGGACCACTCGAGGTGCTCGCCAAGTGGAGCATGGAGGCGGCCTCCGCCACCCTCACTCGGGAGGGCGCCGCCGGCGAGGAGCGAGCGCCCTTCATGCTCGTGGCTGAAGGCGTGTCACGCGGCCATTATGAAGGGGCCGGCGTGAGCGCTGACCTCTCCGCCACGCGCGTCGAGGTCGGCGGCTTCGTCGGCTCGAAGGAGGTCGTCACCGAAGCGCAGCGAGACGCGGCCCTGCTGGGGTCCTCGCTCGTCGCGACGGGCAAGGTCGAGGCCTTGATCAAGATGAACCCGAGCCGGCCTCCGATTCGGACTTGGGGGGACCGCTTCGAGCTCACGGACGGCCAGCGTGGACTCCTGGGGGCGGAAGCTGGGCGGCGGGTTCGTGTGCGGGGCCAGCTCCCGGAGAGCAACGAGCCCTATCTCCTCACGGCGCGTTCGGTTGACTTCTCACGGACGACGCTCGAGGCGCGTAAACCGATCCTGGAGATCGAGGCGTCGAGGCCGCTCATGGAGTTCGGCGGCATCCGCCTCTCGAGGATCTCGGGAGAGTTCCTCGAGGCGACGCGCGAGAGCGCCTCGCTCGTGGGGTCCGTCGAGTCTCCTGTCCTCGGCACGGGGCAGAACCGCGAAGGCCAGGATGTCGCCATCCGCGCCCGCCGGATTGACTTTCCGTTGAGCGGCTTGAGCGAGTTCGATCCGGACGCTGGCGCACCGAACCGGACCGTCGGACCGGACGATCCGGTCCCCTCTGAGCAGGATGACGACGTGGAGCTGCTCGGCTTCGAGTTGAACCTCGGCGACGGCCGCTTCCTCAAGGGAGACCGGGGTGAGTTCGATGGGGACCGGCTCCGGCTCGAGGGAAAGCCGGCCACCCTGGGGATGGCGGGCTTTGAGGTCTCCGCAGAGTTCATCGAGGTCGACCTCGTGGACTACCTGTTGCACACGGGGCGTGGATCAATCCAAGCCCGGCGGGAGGGCGGCGCTGAGCCGTTCTCGGTCGACTTCGCCGGGATCGAGTCGCAGCTGGTCGCTGATGAGATCCTCGTCACGATCAACGCGCCGTCGCTTGTCGCCGGGGCGGACAGCGCGCGCGCTGACTTTGTCGCGCTGTTCCTGGATCGGTTGCGGTGGAAGGCGAAGGGCGACAGCGCCTACCGCGGCGTGCCGGAGCCGGCGCCCCTCGTTGTCGCCGCGGCGCCCTCCTCGGGCAGACCAAACTTCCTGGCTGAGCTGTTGTTCGAGCTGCAGACCCGTGAGTACGGCCAGTATTTGCGGTCGCTCTACATCGAGGGGGGCTTCGAGGTGATTCGCCAGGACAGCCGGTCGGCGACGGGCGACCGCCTGTACCTCGACCTGCCCCGGGCCGCGGCGTGGGCGGAGGGGTTCGAGCTCTCTTATCCGCTGGAGACCCGTGGCCGTGAGGTCCCCCTCAGGATTCGCACCGATCGCCTCGAGTCCGATGAGGAGGGCGCGTTGGTCGCAGATGGTGCGACCATGACCACCTGCAGCCACGAGCGGCCGCACTTTGTCGTGCGGACTCGAGAGTTCTCCCTCTCCCCCCGGGAGGACGGCAGGTGGCGCTTCGCGGCCCGCGGTAACCGGATCAAGTTCGAGGGAGGCTTCGCAATGCCCTTGCCGTCCATCGGGAACGTCGTCCTCGACGAGGAGTTCGGGGTCGAGGGGTTCGAGGATGAGGCGGGAGAGGTCACGCCGCTGAGCGACATTGCGATCGCGCAGACTGCGCGCTTCGGTGCCACCCTGGGCGCGGCCTTTCGCTTCGATGTCGGCGGGGTGGGCTCGTGGATCGGCGAGCATGTCGGGATGAACCCCGACAAGATCGAGGGCAAGTGGGACACCTCGGCCAGCTACCTGTGGGACCGTGGCCCGCTGCTCGGGCTCGGGCTCAGCCTCCGCGAGCATGAGCCGGGTGACGATCCGGGTGAGGACTTCCGCGTCGACGCGTTCATCGGCGGGATCCCCGATCAAGGTATGGACCGAGGTACCGTGCGGGTGGACGAGAGCGATCGGGACACCCTGCGGCTGTTCGGCTATGTGCGGAGCCGGTACCCCATCGTCCGGGGAGAGTGGGTCGACGTGGCGGTCGCGTCGCAGACCGACCCGGGGGTCCAGTCCGAGTTCTACGAGAACGACTACCAGCGCTTCGACCAGCGCGACACCTTCGTCCGTTGGCGCAAGTCGTTTGGCGCGGACTACCTCGCGGCTGGGGCGCAGAAGCGGATCAACTCGTTCCGGAGTCAGAAGGAGGAGCTCCCGTCCGTCTTCGCCTACCGGGGGGAGCGCGCCGTGGCGGATGTCGGGGGGCTCCCGCTTCTCTATGGCGGGTCCTTCGAGGCGGGCTACTTCCGGCGTCGCGAGGGGGTCGCGAAGCAGGACCTCTTCTCGGACCTTCCCGGCGGAGCCCAAGTCGGCACCGGCGATAGGGAGTCAGGGCGCGCCGACCTCCTTCAGCGGGTCTCGCTTCCGATCCGGACAGGGGTTGGCGCGATCAAGGCCACGCCCTTCGCCGAGGTCCGGGGCACTGCCTGGACGG
>JAQWJQ010000263.1 GCA_029248265.1 Planctomycetota bacterium
CTAGCAGCCGATGAGGTTGTGGCGCGGCGACTGCGCCCCTGACGCTCGCACCGTTCAAGCTCGCGCTAATGACGCTCCCGCCACTGGCGGTCGCTGCCTATCGCCCCGCCAGGACCACGACGTCACCTCACACACTCTCAGCCACGTGCTCCGCAGTATCTCCTCCAATTGGACCCTGAACGCGCTCCAGATCGCGGTGTTCATGGTCCTGACTCCGTTCACCTTCCGTGCCCTCGGCACGGAGGCGTTCGGGATCTGGGAGGTGATCGTCTCCACGGCGGCCCCCATTCAGCTGCTCGCCCTCGGGCTCCCCATGGCGACGGTGAGAGCGGTCAGCGGCTCCCTGCACGGGGACGACCCTGACGCCGCGGGGAGGGCCGCCGGCACGGCCTTCAGCATGACGCTGATCCTTGGGCTGGTGGCCGCTGCTGTCGGCGCCGTCGTCTACGCGGCGTTCTCCGCGCTGCTCATCACGGGGGAGGGCTGGAGCGGCCTCTCCCCGGAGGTCATCCGTGACGCGAGGCTCGCCATCGTGGTGATCCTCGCCAACGCCTCCGCCGGCTTCGCGCTCGCGTTGCCCTACGCCCTCTTTGACGCGCACCACGACTTCGTCGCCCGCAACCTCATCAAGGCGATGGGCCTGCTCGCCAAGCTCGGCGTGACCGTGGCCGCCCTCACGTGGAGGTCCGACCTCCTCGTCCTCGCCTGGGTGCAAGTTGGCATGGCCCTGCTTGAATTCTCGGTGGCCATGGCTGTCTCCAGGCGGCGCCACCCCAAGGTCCGCCTCAGACCACGCGCGATTCAGTGGAAGGAGGCCCACGGCCTGCTGTCCTTCAGCGTCTTCGCCTTCCTCATGAACATGGGCGCCATGCTCGCCTTCCGGATCGACGCGGTGGTGATCGGGCTCCACGCGGAACCGGAGGCCGCAGCGGTGTACGGCATCGGCAACAAGATCTTCGACCCGTTCATCAACATCCTCCTCGCGATCTGGATGGTCTTGATGCCCCTCGCCGCGGCGGCAAGGAGCAAGGGGGACCTGGCGCCGGTGAAGGACGCCTTCCTGAAGTGGTCGAAGATCGCGACCACCATCGTCTTGCTCATCGGGGGATACCTCATGGTCCTCGGGCCCGCCTTCCTGGCGGCCTGGATCGGCGAGGGATACGACCCGGAATCGGGTCGGCTCATGCAGATCCTCATGCTGTCGTTCTTCTGCTTCCTCCCGATCAGGGGCGTCGCGCTCCCTGCGCTCATGGGCATCGGGCAGGCGCGCCTCCCCGGCTTTGGACTCCTTGCCATGGGGCTCGGCAACCTCGGCCTGAGCCTGGCCCTCGTGGGGCCTTACGGGCTCACAGGCGTCGCGATCGGCACCGCGGTGCCGAACGTGCTCTTCGCCGCGATCATCGGCGGGATCGCATGTCGCTCCCTCGGAGTCCCCTACGCCACCTGGGCCAGCTACGCCCTGGGCAAGCCGGCCCTGGTCGCGGCGGTGGCCATCGCAGGTCTCTACGGGAGCACCACCCTGATGGAGCTTGAGACCTTCCCGGAGCTGATCGCTGCGGGGCTGACCTACACCGGGCTCTTCACCGCCCTTTGCCTGCTCTACGCTTTCGCGCGCGACCCGCTGATCGACACAGGGCCACTGCTCCGCCGCCTCCCTCTGCCCGGCGGCCGTCCTCGATGATGATCGAATCACTGGCCCTCGCAGGCGCGCTCGCCGCGAGCCTCATCGGCGCTGAGCTCACGGCGAGAGCCTTGCTCAAGCGCCGAGACGATTGGTTCGTCCACCGGCCGTTCTCGCGAGCGGAGTACACGATCGACCCGGAGGCGTTCCCCATGCTTCCGCCGACGGTGCACGTCTCCGCCAACCCGCAAGGGGAACGTGGGAGCCCGCTCCCTCGGAAGCCCGAGGAGCTCTACAGGATCCTGGTCGCCGGGGGCAGCGCAGCCGAGTGCTACATGCTCGACCAACCGCACACCTGGCCGATGGTCACCCAGGAGATCCTCAACGGCTCTGCCGGCCGCCGCTCACTGGCCCACGTGGGGAACATCGCCTGCTCGCTGATCCCCTGTCGCTCCATCACTCCGCTGCTGAATCGCATCCTGCCCCGGGCTCGCTCCCTGGACGTCATCGTCCTCATGGTCGGCGCCAGCGACCTCGTGGATTGGTTCGAGAAGAAGACCCCACCCGTGATCGATGGGGCTCGCAAAGACCTCCACCTCTTCTGCTCAGAGCACCCCGAAGGCGACTTCTCCTGGGCCCCCAACAGGACCGCCCTCTACAGGGTCGGGCGGCGCCTCCAGGCGCGAGTCCTGAAGCCCGTCCACCGCCGTAGCAAGGTCGGTGCCGCCCGGATCAAGCACCGGGCCATGCGGGCGAGGTGCCAGACCATCCTGACCGAGACGCCGGACCCCTCGCCGATGCTCGACGCCTTCCGCGCGCACCTCACGAGCCTCATCGCGCTCTGCAAGGAGCACTCGGCCGAGGTCCTCATCGCCCGCCAGCCCTGGCTCGACGCAGACCTCCCGCCAGAGAAGGAGCGTCAGCTCTGGAACTTTGGCCAGGGACGCCCCTACCAGAGTGAACCTGAGGCGTACTACGCCATCTCGTTGGTGCGCGCGCTGATGGCCAAGGTCGACGCTGTCGCCGCGGAGGTGGCGGAGGCCGAGGGGGTCCAGCAGCTAGACCTGCGCGCGCGGGTCCCCTCGGACCTCGACCACTACTACGACTTCCTCCACCACACGCCCCTCGGGGCGCGGTGTGTGGGAGCCGCAGTGGCGGACAAGCTGACCGAGATCGAGTCCAATCAGCCGAACTGAATGCCCTGCGCCAGGGGCAGGTCGTCGGAGTAGTTGACCGTGTTGGTCTGGCGGCGCATGTACGCCTTCCAGGCATCACTGCCTGACTCCCGACCACCACCGGTGTCCTTCTCGCCACCGAACGCGCCACCGATCTCCGCCCCGGACGTTCCGATGTTCACGTTCGCGATGCCGCAGTCCGAGCCGGCCGCCGCGATGAAGCGCTCCGCCGCGCGGACATCCGCGGTGAAGATGGCGCTGGAGAGCCCCTGTGGCACGCCGTTATGCAGCTCGATGGCCTCTTCGAGGTTCTTGATGGGGATGAGATAGAGGATCGGAGCGAACGTCTCGTCCTGGACCGTCTGGTACTCGTTCCTGGCCGTCATGATCGCGGGGACGACGTAGTGACCACCAGCGAGGGCGCCCTCCATCGGCGCCCGGCCACCACCGCGCAGCAGGGTGCCCCCTTCCGCCTGGCAGGACGCGATGGAGGCCTCCATGTTCGCCACCGCCTGCTCATCAATGAGCGGACCGCAAAGCGTGCCCTGATCCATCGGGTCCCCGATCACGATGTCGTCATAGGCGCGCACGAGTCGCTCCGTGACCTCCTCCATCAGGTCCTCGTGGACCAGGAGCCGGCGGGTCGACGTGCAGCGCTGGCCTGCGGTCCCAACGGCCCCAAAGAGCGTCGCGGGGAGGACCATGGAGAGGTCCGCGTCATCCATGACCACGAGCCCGTTGTTGCCGCCGCACTCGAGGATCAAGCGCCCCATGCGGCCAGCGACCCGACCGGCGACAAGCTTCCCGATCGCCGTCGAGCCCGTGAAGGACACCAGCGGCAGCCGGGCGTCGTCGATCATGGTCTGCGCCACGTCCTCGTTCCCGCCGATCGCGAGGCCACACAGGGCCCCGAAGCCCTCCTCCTCGAGGATGGGCCGGACCACGTTGATGAGGCCGATCGAGGTCAGCGGCGTCTTCGGGCTGGGCTTCCACACGCAGGCGTCGCCGCAGGTGAAGGCGAGCATCGAGTTCCAGGCCCAGACCGCCATCGGGAAGTTGAAGGCTGTCAGGACGCCGACCGTGCCGAGCGGGTGCCACTGCTCGCGCATGGTGTGACCCGGGCGCTCGGAGG
>JAQWJQ010000210.1 GCA_029248265.1 Planctomycetota bacterium
CGACACGGCAGCGAACAACCACAACATGGTGACCTCGCTCTCGGTCGACCTGACCGACGACCTCGAGCTCGATGTGTCGTTCGTGTGGGACCGGGTCAACCGCCCCGCGGCCGACGCCAGCGGCGAGGTTCCGCTCCCGGACGACTTGAGGACCACGATCGGGATCAACTGGGCCTTCTGAGGGCCCGGTCTACTTCTCGCGCTCGAGGAAGTGGCCGTCGCGGGTGTCCACGCGGATGCGCGTCCCGATCTCAACGTAGGAGGGCACCTGCACCTTGAGGCCCGTGGAGCAGACCGCCGGCTTGAGCTGGGCCTGGGCGGTGGCTCCCTTGATCGAGGGGTCGCACTCCACCACGTCGAGGGCGACGCTGAGGGGCAGCTGGATCGAGACCACGAGGCCGTCGATCAGCACCGCCTGGATGCCCTCCATACCGTCGCTGATGTAGAGCTCATCACCGGACATCTCCTCGAGCCCGAGGTCGAACTGCTCATAGGACTCGTCGTCCATGAAGTACCAGCGCTTGCCGTCGTTGTAGAGGTACGACGCGCCGTGACGCTCGAGGTCCACCTCGGAGAACTTGTCGCCGCTGCGGATCGTGTCGTTGTAGATCTGCCCCGTCTTCAGGTTCCGGAACTTGGTCTTGAAGATGGTATTGCCGCCGCGGGCCGTGGGCGTCGAGACGGTGTAGTCGACGATGATGCACGGCTCGTCGCGGTGAACGACGCAGAGACCCTTCTTGAAGTTCGTGGTATCGAGCATGGCGGGGATTCTACGGGCGACCGGCCCGCGGCGGGCGAGGACTGGGCTGACATCGGGTGCAGATATGGGTCCCCCGCTGCCCCACGACGAGCTTCTTGATGGTCCGACCGCAATCGGTGCAGGGCTGGCCGTCCCGGCCGTAGACCCTGAACAGGTGCTGGTAGGAGCCGGGCTGTCCCTCCGGGGTCCGGTAGAACGCGTCAAAGCTCGAGCCCTCACGCTCGATCGCGGCGGCGAGGGTGCCCTGGATCGCGGCGTGCAGCCGCTCGACGCGCTCACGAGGGACCCGATCCGAGCGCCGCAGCGGGTGCAGCCCGGCGAGGAACAGGCTCTCGTCCACGTAGATATTCCCGAGGCCAGCCACGAAGCCCTGATCGAGGAGCAGCGGCTTCAAGGCCCGGCGCCGCGCCTTGAGGGCCGCCGCGAAGAGGTCGACCGTGAAGTCAGGCCCGAGGGGCTCCGGGCCCAGCGGCTCCAGGGCTGCCGCCCCCTCAGGGGCGAAGCGGAAGCGGCCGAACTTGCGTACATCGAGGAACCGGAGCCGTGTCCGCGGGTCCCCCGCCCGGTGGAGGTGCAACTCCACCCGCTGATAGGCCTGCGGAGGCTCCTCCCAGGCGTCGGCCACGAGCCGGCCCGTCATGCGGAGATGGCAGAGCAAGGCCCCGGCGGGCTCGCCTCCCCGCTCGAGGTCCATCACGACCCACTTCGCCCGCCGCCGCACGGCGGCGATGGTGGCCCCCTCGACCGCCCGCGCAAACTCGTCTGGCGACGCGCCGCCGAGCGAGCGCACCCAGCGGACATCCACGCCCAGAATCTCACGACCCACGGCGTGGGGCCGGATCAGCGCAGCTGTGGTCTCGACCTCCGGAAGTTCAGGCATCGAAGCAGTTTATCCCGGAGGGCGCCGCCGCGCCGGGGGCGTACGCCGCCCTCCCCTGCGGTTGACCTCGAGATCCGCAGCCAGAGGAGCCGATCCGCACACAAGTCCTGGGCGGATCCGGTCGATGGAGCCGGTGCCGGCCGCAAAGCCAGCCTAACCCCCATCCCACATGCGCCAGCCTCGCCACGACCTCCCGAGCTACCCCCAACTGATCGCCAGTTGCCGCAAGGCCGCAGGCCTTTCGCTCGCCGAGTTCGCCGAGAAGGCCCGTGTGACCCCCGCGACCATCAGGCTCTGGGAGAGCCCCAGCTACGAGGGGGTCGATCTCTCGATCCTCCAGCGGGTGGCCCGCGCCACGGGGACCTCCCTGGCTGTTGAGTTCCGAGCGGCGGAGGCGACGCGGTCACCGGTGGCCTCCCGACCCGCCCAGCTCCTGCCCAACGTCCCCCCCGCTCCGCGCGCTGGCCGGGCCGTCCCCGGCAAGCGCCGCGCCCGCGCCTGGCTCGAGCTCCTCGACGGAACGGTGGCATGAAGCTCTCCCTCCTCGCATCGGTCATCGCCCTCCCCCTCCTCGGCGCCTGCATCACCGAGACAGAGGGCAGCGTCGGAGCCTCCGCCGCCGTACGAACCGAAGGCGTGATCGTCGTCGGCGACATCGATCAGGTCTGGGCCCGGACCTCCTCCATCGTGCGCAGCATGGCCAACGGCCCCATTCAATCCGCCGGCCTGGAGCGGAGCATCAAGACCCAGGTCCGCGGGCGCGAGGTGCTCACCTTCGTCGAGCCTTACGACGCCCGCCGCACGGTCGTCCACGTGCGCTGCGACGACGCCGCGACAGCCGAGCGGATCCGCATGCGGATCATGAGCTACTGACCGGCGAGCGCCGCCTTCTCTCGGTCAGACGAAGACCTCGACATCGTCGCCTTCAACGCGCGCCCGATAGCGGCGCGCCGGCTTGCACGCCACGCCTTCCGCCGCGCCCGTGACAGGGTCAAAGAGGTAGCGGTGCAGAGGGCAGACCGCGAAGCGGCCCCTCTCGAGCGGACCCGACTGGATCTGCCCATCCGCGTGGGGACAGCGCGAGTCCAGCACGTGGATTTGACCCTCAACCTTGCACAGCAAGAGCCGGGTCCCGCCTGCGTGAGGGTCCCCGAGGTCGACGCTACGCGCCTCGCCCTCGGCGACCTTGGCGCCGCCCTTCACGAGCACGGGCTTACGAGAGAAGAGATTCGAGATCCACTTGCCGAGCATGCGTTGGATTCTATCAGCGGCGCGCTCCCGATCGTCGGCGCGGGTAGGATCCAGGTCCGATGAAACCGGTCCTCCTCCTCGATGTCGTCGGCCTCACCCCGCGCCAGGTCCAGGCTGAAGTCACGCCCCACCTCGCTGCTCTCGCCGCCCGCGGCGGGATGGCGCCCATGGGCGCGGTCCTCCCCGCGGTGACCTGCTCCGCCCAGGCCACCATGCTCACTGGCGCGCTCCCGTCGGCCCACGGCGCGGTCGGGAACGGGTGGTGCGACCCTGCCAGCCGTGACGTGGCCCTGTGGCGTCAGTCCAATCACCTCGTCGGCGGCGAGAAGGTCTACGAGGCCGCCCGCCGGCTCGACCCGAGCTTCACCTGCGCGAAGCTCTTCTGGTGGTGGAACATGGGCGCGGCGGTGGACCGATCGATCACGCCGCGGCCCTTCTACTTCGCGGACGGCGCCAAGCAGGTGGCCATCTACTCCACGCCGCCGGAGTTCGGAGAGGCCCAGGAGCAGCGCCACGGCGCCTTCCCCTTCTTCGACTTCTGGGGGCCGAAGGCCGGGCTGCCCTCCAGCCGCTGGATCGCGGACGTGACCATCGCGACCATGGAGGAGCACCGGCCGACGCTGACCATGGCCTACCTCCCCCACCTCGACTACGACCACCAGCGCTTCGGGCCCACCGACCCGCGCTCGGTCCAGGCCCTGCGGGAGATCGACGGGGTGGTGGGCGACCTGGTCGCCGCGGCGGACCGCCAGGGCGCCGAGACCATCGTGGTCAGCGAGTACGGCATCCGGGACGTGTCGCGCCCCGTGCACATCAACCGCGCCCTGCGCGACGCGGGCCTCCTGGCCGCGCGCCCGACACCCAAGGGCGACGTGCTCGACACCTTCGCCAGCTGCGCCTTCGCCGTGGCCGACCACCAGGTCGCCCACGTCTACTGCCAGGACGAGGCCGCCACGGCGGCGGCACGTGAGCTGCTCGAGACGCTGCCCGGGGTCGCGGCGGTGCTCGATCAGGACGGGAAGCGCGAGGCGGGCCTCGATCACCCCAACGCCGGCACCCTGGTGGCGCTCTCCGACCCCGACGCCTGGTTCACCTACTACTACTGGTCCGATCCGGCGGGCGAGCCGGACTTCGCGCGCACCGTCGACATCCACCGCAAGCCGGGCTACGACCCGGTGGAGATGTTCGTGGACCCTGACCTGAAGGTCCCGGCGCTGCGCATGGCCCGCCGCCTCGCCCAGAAGAAGCTCGGCATGCGCTACCTGATGGACGTGATCCCCCTGGACGCCTCCCTCATCAAGGGCAGCCACGGCCTGCTCCCCGAGGACCCCGTGGACGGGCCCATCTGGCTGTCGTCCATGCCCCTCGACAGCACCCCCGGCGGAGAACTCGACAGCCGCGGCACCGTGCCCATGACCTCGGTGAAGGAACGAGTCCTCGCAGCCCTCGGCCGCTGACCGCGGGCGAGCCCGCTGAGCCAACCCGCTGAGCCAACCCGCTGGGCCGACCGGGCAGGCCGATAGGGGTTTCCCCTTTCCGCCGAACATGGGATCCCGTGCAATCAGGGCCATGAAGCTGGCGCTGCTCATCGTCCCACTCCTCGCTCTCCCGTCCCTGCAGGATGGCGATGAGGAGGGAGGGGCGCACGTCTTCCAGCTCGCTGAGAGCTGCGCCCGCTGCCACGACCAGAGCC
>JAQWJQ010000267.1 GCA_029248265.1 Planctomycetota bacterium
CCCTCGCGAGCCCCTCATCGTTGGCTTCCTTGGAGTTGAGCCCGATGGCGCAGTAATGGGTGATGCCGAACTGGGAGGCACGGAAGCGCTCCCAGCCGACCAGCGACGAGAAGTAGTCGATGAACGACCCCACGTTTGTGCGCGGCTGACCCAGCCAGAAGGCCGGCTCGATGAGCGCCCTGACTCCGGCGGCGGCCATGCGCTCGTAGTCGTCTGTGGTCCGCGACGTCATGTGCGCGTGCGGATCGAAGAAGCGTGCCTTATCCATGGGTCGAGAAGCGCGCGGGAAGCGGCGGGTCAGTCGGCCGTGGCCGTGGGGGTGATGGGCGTCGCGCCCTCTGGGATGGAGACCGCGCCGAAGGCGGCCTGGTCGTGGTGCCCTTCGAGGGCGAGCTGAACGGTCTCCAGGAGGGCGCCCCTGGTTGAGCCCTCAAGCTCCTTGAGTCGATCCTGAGCGCCGAGCCGACCCAGCGCCAACGCGGCGCCTCGGCTCGAGAGCTCGTCGTCGCCGGCAAGCTCGGCGTTCAGGGCCGCCAGCGCCCGCTCCGACGGCGCCCCGCTGAGGCACAGCCACAGCTCGGGGCTGATGCTCCGCCCCGCGGCCCGGCGCTCGTCGACCAGGTCCAGCGCCATCCGCCCGAGCTCCGTATCCACCCGGCCGTCGAACCCCGACACGCGCCACAGGGGCGCCCCGATGAAGAGGGCCTTCACGCACAGTTGTCGCCAAGCGATGTCGTCCAGGCTGGCGGCGGGGAAGGCCGTGTCGCAGCCGTTCGCCTCGAACACGCTCATCATGTTGGTTCGGCACCCCTCGCCGGAGCGCCAGGCGAAGCGCTCGGGCCCGGGCAGGAACTGCAGGCTCCGGTAGAGGGCGCATAGCTCGCCCTCATCGGCGTAGCGGAAGGCCTCCTCGATGGCCGCGGGGAGGCCCCCGTCGTCGGCCATGGCCCGGGCGAGGATGAGTCGGACGCGGACCGCCTCGAGCCCGGTCCACCGCTCGGGGTTCCACCCGTGCACGAGGGCGCCCGCAGCGGCGCGGGCCTCGGGCGAGGGCGCGAGGTCGACCCGCGGCGCGAAGCGGCTTGCCAGGGAGAGCGTCTGGGCGAACTGCGCGTCGCTCAGGCCGCCGCTCGAGAGCTTCGCACCCTCCGCGTCGGACCACTCGACGGCCTTCCCATGGCCGCCGGAGGCGAGGGCCTCGCGGATCCATCGGTCCGCGGTCTGCAGGGTGTCAGTCATCGGAGGGACTCGGGCGGGTCGCCGCCTTGGCCGGGACTCCCTCGAGGAGGGAGAGCGCCATGAAGGCCGTGGAGGCGTTGATCAGGTACTGGGTATCGAGGAAGTCGCTGGTGGACCCATTCTCACGCTGGGTCTTGATGAGGTGCGGCCGAAGGAGACCGTGCAGGGACTCCTGCTCCTCCTCCGGGAGCAGCGCGATCACCTTCGCCGCGTAGTAGTGCGCGAAGAAGTAGAAGTATCCCGCGTTCGCGTGGAAGCCCTCATGGGGAATGGGTCGGAGCCGAGCGTGATCGAGGTAGCGGTGTTCGCGGAAGAAGGCGCCGAGGCCCTCCCGGAGCACCTCGTCGGTCACCCGCTTGTCCCCCATCAGGCGGCGGCACCAGTGCCCCACCTGGGTCCGACCCAGGCTGCCCTCGATGCGGTTGATATGCTCCACGCCGCCCATGCGCGTGACCGGGTCGAGGTCGTAGCTGTACACCCCCCCCGGGACCACGCACATGTCGAGATAGCGCTGCGCGCGCCTTATCACCTCGGCGGGCACCTCGACCCCGACCGCGCCAGCCCGGGAGAGGGACGGGAGCACCAGCGCCGTGCAGAAACTCGTTGCCCAGGTCGGCTGCTTGGTGAAGGGAGGGTCGTCGTAGTACGCCCAGCCGCCCGACGTGGCCTGGTGGGACAGGAGGACGCCCACGAAGAAGCGGGCTCGCTCCAGGAGGGCGCCATTCCCGGCGAAGCGCGGGTCCTCCAGGAGCTCGATCGTGGCCACGGCTCCGTAGAGCGCCGTCCACACGTAGTCGATATCCCAGTCGCTATCGCGCGCGGGGAACGGCGTGGTGACGAGCCAGCCCACCGCCGCGTCCAGCGCGGCGCGACGCTCGGGGGTCTCCTCGGCCGTCCGGAGGGCCATGCAAGCCAGAGCCTGGCTGGCCATGCGCCATGACTTGAAGGAGTTGAGCGCGTAGCCCTCCTCGAAAAGCTGGGGAGCGTTGTCGCCCCAGGATCCGTCCGGGTGCTGCTCCGCGACGAGGTACCCGATGGCGCGCTCGGCGGAGGCGATGGCCAGCTCGCGGGACATGGTCCGCGGAACAGGCGGACGCTCCTTCGCCGTCACGGCCCCGGCAGCATCGTCGGAGCCCTTCTGAGCCGCCGCCGGCACCGCGGGGGTGGCCAGGGCCATGAGAAGCAGCGCCCCGATCATTCGGTGACCCCGCTCTCCTCCGTGGCAGCGCCCTCGGCTTCCGCTTCCGCTTCCGCCGCGGCCTTGCGAGCCGCGCGACGGTCGCGCTCTGCCTTCATCCGCTCACGGGCTTGGTCCCGCTCCTTCTCGGCCTTCCTCGCGGCCTCCTTGGCCTCACGCTCAGCGGCCTTGGCCTTCGCCACGTCCAGCTCGCCGCGGAGGGCGACCCGGGCGGCCTTCGCCTCGGCCGCGGTGACCTTCGCCTCTGCCGCTCGCACCGCCTCGGAGAGCTTCTCCATCCGGGCGGGGAGTTCGCTCTCGACCACCACCCGCTGCTGGAGTTCGGCCTGCTCGAGCCGGACCTTGGCGGTGGCCACCGCCACCTCGTTACGGCGGATGATCTCGTCCTTCGCGCGGGCCTCGGACTCCTCCTCGAAGATCTCCAGGATCCCCAGCAGGTCCGTCTCCGCCTTGCGCAGCGTCTCCTGGGCCCGCGCGACGTTGAGCTCGGACTCGCCCACCTCGACCTCCCGCTCCATGCCATCGAAGCGTCGCCGCATGCCCTTGGCCATCCCCAGGGACACGCGGGCAGACCGAATGGCTTCGGCCGCCTCCGCCGCGCTGGCGGCTGCCTCCATCTCAGCCAGTTCCCGTTCGGAGACCTTCATCCTGAACTCCAGTGAGGCCGTCGCGTATGCCTCAGCCGCGACCGCCACACGCTTGCGGAGCTTTTCAACGGAGCCCCTCTTCGGAGCGGCCACGGCCTCGACCGCAGGCGGCGATTCCATGACCCCGCCGGTCGTCTGGCAGGAGGTGAGGGCGATCAGAAGGCAGGGGAACCAGAGCTTCATGGGGTCTCCAAGCGTGGATTGGGTGGGGCGCGGCAGGCAGCGAGCCCCTCCGGCGACAATCATGATGGCCCTGCGCATCGACAGTGCAACGAGCATTTGGAAGACTCCCTGCCGCATCCGGCCTTCTCCCGACGCGATCCCCCACGTCGGCAACGTCCCTCCCGCAAGCCCACCATGACACACGGCGTCTTCAGAGTCCCGACCCCCGAGAACGAGCCCGTCCGCGCCTACGCCCCAGGAAGCGCAGAGCGAGCCAGTCTCGCCGCCACGGTCACCTCCATGTCCGCAGAGATCGTCGAGATCCCGCTGATCATCGGCGGCGAGGAGGTCCGCACCGGGAACACGGTGGACGTGGTCATGCCCCACAAACACGGGCATGTGATCGCGAAGGCCCACATGGGCGGTGCGCCTGAGGCCCAGCGGGCCATCGACGCCGCCGAGGCGGCCCGCGGCGCCTGGGCGGGCCTCCCGTGGGAGGAGCGCGCCGCGGTGCTGCTGCGCGCTGCCGACCTCCTCGCCGGCCCCTGGCGCGACCGGATCAACGCCTCGACCATGATCGGGCAGTCCAAGACCTGCCACCAGGCGGAGATCGACGCCGCCTGCGAGATGGCGGACTTCTTCCGCTTCAACGCCCAGTACGCGACCCAGCTCTATGAGGAGCAACCCGGGTCGGCCCCGGGACTCTGGAACCGCCTTGAACACCGCCCTCTGGACGGCTTCGTGCTGGCCATCACGCCGTTCAACTTCACCTCGATCGCAGGCAACCTGCCCACGGCGCCGGCCCTCATGGGGAACACGGCCCTGTGGAAGCCGTCCACCACTGCCCTGCTGAGTAACTGGTACACGATGAAGCTGCTGGAGGCCGCGGGCATGCCCCCGGGCGTCATCAACTTTGTCCCGGGGAGCGGCCCGGCCATCGGCGGCGTCGCCCTCCCCGACCGCCGCCTCGGCGGGGTGCACTTCACCGGCTCCACGGCGACCTTCCAGCACATCTGGAAGACCGTCGGTGAGAACGTCCAAGGCTACGGCCAATACCCGCGCCTGGTGGGCGAGACCGGCGGCAAGGACTTTGTCTTCGTCCACCCCACCGCCTGCGGTGCTCGTGAAGTGGCCGTCGCGCTAGCGCGAGGGGCCTTTGAGTACCAGGGACAGAAGTGCTCGGCGGCGAGCCGCGCCTACGTCCCCAAGAGCCTCTGGCCGGCCGTCTCCGAGGAGCTCGCGTCGATCGTCGGCGAGATGAAGATGGGCGACGTGGCCGACTTCTCAAACTTCCTCGGCGCCGTCATCGACGCGCGCTCCTTCAGCAAGCTCAAGGAGGCCATCGACCGCGCCAACGACGAGGCCAATGTGGAGGTCCCCATCGGCGGGACCTACGACGACTCCGAGGGCTACTTCGTGAGCCCCACCGTGGCGGTGGTCCAGGACCCAAAGCACGACCTCATGCGCACGGAGTTCTTCGGGCCGCTGCTCGCCATCTACGTGTACGACGACGCGCGGGTCGAGGAGACGCTGGAGCTCTGCGCCACCACGTCCCCTTACGCCCTCACCGGCGCGATCTTCGCCGACGACCGATACGCCGTTCGCCAGGCGGTCAACGCGCTCCGCTTCGCAGCGGGCAACTTCTACATCAACGACAAGCCCACCGGCGCGGTCGTGGGTCAGCAGCCCTTCGGCGGCTCGAGGGCCTCAGGAACCAACGACAAGGCCGGCTCGATCCTGAACCTCCTGCGCTGGGTGAGCCCCCGCACGATCAAGGAGACCTTCGCGCCGCCCACCGATTGGCGCTACCCGTTCCTGGGTGAGTAGTCGCGCCTGAGCGACCAAGCGCGGCGGCCGGGAGGCCTCCGCGCCACACCGCGCGCCTGCCCCCGCCCCGGGGCGGGCGCGCGCTCGTCTCCAACCGCCCCCGCCCCTCTGGGCGCCGCGGGAGAAGTGGGCCAGCACGCCGGCGGGGACTCACGGCACCCCGACGCTCGGTCAGGGTGGAGCGCTGACGCCCGGTCATTGCGAAGGGCGAACGCCCGGGCACTCAGGAAGGCCGTCGGGCGATCACGTCGACGATCATCGGGGAGAACAGCAGCGCGTCCGGGTCCTCACCCAGCGCCCGCCACTCCTCATCAAAGGCGGCCACCTCCGCCGCCGTCATCAGCCCCTGCGCTTCGTAGGTCCGGACGAAGGTCGGGAAGAACGCGTCCAGCCAACGGAAGACCGCAGAGTCGCCGTTCCCTGCGCGGACATGGGGGCGGACCTCCTCGAGCGCGAAGCCCGCACGCCGCAGCGGCCCGGGGAGCCGAGCCGCGACCCAGGGGTCGCCGCCAGCGCCGCGATAGAAGGCACGCGTCGCACGGATCGCCGCGTCGAACCCCGCGCTCTCCGGAAAGACCGAGACCCCCTCATGGTTGTAGTCCTCGATGACCAAGACCCCGCCGGGGCGAAGGGCGCGCCACAACTTTGCGAGCACCTGGTCGAGGTCGCCGAGGAAGCTGAAGACCCAGCGACTGAACACACAGTCAAACTGCCCCTCGCCGAGCTCCGCCGCCTCGATCGAGGATTCGATGAACTCCACGGGCGCCGCGTAGGAACGAGCCTCGAAGGCGGCGCGCCAGACGGGCGACTCATCCAGGCCGACCACCCGGCCCGACGGCCCGACGCGCTCCGCGATGTCGCGGCTGACAAACCCCGGGCCCGCGCCTAGATCCAGCACGCAGTGGCCGGGGCCGACGCCGGCCCGATCGAGCGCCGCGCGAGCCAGGTCCCCCCAGACCCCATGCTGAGCCTCGAGGCGCTGCAACTCACTGTCATTGGTGCCCAGGAGATACTCGGGGGTTTCCGTCATGGCCGAAGCGTACTATCGCACCCCCGTGGAAGGGCACCCGCGACCCCAACAGCGAGCGAATCCTCGCCCCGACCAGAGGCTCTCCGTCGACGATCACTCGCGGGACGCCGCTGGGCTCAAGTATGTCTACCCCGTGGTGTCGCGGCGATCGGGCGGCGTGTCGGTAGGCATCAACTTGAACCCCAACAACGCCTGCAACTGGGCCTGTGCCTACTGCCAGGTGGAGGGGCTCGTCCGAGGCGCGGCTCCGCCCATCGAGCTGGAGCGCCTGGCGCGGGAGCTTGAGGGGTTCCTTGAGCTGGCCATGACCGAGGCCTGGATGCGGGACCACGCCCCCGAGGGCAGCCGGCGCATCACAGACCTCGCCCTCTCGGGCAATGGTGAGCCGACCACCTGCGGCGAATTCGAGGCGGTCATCACGCTCCTGGGCGAGGTGCGCGCGCGCCGAGGCCTCGACGTCCCCACGGTCCTCATCACCAACGGCTCGAGGATCCACCTCCCGGAGGTCCAGGCCGGCCTCCGGCGCATGGCCTCCCTCGCAGGGGAGGTCTGGTTCAAGCTCGACCGCGCGACGCCGACGGGGCGCGGCGAGGTCAACCGGGTCCAGGGGGGCGCGGACCGGGTGGCCGACCAACTCCAACGCGCGGCCTCCTGCTGCGCGACGCGCATCCAGAGCTGCATGTACACGGTCGACGGGGCTCCCCCTGGCGAGGTCGAGCTGGAGGCCTACGTCCACTTCCTGCGCGAGCAGGTCCGCCGGGGCACGCCCCTCAAGGGCGTCACCCTCTACGGGCTCGCGCGCCCGTCCATGCAGCCCGGGGCCGAGCGCCTCGGGCGCGTCGACGGGGAGTGGCTCGACGCCCTCGCAGACCGGGTGCGAGGCGCGACCGGGCTCCCGGTGGCGGCCCACCCGTGACGGAGTCTCACGACCTCTCCTTCGGCGACCACCGTCGCGACGCCGCGGACCGGCGCATGGTCTACCCCGTGCTGTCGAGGCGGGCCGGGGGCTTGAGCGTCGGCGTGAACCTCAACCTCGGGCAGGAGTGCAACTGGGCCTGCGTGTACTGCGAGGTGAAGGGTCTGACCCGCGGCGCCCCCGCCCCCGTCGACCTCGCTCAGCTGGAGCAGGAGCTCGACGAGGTCCTGGGCGAGGCAGCGAAGGGGCGCTGGTCCGGCGCGCCCGAGCAGGCCGGCGCGCCCGCGTCCATCAAGGACCTCTCCATCGCCGGCGACGGAGAGCCCACCCTCTCTCCGCAATTCGCCCAGGCCGTGGAGGTCTGCGTACGAGCCCGTCAGCGGCACGGTCTCGAGGAGACCGCCAGCCTCGTGGTGATCACCAACGGCAGCCGCCTCCAAGACCCGGAGGTCCAGGCCGGCGTCGACCGCCTCCACCGCGCGGGAGGGGAACTCTGGTTCAAGCTCGACGGCGGGACGGCCGCCACGCGGGCACTCGTCAACGGCACGCCTATCCCCGATGCACGGGTCGAGGCGAACCTCCGCCGCGCGGCCCGATCCTGCCGCACCGTGGTGCAGTGCATGGTCCTGAGCGTGGATGGGCGAGGGCCCACAGACGAGGATCTCAAGGGCCGCATCGAGATCATTCAGCGAGCAGCGGCGGCCGGGGCGCCCCCCGCCGGGGTGGTGGTCTACGGCCTCGCGCGGCCCTCCCACCAGCCCGGGGCGGAGCGCCTCGCCGCTCTTCCGCAGGACCGCATGGCGGTGGTGGGTGAGCGCTTCAGGGTGCTCGACCTGCCGCTTCGCGTCGTCCAATGACTACACTCTAGGTCGATGTCCGCCCCCGCCGATCCGACGCCTGCAGCCACGTGCCCTCCGCCCCTCGACGAGCTCCGTCGCGCGGTGCGCCGTGGCGACCTGGAGGTGGCGAGGACACTCCTTGAGGTGGACCCCTCCATGGGCCGCGCGAGCTCGGCTCAGGGCGGCTCACTGCTCCTCGAGGCCGCCGAGCGAGAGCACGACGAGATTGCCTCGCTGATCCTGGAGACCCGAGCTCGGACAGGCGGTGAGGACCTGGACCTCCACGAGGCCTGCGCCCTCGGTCGCCCCGGGGCTGTGCGTCGCGCCATCACGGATGACCCGCTCGCCTCGGAGACGCCCGGACCCGCGGGCTTCCTCCCCCTCCACCGGGCCGCCTTTCGGGGCGATCCCGACTGCGTGATGCTGCTGCTCGAGACCGGCGCTGACGCCGGGGCCTCTTCGGAGAACGCCGCGCGCCTCTCCCCCCTGCACAGCGCAGTGGCAGGCCACGGCCGAGCGCGCCCGGGGAGCGACCACCCCGCGGTCATCCGCGCGTTGCTGGAGGGCGGTGCGGACCTCGCGGCCAGGATGGACGGCGGCTGGACCCCGCTCGCCGCGGCCCAGCGTGCCTCCTCCGCGTCAGCGCTCCTCGAGGCGCTCGGCGGCCCGCACCCCAGCGAGTAACGCCGTGGAACCTCCGCGCGGGGAGCATCCCCTCGATGGCGTCTGGGTCCCCGTGGGCCCGCTCGTTGAAGCAGGGGATGAGGCGCTGCAGGCTGCGGCGCGTGAAGGCGCGGCCGGCGTCACCTGCTCGGACTCCGACCTGCAACTCGCGGCGGAGCCCGGGGCACGGCCCCTCCCGCTGCGCGTCGACCTCGACCCAGAGCGCGTCCGCGCCGAGGGACCCGGCCGGATGGTCGCGCTCCGCCCGTGGCTCCCGGACCTGGTCGGCCTCCCCGTGGGCGACCTCCCCGCCAGCACCCTCCACGATTGCCTGGCCGCAGCAGAAGACGAGGACCACGAGGTCGTGCTGCTTGTCCATGACGCCCGCGAGGCCGCCGTGGCGGCGGACCTCGCCGAAACCACGGAGCAGGTGGTTGGCTTCAGCGTCGCCCGCCTGTGCGAGGACGCCCTCGACCTCCTGGCCACGCGGGACCACCTCGGGCTCGCCACCGCAGCCCCGGAATTCGCGAGCGCCTACCGCCATGGAGCAGGCGGACTCGAGGGGTTCCCGGCATCGCTCTCCCCGCGGGCCTCCGCCTGGCTGCTCTCCTTATGCCGCGATGAGGTCGACGCCGCGCTGCTCCTCGAGCGTCGGCTGCTCCGCTTCCTGGAGGGGCACCTTCGCCCTGCGGCTCGCCGGCTACAGGCTCGCGACTCTGACGCCAGCCCACGGGCCCAGGCGACGCTGTACGCCGCCGTGGGTGGTTGGCTGGAGGAGGTCCCGGCGCGCGGCGACGCTGAAGCCCTCATCGCCCCCGGTGGGGTGGATCCGGTCGAACTCCGCGCACACCTCGTACGGCAGATCCCAGAAATGGCCCGCTTTACCCCCTGAACACCCCCGGGGATCGGGCCACGGGCCCTGAGACCCCGGCGCGCCCCTCGACCCACCGCCACGGGAACGTCAAACTCCCGATGCTCCAGATGCTTGCCCCCCTTCGCCTCACCCTGCTCGGCCTCGCGACGCTCCCGCTGTTCGCGTGCTGGCTCCTCGCGCTGCCCCTCATGCTGCTCGTCCCGGCCGCCGAGAGTGTGCTGCAGCCGATGATCGTGGGGACCTGGGCGCGCGCGACGCTCTGGATCATGGGCGTCCGCGTACGGGTCGAGGGGCCGCGCCCAGCGGGGGGCTTCTTCCTCGTCGCGAATCACCTCTCGTACATCGACATCCCGGTGCTTCTCAGCCAGCTCAACGGCCGCTTCCTCGCGAAGTCCGAGATCGCGTCCTGGCCCGTGCTCGGCTTGCTGGCCCGCGCCACCGGGACGCTCTTCATCGACCGGAGCCGAAAGCGTGACCTGACCCGCGCCATCGAGGAGGTCACCGCGCTGATCCAGCGGGGCCCAGGTGTCATCGTCTTTCCGGAAGCGACCAGCACCGACGGCGCCGAGGTGCACCCCTTCAAGCCATCGATGTTCGAGGTCCCTTCGCAGCTCGGCCTTGAGGTCTCGTGCGCGGCCCTTCACTACGCCAACCCGCCGGGCGTACGGCCCGCCTGGGAGAACGTCTGCTGGTGGGGCGACGCTGACTTCGCACCGCATTTCTGGGAGTTCTTGAAGCTGCCGCGGACAATCGCCACCGTGACCTTCGCGCCCGATCCTGTGCGGCCGCAAGCCGGGGCCGAATCCCCCGATCGCAAGGCCCTCGCGGAGGGTTCGAGGCGGGTCATCGAGCATCTCTTCACGCCCTCCCGCCCCGCCTCCAGCCCCCCCCCTGCCCAATGAACGACGCGCTCGACCAGCTCATCGAGGACAACGTGACCCTCTTGCGTCAGGGGCGAGAGCTCATCGAGGACCTCCCCTCGACGGCCTACGCCGAGGGACGGGACGACCTCGGCCTCTCCGGGATCGGCCCGCACATCCGCCACGTCACGGATTTCTACCTCCGCTTCCTCGGGGCCTATGACGCGGAACCGAAGGGCGGCCAAGCTCGCCGGGTGGATTACGACGCCCGCGCTCGAGACCCGCGGACCGAGACCGACCCCGAGCACGCCTTGGAGGTCCTGGCGACGATCATGGTCCGGCTTCGCCGGCTGCCCGAACGCCTCGAACGACTCCAGGGCCAAGCGCTCGAAGTACGCGGCGACGATTCCTCCTGGATGCCCTCCACCGCCCCCCGGGAGCTCCTGTCCCTGCTCCGGCACACGATCCACCACTTCGCCCTCATGGCCGTCCTCGTCCGCGCCGGTGGCGGGGCGCCGCCCCAGGGGTTCGGCGTGGCGCCCTCCACCCTTCGGCACTGGGCCGACCAGCGCGCAGCCGCCGCGGAGGGCGTGGGCGCGTGTGCACGCTGACCTGGACCCACCGCGCCACCCACCGCGCCACCCACTCGGCGGCCGCTGGAGGACCTGGCGGGTATCGACTCTGGTTCAACCGTGACGAGCGACGAACCCGCAGCGCCGAGGTGCCCCCGAGGGTGACGCGGCCCTCCCACGGGGTCGCCTACATCGCGCCAGAAGACTCCGAGGCGGGCGGGACCTGGATCGCAGTCAACGCGTTCGGGATCACCGTCGCCTTGCTCAACGGCGACCGCAGCTCACTGGGCGCAGACCGAGAGGACTGGACCAGCCGCGGTCACCTCGTCCGTGAACTCGCGCAGGCTCGCCGAGTCTCGGAGGTCTGGCGCCGCATGGCACCGAAGCAACTCCGCGTCTTCCGCCCCCTGGTCCTCGCGGTGATCCCGCCCGACCAGCCCGCGCTCATCGCGCGCTGGGACGGTCGGGACGTCACCCTCGATCCGCGGGGGCACCGACAGCTCCCGCTGACCTCCTCCAGCTACGAGCAATCGGAGGTCCAAACCCGGCGGCGGAGCCTCTACGCCGAGCAAGTCCGGGTCGACTCCACCACGGGCGAGGCCCTCGACCCCACGGAGTTGGCGTCCTTCCAGCGCTGGACCCCAAAGACCGGCCCCGACGCCTTCAGCCCCTCCATGTCACGCCCCGACGCGACCACGAGGAGCCAGTGCCAGATCGAAGTCACCCCGGACAACGTCCTCTTCCGCTACACCCCGGGGCCGCCACACTGCACCCCCCAGGACCCCCCCGTTCAACTGGCCCGGTCCTCCGGCAGCCGAACCCTGTGAGCCCTCCATGACCGAGGCTCGAAGACACGGCGGGCAGCGGAGGGGGCCGCGCGGGCGATGGCTCTGGACGCTGGCCGCGGCTTACGCCGCGCTCCTCGTCGCCTCGTGGGGCGCCTCGTGGGGCCCGACCCTTTCGGCCGAGCGGGGGGACCGAAGGGCGCTGCTGGTGGCGCAGATAGACGCCGAGGGGGCCCCGGTGGACGGCGTGGCCGCCGTCGCGTTCCTCGAGGAGGGAACGGCTCAGGGGCCCCCGCTGGTCCTCCTCCACGGCAGCCCTGGGAGCGCCGATGACTTCCGGCGCCTGGCCCCGGCGCTCGCGCCCAACCGCCGCTTGATCACCCCGGACCTCCCTGGCTTCGGCGCCTCGGAGCGCGAGGTCCCGGACTACTCGGCCCGCGCCCACGCGGGCTACGTTCAGAACCTCCTCCGCAAGCTCGGCATCGACCGCTACCACGTCCTTGGCTTCAGCATGGGCGGCGCTGTAGCGCTCGAGCTCGCTGAACGCGCCCCCGACGAGGTCCTCTCGGTCACCCTCCTCGCCTCCCTCGGCGTCGAGGAGCTGGAGCTGCTCGGAGAGCACACCCTCAATCACGGCCTCCACGGCCTCCAGCTCGGCGCGATCGAGGTCGCGCGCTGGGCGATCCCCCACTTCGGCGCCCTCGACAGGGGGATGCTGACCAGGCAGTACGCGCGGAACTTCTTCGACACCGACCAACGGCGCCTCCGCCCGCTCCTGGAGACTCTCCGGCCGCCGACCTTGATCCTCCACGGCGAGGACGACTTCCTCGTCCCGGTGGCTGCTGCCCACGAGCACGCGCGCCTGGTCGCCCAGGCGGAGCTCACCGTGCTCCCCTCCCCCCGCGGCCACTTCATCCCGTGGACCGAACCGGAGCTCATCGCAGAGCTCGTCGGGGACTTCATCGCCCGGGTCGACGTGGGCGGCGCGACGCCCCGGTCGGCCGCCAGCCCCGAGCGCCTCGCGAGCGCCGCCGCCCCCTTCGACCCCCGCAGCGTCCCCCCCTTCGAGGGGCCAGCCTGGCTCGCGGTCCTCGTGCTCCTGGCCCTGGGGACCCTCATCTCGGAGGACCTCTCGTGCATCGCGGGCGGGCTCCTCGTCGCGGACGGCCGGCTCGGGTTCGTGGCGGCCGCGGGGGCATGCTTCGTCGGCATCTTCATCGGGGACCTGGCGCTGTTCGCCCTTGGCCGGCTCGTCGGCCGCCCCGCGCTGGCAGCGAGGCCGTTGCGCTGGGTGGTATCCGAAGCGGCCGTGGAGCGCGCGAGCCGCTGGTTCAAGCGCAGGGGCGTCGCGGTGATCTTCCTGTCACGCTTCACACCGGGCCTGCGGCTCCCGACCTACGTGGCCGCTGGCCTGCTCCGGACGCCTCTGGGCACCTTTGCCGGGTTCTTCGCCCTCGCAGGCCTCCTCTGGACCCCCCTGTTGGTGGGCGTCGCTGCCGTGGCGGGCGAGACCCTCGCCCGCGAGCTCGGCGACCTGGGGCTCGACCAGCTGCCCTGGCTCCTGGGCCTTGCGTTCGCGCTGATGCAGGTCTACCGCACCGCGCCGCTGGCCATGACCCATGGTGGCCGCCGGCGGCTGCGCGGGCGTTGGTTACGGCTCACGCGGTGGGAGTTCTGGCCTCCCTACCTCACCTACCCCCCGGTCCTCGCCTGGATCCTCTGGTTGGCGGTCCGCCACCGCTCGCTGGCAGTGGTCACCGCGGCCAATCCGGGGATCCCCGCCAGCGGGGTGGTGGGCGAATCGAAAGCCATGATCCTCGAGGCGCTCCAGCCGGGCGCGCCCGAGATCGCCGGCCACGCCCTCCTCTCGGCGTCCGCCACGCCCGACGAGCGCGAGCGCGTCACTGCCGCGTTCCTGAGCCGCCACGACCCCGACTTCCCGGTCGTCGTCAAGCCAGACGCGGGCCAACGGGGCTCCGGGGTGCGCATGGCGCCGGACCAGGCGACGCTCCTCCGCTGGGCGCGTGCCGTCCGCCATGACACCATCGTCCAGGAGCGCATCGACGGGCCGGAGTTCGGCGTGTTCTACGCGCGGCCACCCTCGGAAGAGCGCGGCCGCGTGCTCGGCGTGACGACCAAGGTCATGCCCTCCGTTGTCGGGGATGGACGCCGCACCGTCGAGGCTCTGCTCCTGGACGACGACCGCGCCTGCGCCCTCCACAGCGTCTACCTCGAGGAGCTTGGCGCAGGCGCCGACGAGGTCCCCCTTGACGGCGTCGAGGTCCCCCTCGTCCAGGTCGGGACCCACGCCAGAGGCGCCATCTTCCTGAACGGAAGCCACCTGATCACTCCCGCCCTCGAGGCCGCCGTCGAGCGGATCGCCCGACGCTTCGAGGGGTTCCACCTCGGACGCTTCGACGTCCGCGCGCCTTCCGAAGCCCACCTCGCGCGAGGCGAGGGCCTCGGGGTCATCGAGCTCAACGGCCTGACTTCAGAGCCCACCGAGATCTACGACCCGGCCATGTCCCTTCGCGACGCCTACGGGAAGCTGTTCGAGCAGTGGAGGCTGGCCTTCGAGATCGGCGCCGAGAATGTCCAGGCGGGCGCCGCGAAGGCCTCGCTGATCTCCCTCTTCAAGGAGTGGACGCGCTACATGAAGAGCCAGCGCACCCACAGCTCGCGACCCTCAGGATCGAACACGCATCCTTGAACCCGCGCCCCTCGACGAGCCCTTGAGCCACGGTCCCGCGCCCGCCCTCGCGCGGCACCAGGAACCGAAGTCACTATGCTACCGTCGTGTCCCCCGGCACCGCACCACCCACGGGGCCCCGCTAGTGGCCAAGCAAGACCAACGCCAACCCAGGCTGAAGCCTTCACGCGGCAGCGCCTCGCTGCTCGAGGACCAGCACCTCATCCCCGACACGCACGTCGACCTCGGCCCCTACAGGCTCCGGTTCGCGCGCACCCTGGATGACCTCGCCATGGTTCGCCGCTTGCGCTACGCCGTCTTCAATGTCGAGCTAGGCAAGGGGCTCGCCAGCTCGCACCAGACCGGCGTGGACGCAGACGCGTTCGACCGACAGTGCCAGCACCTGATGGTCTTGGAGCGCGAGACCGGGGCCGCCGTGGGCACCTACCGGATGCAGACGGCCGCGGCGGCGAGGGCCGGTCACGGCTGGTACACCGCGGGCGAGTTTGAGCTCGGCGAGATGCCCGACGAGGCGCTCGAGACCGCCGCGGAGCTCGGGCGCGCCTGCGTGGCGGGTGCCCACCGCGACAAGACCGTGCTGTTCCTGCTCTGGCACGGGCTCATCCAGTACGCCGCCCACACCGGGGTTCAGGCCTTCTTCGGGTGCAGCTCCCTCACCGGGACCAACCCCAAGCCCGCCGTGGCCCTCTACGCGCAGCTCCTTCGAGACGGGAAGGTCCACCCCACGTTCAAGGCCCCCCCGAGGCTCGCCATGGCGTGCCCCTTGGTCGCGTGGCCATCGGACCACGAGGTCGGCAGCGTCGCGATCCCCAAGCTCTTCGCCACCTACCTTCGTCACGGGGGCCTCGTCCTCGGTCCGCCCGCGGTGGACCATGAGTTCGGCACGATCGACTTCCTGACCTGGGTCCAGGTCACCCCCCGGCACATCCGGCTGTTCGGCAAGGTGCGCTGAGCCAGCGCTCCCCGCCGCAGGTCTCCCTGAGACCTCCCGAGGCAGGTCACCCGCGAGCCCCCACGGCCGCCTCCTTCTCAGGGGCGCTCGTCGCCGTCTCCCTCCTCGGCCTCGTCCCCCTCAGGATCGCGGGTCAACTCCGGGAGCGGCCGCTCAGGCGCGCCGTGGTCCCGGAAGACCGTGAGCCAGTGGTCGATGATGGGGTTGTCCAGCGCGACCGCTCCGATCCAGGGCTGTGCCTCTCGGATGATGTCCGAGGCGTCCAGGAACATCAGCCAGCGGCGCCCCTGGTCGATCCCCGCGGCCGCGTCTTCGGGATCCTCCACGGTGACGCTGTGGTAGCGGACCGAGGGAGCGGGGAGGTCCGCGCTGGCCGCCTCGGCCAGGCGGCTCACGAACCCCGTGGCCTCGGCGGCCTCGGCGAGGCGGTCCGGCAAGAGCACCACCAAGGGCTGGACGATGTCCCTGCGCAACATTCGATCCACCAGCGAGTCCACGACGCGCTCCACGCGCCGCACGGTGTCGGAGTCCAAGCTCTCGCCGCTCCGCTTCTTCCGGATCCCCTCCGACTTGGAGTGCGACGGGATCCAGAGCACGAGCGTGCCGTTGCTTGAGCGCTGACGATCGCCCTGAAAGAGGACACGCTGATTATTGATCTTCTCAAACGACGGGCCGATTCCCCGAGCGAGGTCAAGGGCAGAGAGGTCTGAGACCTCACCGGAGGCGCGTGCGGGCTCCCCATCTGTTCGCCGCACGAGGGGGGCCGAGAGCTCCACGGCGCCGCTCGACGTCCCGAAGCCCACGTAGCCCTCGATCGGAGCGCCGTCGATCGTGTGGTAGGTCCCCGCGTACTGGCCGTCAATCCATGCGGACACAGCGGACCCCTCCACCAGCAACTCAAGGAGCACCGAGGTCTGGGACCTACTGAGAGACCTCGAGCCAGAGCGCGTGCTCCCCGGGAGCCCGCCGTCTCGCTTCCGGAGGCCATCAAAGCCCCACCCGACGCTCTTGAATTCGGCCTCCCCCTCCTTCTCACCGCGCGCATATTGGTAGTCCTGTGCCGTCAAGCGCAGGCGGACGTTGCGCTCACGGCTGGTCCAACCAAGGACCGCGAGGAACTGGTTCGAGCCGGTCGTGAAGGTCACTCGCGTGGTGATGGAGTAGGAGCCAGCGAGCATCCAGCGATCCGATCTGAGGAAGGCCATGCCCCCACGTCGGTCGAACTTCCCCGAGTCCTTGCGGCGCTCTCGTCGCCCCAGCAGGAGGCTCCCGTCCGCCACGAAGCCATAGAGCCCCTCCGGGCGCCGCTTGTCGAGGCCCGTGAGCTCCTCATCGCGCCAGCCGCCCAGCTCCTCGGAGAAGCTCGCGGCTGCCAGCTCCGGCCGCAGCGCGCCGGGCTCCTCCTTCTCGCGAATCCCGGCCCAGGCCGCGACCCGTCGGGCCTCGAGGAGCAGCCGCGCATGGGTCCCCTCCAGCCCGGCGGCCCCCAGCTCAGCGGCCGCCTCGAGCAGGCGCTCGTGATACTCCCAGACGGCGGGCAGCGCCACGGGGAGAGGGGGTCGCTCGGCCCCCGTGACGACCCCCTCGAAGGGTTCACCTGCACGCTCATGGGCGGCCACCCAACGGGCCGTGAGCTCACTGGCTCTCCCGCGCGGACCCTCATCCAGCGCGAGTTCCAGGCCCCGGGAGATCCGTCGATCGAAACCATCCACGGACCGCGCCCAGACCAGGGCGCGAATGGCCGCGGCCTTGTCGCCGTGCTCCGCGAGGAGCAAGCCCGCGACCCGTGCCTGGTTCTGCCCGAAGACCGGTTCCGCCCGGTTCCAGTCCCAGGTCCAGGTGGGCTCGTCGTACACCCAATCCCCTGTCTCCGTCTTCGCGAAGCCAGACCGATAACGGGCCGTGAAGGGCGCCGGCTCCTCGACGTCGAAGCCTTCCAGGAAGCCGCTGAACAGCACCTGGAACTCCTCAAGGGACGAGGGGCGCCCGTCCTCGCCATCGCAGAACCGCTCCTCGAAGTCGATCAGCCGGCCCCTCGGGCCCGAGGAGTGGTCTCCCGAATCCTCGAACTCCACGAGCTGCTCCGCGAAGACCGGCGTGCCGCCGGAGAGCTTCCGGGCGTCGCCGTCAAACCAGGTGCTGAGGAACACATAGAGGGCGTTCCCGACCGAGTAGTTCTTTCGATAGTCCTCGGGCTCACCGCGCAGGATCGCCTCGAGGTTCGCGAGGCTGGCATCGCCCCCCCAGCGGACGCCGCGCAGGGTCCCGGGGTTGCAGTAGTCGAAGGCGAACTCGGGGTCGTCGGTGAACGCGTAGGCCGCCCCGGTCCAGGTGGCCCGACCCTCGGCCAGCCAGGCGGGGATGCCCCCATGCAGCGCGCCGTCGAACCGGTGCGTCAGCTCGTGGGTCAGCCCCCGGCCCAGCCCGGGAATCGTACCGACGCTGAACTGGAGCACGGTCGTATCTCCACCCTGGAAGCCCCCCGCCCAGAAGAACGGCGCGCCCTCCGCCTCCAGACCGCTCGGGTCCGGGACGATGCGCACGATCCCCTGGCGCGGGTTCCGCCCGTTGAAGGGATCCGAGCCGAAGTAGGCGGCGAGCCGCTCGTGGTGCTTCTCCACGGTGCTGGCCACCCCGAGCAGCGTCTCGTAGCCGCAGTCGGACTCCACCCGGTACCAGCCGCGCGGGCTCACAGCCACGCCAGGCTCGGAGAAGTCGCTGTGCTTGCGGGTGAAGGCCTCCCCCTCATCCGACGCGAGCCACTCGAGCTCCTCCACGGTCCACGGCTTTGCGCTGCCGTCCACCATCCGCCTGCGGGCCCGGGCCATGAGCTCGGCGCCCTTGGCGCGCCAGCGGGCCATGCCCCCCGGACGGGGCCCGCGCAGGTCCTTGAAGTCCGCCTGAGCGCCCAGCCCATGGATCACCCGAGCCGCCCGCAGGGCGAGGCCTGGATCGCCCTGGGCGAGGGCGCCTTCCGCCAGGCGCTGAAGCGCCTTGAGCACCGGTACCCAGGCGCCCCGTGGAGCGTGGACATCGGGCGCCAGCTGCCCCTTGGCGGCGCGGTACACCGCAGGAGACCTCAGGGCGAGGTCCAGGGCGAAGCGCCTGGCCCAGGCCGCCGTCAACAGCAACTCCGGCTGCCGGGCTCCCTTTGACTCCCGCTCCGAGGCCATGCCGATCAACCCCTGAACCGCACGGGCCCTCGCCTGCGCGACCCTCGAGCCGGTCTTCACCAGGTCCAACTCGGGGTTTCGCGCCTCGAACATCCCACGGGGAACCCGCTTCCCCTGGCGCCCGTCGGCGCCCACCTCGAGGTCCGCCCAGGCGAGGGCGACGCGCGCGAGCGCGTCATCGTCACGATTCTGTCGAGCCAGGGCCGCCAGGCCCACCAGGGCCTCACGGCGGACGCTCGCTGATCCGGCGGCGGCCCGCTCGAAGTGCGCCCCCGCTCGGGCCCAGTCCTCGCGGGCCAGCGCCCGCTGACCGGCCTCGAGCGCCACCTCGGCCTCCGACTTCTTCTTGCCGCTGGGCGCGAGGGGGCCCTCGGCGGTCGCGACCGAGCCCCACGGCGCTCCGGGCGTCGGGGCTGCTCCAGGGGAGCTGAGGAGGAGCGCAAGGAGACAGGAGACGATCATGTTGCCGGACGTCGGTCAAAAACGAGCTCGGAGTGAAGGGGACCGTGGAGCGCCACCGCCGCCGTTTGTCAGGATAACGGGATGTGCTCCACTCAAACGACGCGTTCGGCACGCCGACTTCGATTCGCCCTCCCCGCCCTCCTGCTCGGCTCCTGCGCCGCGGTTTCTTCATCCACGGGCCCGCTCAAGGTGGACGAGGAATCCTGGGCCGCGACGGGCGCCGAGCTGCCCGTCGCCCTCATCCAGACGCCAGGCGAGGAGCGGGTCTCCATCGCGGAGGCCGCAGATGCGCTGGCCTTGGCGGACGTGGTCTTCCTCGGCGAGCAGCACGACTCCGCCGAGGGGCACGCCGTGCAGCTCGCCCTCACCAAGGCCATCGCCGAGCGGCGAGGTCGAATCGTGCTGTCCATGGAGATGCTGGAGCGAGACAGCCAGCGCCTCGTCGACATGTACCTCGAGGGCGAGATTGACCAGGCGACCTTCCGCAGTACCGCGCGGCTCTGGCCTAACTATCAGGCGCATTACGAGCCCGCGGTGGAGTTCGCCCGGGCCGGCGGGCACGACGTGCTGGCGGCCAACGTCTACCGCCCGATCGCCTCCAGGGTCGCACGGGAGGGCGTGGACTCCGCGTTGGGCGACATCTGGGCCGCCACCACGGTGGACGCTTCCCCCGGGGAATACCGCGACCGCTTTGACGCGGTGATGTCCGGGCACGGCGCCGTGGACGCAGAGCGCATGGACCGCTTCTTCGCCGCCCAGTGCATCAAGGACGACACCATGGCCGAGAGCATCTCGAGGCGGATCGCCAGCGAAGCCGGCGCGCCCCCCGTCGTTATTCACTGGAACGGTCGCTTTCACAGCGACTACGGCCTCGGCACGGTCGAGCGCCTGCGCTCGCGGCTCCCGGACCTGAACATCGCCGTGGTGTCGATGCTCACCGACGTGCAACTCTCCAGGTCCCTCGCCGAGGACGCCCTCAACCAGGGGCACTACATCATCCTTGTCCAGGCGCCACCGGCTGAGGACCTGTAGGGCTAGCCGGGGCGGCCACCATCCAGCCAGCGCTCAAGCTCGAGGGCCAGCGCGGCAGGCCTGGCCTCGCTGGTCTCGAGGTGCCGGTCCGCCATTGCGTAGCGACGCTCGCGCCGCCCCAGGATCTCCCGTAGCTCTTCCAGGGCCCGCGGGTGTCCGTCCATCGGGCGGTGATCTCCCTGGTCCAACACACGCTGCAGGTGCTCCTCGGGGCGCGCCGAGAGCCAGATCGTCCGGCAGGTGGAGCGAAGCCGCGCGTACGTCTCCGCGCTCGCCACGATCGACCCGCCCGTCGCGATGACCACGCGCTGTCCCTCCGAGAGCACCTCCTCCAAGGCCTCTCGCTCGAAGGCCCGATAGCCCTCCGCCCCCTGAAGATCGAAGATCGCCGCGAGGGAGAGCCCCGCCATGCGCTCGATGCGCTCATCGAGCTCCACGAAGGGCACCTCCAGACGCTGGGCCAGCGCGAGCCCCACGGTTGACTTGCCTGCCCCGCGCAGCCCGATGAGGGCGACGCGCTCCGAGCGGACCCCGGCAGCAGGGAGGTCACAGAGGTCCCGCAGCGGCAGCCCGAGCGCAGCCGCCAGCTGCGCCAGCTTGAGGACGGTCAGGTTCGCCCGGCCAGCCTCTGCCTCGGTCACGTAGCGGCGCGACAGATTGGCGCACTCCGCCAGGTCCGTGACCGTGAAGCGCCTGCGCTCGCGCTCCTGGCGGAGTCGCTGGCCGAGCGCCCGAAGGAGCGCATTACCGTCTTGTCGAACCATGGCAAGGAAACTATAGTTCACAGCGAAGGCTCGCGTGGGAATTATAATTCCCGCACGTGCGATCCCCTATTCGCCCCCAAACCCCACCTGCTCGACCGTGACGATCACCGACGCCACCACCGCCGCCCCTGACGCCCCCGTGGGCGCGGCCATCGACTTCGAGGTTCAGCCGTCCGACTACCGCCACTGGTCCCTGACCGTGGACGGCGACATCGCCACCCTCAGCATGGCGGTCGAGCCCTTCGGCGGCCTCGGCGGGAAGGACTACGAGCTCAAGCTCAACAGCTACGACCTCCGCGTCGACATCGAGCTGGCGGACGCGATCCAGCGGCTCCGCTTCGAGCACCCCGCCGTACGCGCCGTGGTGGTGACCGGCGCACTCGACCGCGTGTTCTGCGCCGGCGCCAACATCGTCATGCTCCGCAGCAGCGCCCACGCCTTCAAGGTGAACTTCTGCAAGTACACCAACGAGACCCGCCTCGGGATCGAGGATGCCTCGGAGAACTCCAACCTGAAGTTCCTCGCCGCCCTGAACGGGACGGCGTCCGGTGGCGGCTATGAGCTCGCGCTCGCGTGCGATCGCATCCTCCTCGTCGACGACCGCAACAGCGCGGTGTCCTTCCCCGAGGTCCCGCTGCTCGGCGTCCTGCCCGGCACGGGCGGGCTGACCCGCATCACAGACAAGCGGAAGATCCGGCGCGATCGCTGCGACGTCTTCTCGAGCGTGGCCGAGGGCATCAAGGGCAAGCGAGCGGTGGAGTGGGACCTTGTAGACCGGGTGGCCCCCCTCTCCAAATGGGAGGAGACCGTCGCCGAGGAGGCACGCGCCCTCGCCGATCAGTGCGAGGATCGCGCCGACGCCACCGGCGTCCCGCTCCCGAAGCTCACGGTCGAGGTGGACGGTCACGACCGACGTTACGAGTACGTCGAGCTCAAGATTCAGGAAGAGGACCGCACCGCGACGCTGACGATCAACGCCCCTGACAGCTGCCCCGCCACGGAAGCGGACGCCTTCGCCGCTGGCGCCAGCTGGTGGCTGCTACAGGCGTTCCGCGAGCTGGACGACGCGCTCCTTCACCTGCGGATGAACCTGCGGGACGTGGCCCTGGTGTTGATCAGGGCCACGGGGAGCGCAGAGACGATGCGCTCGACAGATGAGCTCATCGCCGGCGCGGAGCACTGGTTCGCCCGCGAGACCCGCCAGTTCGTCAAGCGGGTGCTCAAACGACTCGATGTCTCTGCCAAGAGCTTCTACGCCATCGCCGACGGCGGCACGAACTTCACCGGCACGTTCCTTGAGATGGCCCTCGCCAGCGACAGGATCTACCTCCTCGACGACCCGGACACGGAGGTCGAGGTCGGCATCACGGTGGCCAACGCGGGCATGTTCCCCATGTCCAACGGCATCTCACGCCTCGAGACCCGCTTCCTCGGCGATCCGGAGCGGGTCCCCGCGGTCCTCGCGGAGATGCGACAGATCCCCGCCGATGAGGCCAACGAGCTGGGCCTCGCGACGTTCGCCCCGGACGACATTGACTGGGAGGACGAGCTCCGCCTCGCCATCGAAGAGCGCGCGAGCTTCTCCCCCGACGCGCTCACCGGCATGGAGGCCAACCTGCGCTTCGCTGGCCCCGAGACCATGGAGACCAAGATCTTTGGGCGGTTGACCGCCTGGCAGAACTGGATCTTCCAACGCCCGAATGCCGTGGGTGACCGCGGCGCCCTGAGCTGCTACGGGACGCCGATGCGCCCCGAGTTCAACGTCGAGCGGACCTGATCACCAACCCATCACCACCCAGCGCAGTGCCTGCGCGACGCGCCCGACCGGGCGCGGGAATCGCAGCGGCACGGCGCGACGACCCCCTACGCAACACGGAGACCGACATGGCCGGAATTGACTACTCGCAGAAGATCCCGAACAACGTGGACCTGAAGTCCGACAAGCGACTGCAGCGTGCCCTGGAGCGCTGGCAGCCGGACTACCTCGACTGGTGGCGCGACATGGGCCCCACAGACTTCAACGAGAACGACGTCTATCTCCGCACCGCGGTGAGCGTCGACCGTGACGGTTGGGCGAACTTTGACTACGTCAAGATGCCCGACTACCGCTGGGGAATCTTCCTGACGCCCACGGAGCCCGGGGGCAAGATTGGCTTCGGCGACCACGAGGGTGAGGACGTCTGGGACCAGGTCCCCGGCGAGTACCGCAACTGGCTCCGCCGCCTCATCGTCACCCAGGCGGACACCGAGCCCGCGTCCGTCGAGCAGCAGCGCCTGCTCGGGCTGACCGCCCCGTCCCTCTACGACCTCCGCAACCTGTTCCAGGTCAACGTCGAAGAGGGCCGGCACCTCTGGGCCATGGTCTACCTCCTCCACAGCTACTTCGGGAAGGACGGCCGCGAGGAGGCCTCGGAGCTCCTGGAGCGGCGCTCAGGCAACGCGGACCACCCGCGGATCCTCTCGACGTTCAACGAGCCCTGCCACGACTGGCTGAGCTTCTTCTGCTTCACGATGTTCACGGACCGTGACGGCAAGTTCCAGCTGCTGTCGCTCGCCGAGTCCGGCTTCGAGCCCCTCGCGCGCACCACGCAGTTCATGCTCACCGAGGAGGCGCATCACATGTTCGTTGGCCAGACGGGGATCGCCCGCGTGATCCGCCGGACCTGCGAGGTGCTCAAGGCCAACCCCGACGCGGACCTGCACGCCGAGGGCGTGATCCCGCTCGAGACCATCCAGCGCTACATCAACTACTGGGCGGCTTCCTCGCTCGACCTCTTCGGGGCCGAGATCTCGAGCAACTCGGCCAACTTCTTCGGCGCCGGCATCAAGGGCCGCGCCTACGAGAAGAAGAACTACGAGGAGCACTCCGCCCTCGAGCAGGGCTACTCCCTGGATCGCTGGGTCGAGGGCGAGGTCAAGCACGACGAGGTCCCGCTGCGCAACGCCATGAACGAGGTCCTGCGTGACGCCTACGTGAAGGACAACCTCAAGGGCATCGCTTACTGGAACAAGGAGACGGCCAGGGCTGGCGTGGACTTCCAGTTCACGTACCCGCACCGCCGCTTCAACCGAACCGTCGGTCAATGGGCGGGTGGCACCTTCCACCTCCACACGGGCGAGACCATGTCCAAGGACGCGTACGAGGCCGCGTGCCTCGAGTGGCTCCCGAGCCAGGCCGAAGCGGACTACGTGCGGGGCCTCATGAAGTCGTGCACCGAGCCCGGCAAGTTCGCGAACTGGATCGCGCCGCCCCTCCGCGGCATCAACAGCCAGGCCGAAGACTTCGAGTACGTCAAGCTCTGAGCCCAGGGCTCCCCAAGCGCGCCCCGGCGGTCCCCACGGACCGCCGGGGCGCCTTTCGTTGACGAGGGGCAAGGACGGTGGCGGCTACACTGAGCCGATGGGTTCCGACCGAAGCAAGCGGCGACGACTGGTGGCGCTTGGGGGCGCCGCCTCACTCGCCTACATCGCGCTGGCGCTCCAGGGCCACGTGCCCGGAGGCTGGCGCCTCCGCACGCTCATCACCTCTCCCGCGGAGCTCGCGGAGAAGGCGCGGCGGGCGCACCGGGCCGAGCGCCTGGCGGCCTTTGCCGCCGAGAGGGTGGAGGCGGGAGGCGTGCTGTTCATCGGCTCCTCCACCATCGAGTTCTTTGACCTCGAGGCCGCCTTCCCCGGCGCCAACGCGGTCAACCGGGGCATCGGCGACGAGGACCTGGCCGGCCTCACGGCCCGCTTCGCCGACACTCTGGAGTCCACCGCTTGCGGCGCGGTGGTCCTGTACGCTGGTAGCGTTGACTTCAGGCGCCACGAGAGCCGACCTGAGGAGGTCGCTCAGGGCGTGGAGCGCCTCCTTGGCGCCGTCACCGAGCACGACCCCGAGGCCCACGTGTTGCTCATGGGAATTCTTCCCGAACGAGCCATGAGCCCGACCATGGGGCGCCGCCTGACGGCGACCAACGCGGCCCTTGAGGCCCTGGCCGCCCCCCGCCCCCTGGTCTCGTTCGTGAACACCTCTCGGCCCCCGGTCGTCAGCCCCACCTCCATGAGGCTCCAGAGACACATGTCAAGGGACTCGGTACACCTGAACGAAGGAGGTTATATAAATGCGGTGTCGTGGCTGCTAG
>JAQWJQ010000269.1 GCA_029248265.1 Planctomycetota bacterium
CTCTGGCGACCCAGGACCTCCCCAACGTCGTGATCGTCTACGCGGACGACCTCGGCTACGGCGACCTCTCCTCCTACAACCCGAACGCCGCCTACGAGACGCCGCGGCTGGACCGGCTGGCGGCGGAGGGGATCCGGTTCACAGACGCCCATAGCCCCTCGACCATCTGCTCCCCCTCGCGGGCGGGGCTCTACGCGGGCCAGCTGATCTGCCGCACCGGCCGCGGGTCGCGGGCGTTCGAGGGGCCGGGCGGGCCGAGCTACCTCGAACCGGGGATGGTGTCGATCGCGGACATGGCCCGCTCGGTGGGCTACCGCACCGCAGTGTTCGGTAAGTGGCACGTGGGGCTCACCTGGTTCGACGCTGAGGGAAAGCGGCTGGGCGGCGGCTTCGAGAACTCCCTGAAGATCGACTACGAGAAGAGCACCCCGCTCGTGGACGGGCCCAACGCTCGCGGCTTCGACGTGTCCTTCGTGACGCCCAACTGCCCCACCACCGACCCCCTCTACCTCTACCTCGAGGACGGCATGGTCGTGACGCCAGCGAGCGTCCGGCACAAGCGAGACCGCCTCCCCAACCCAGGCGGCAAGTGGCGCTGGGACAACGACGAGGGCTGGATGGCGCCGGGGTATCAGTTCGTGGGCGCCGACCAGCTCTTCCTGGAGAAGGCCCTCGCCTTCATCCGGTCCCACCGGGAGGCGCGCCCGGAGGAGCCCTTCTTCCTGGTGCTGTCGACCCAGATCTCCCACGCGCCGGTGCTCCCCTCCCCCGAGTTCGCCGGCACCTCTGGCGCCGGGCCGCGCGGGGACTTCGTGCGGGAGCTCGACCAGATCACGGGCCGGCTCCTCGACGCCCTGGCCGAGCTGGAGATCGATGAGGACACCCTGGTGATGTTCAACTCGGACAACGGCCCCGAGACGCTGCACACGCGCTGGATGCGCGAGGACCACGAGCACGACGCCGCGGGCGGGCTGCGCGGCATGAAGCGTGACGGCTGGGAGGGCGGCCACCGCGTCCCCTTCATCGCGCGCTGGCCCGGCCAGATCCCCGCCGGTCAGGTCTCGAGCCAGCTCACCAACACCACCGACCTCTTCGCCACCGTCGCGTCCATCGCGGGACACGAGCTCCCCGCCGAGGTCGCCCTGGACAGCTTCGACATGCTCCCCGCGATGCTCGGCCTGCAGGACGACGCCGACCCGATCCGGCCCCACATGCTCACCCAGAGCTTCCGCGGTCAGTTCCAGCTCCGAGTGGGGCCGTGGAAGTACCTGGACCACGCGGGCTCGGGCGGCAACAACTACTCGAAGGGCTGGATGAAGGAGTACGCGCTCCCCGAGGGCGAAGGCGAGCCGCCCGTGGGCCAGCTCTATCACCTCGGCCGGGACCCCGAGGAGGTGTCCAACCTCTTCGACTCCGAACCCGGGAAGCGCGACGAGATGAGGGCGCTCCTCACTCGCCTGACCTCGAGTGAGGCTGGGCGTACAGCTCCGGTCGCGCGCCCTCCCATGGGAATGGCAGCCATCCGCGAGGCCACCCGCGGGCGCGGAGCCTCCGGGCGTTGAGGGCCCGTCCCGGCGGAGCGACCTCGGACCTCAGTCCTTCGACGGCTCCAGCGCCGCGGCGTCGGCGATGACATCGCCGTCCGTCCCGCGGTTGGACAGCTCCTCGAACGCCCACATCACCTCCCCGTCGCTGGCCCGGGCGCCGCCGCGGTAGTCCTCGGCGCGCTCCTGACGCCAGGCCTCAGGTCGACCGTCGTGACGCGACACGCGCCGGTAGAACTCGCGCGAGGGCCCGCCAACCGCGCCCTTGTGTCCGATGTCGGTCGCGCCCAGCCCGCCGCTCGAGAGCCCGCCGAGCTGCCCGTCGGGATCGACGAGCACCGCCGGGCCCCCGATGCGCTCGACCTGGCAGGCGGCGACCACCCCGGCGCTCGTCGCCCCGTTGATCACCACGTCAGGCGTCGGGTCCCCTGGGTCGACGGAACCACCGAGGCAGAGCGCAAGCGCGCGTAGCACGGCGTGAAGAGCGGGGTGGAGGATCTCAGGAGTCGATTAGCGGTCACGCAGATCCGAGGAGTTAATGGAGCTTGGGACGCGGTGAAAGCGCCAGGAGTAGACGTCGCCGTCCCGCACGTGAAACCGAAGGCGGACGGCCCGCCCCTCGAGCGTCCCCAGGTCCGCGTCCCCTGCCCACCGCGCGGCGCCATCGACCTCGTTGCCGATGAGCTCCCCGGCCTCGTCGCGGGTGAAGCCGGGGATCGCCGCGCCGTCGGCGCCGACGATCTCCACCCGCAGCCCCCCCGCGGCGGAGGTGGCGTAGTTGACCTCGAGGGCGTTGCCCTCGAAGCGCAGCGGCCGGGTGGTGAGCACGCCCCCCGCGAAGCCCGCGTGGAGGCTCGCGAGACCATCGAGCCGCAGGGAATAGCGGTGCAGCGCCGCCGTCGGCTGCGCGTAGTTCTGGTTGACGTAGAGGGACATCTCCGCGGGACCGGTCTGGACCACGTTCAACGCGGGGTAGTTGGACCGTGAGACCCAGTTCTCCAGGCCCACCCCCGGACGCAGGAAGGCCTCCCTGAAGGTCCGGTCGTAGGTGAGCCCGCCGCGGGAGGTCAGCAGGACCGCGTCCGAGCAGTCCCGGAAGTAGCCGGGGTCAACCCCCAGCCGCTCCGCGCTCGCGGCATCGAGCACCGCGCGCCCAGGCATGAAGCGAGCGGCGATGGCGACGTAGACGTCTGGAGCGCGGAAGTACGGGTGAGTCTGGTTCGTGTAGATGTGCTCGAGCCCCTCCCCCGTGAACGCCATGGGCTTCGCCTCCGCCCAGTTCAGGAAGTCCCTGGACGTGGATCGGCTCACCGAGCGGAAGCCGGTGTAGCCCTCCCCCGTCCAGGTCCGCATGTAGCAGACGTAGCAGCCCTCGGCCTCCGACCAGAACGCCACGTTCTGGGAGTCGAACATCCCGTCCGTCATGAGCGGCGCCTGCCGCACGCGCTCCCATCGGAGCCCGTCCCCCGACCGCCACCCCACGAGGCCCGAGGCCTCGACGCCGCTCACCGCCTTGAAGCGTTCCCCCGCGGGGACGCCGGGCCGGGTGTCCAGGAAGGGGCTGAAGTTGTGGGAGAACGGCGGGTCGTCCGCGAGCACGACGTTGTTGTCGCGATCCCCGTCCACCTCGAAGAGGTCGAGCGACGGCCGACGCCACCCGACGCCGTCCTCGCTCACCGCGACGCACGTCCGCTCGAGGTCCGAACCGTCGGCCCCCGCCTCCCCGAGCCCGCGGTAGTAGAGCAGGAAGCCATCCCCGTGCGCGATCACCGTCGAGTAGGCGCAGAAGCGGCCCTCCCAGGGCGCGTCAAGCTCGAACACCGGGCCCTCATCCCTGGGGACTCCGAGCCGGAGCTCGCAGCCAACGGTGGACTCAATCATGTGCCGATCCACGAAGAGCTGGCGGTCCTGACCGATCGCGACGACCTCGCCCTGGGCGACCTGAAGGCTCGCCGCGGCGAGGAGGAGACTTTCGAGAAGCATGGTTGGAGTCTACCCACACGCGGTGGCGGACTTCACCGCCTCGGGGGAGCGGAGGCCTCGGTGCTGGCCCGCTAGCGAAGGAGCGCCGACAGGGGCATCGGCTCTCCCTCCAGCTTCCAGCCCCCTCCCCGGAGCCCGAGCACGCCTGAGGGCGCGCCCTCGGCTGCTGGGGTCACCTTGGCCACCAGGGTGAACGGACCTTCCCCCGTGGGCTCGAAGCACGTCTTGATTGTGTAGAGCGAGGTCGTCCGTCCGCCGACAGCTCCCGACCAGATCCACTCCCCCAAGGGGGCGCTCTCATTGAAGATCACGTCGCCCTTCGCGTCCTCGAGCCGGAGCTCGGAGGTGGTGGCGGACCAGGGTTCGGCCTGCTTCTCGATCAGCTCCTCACCCGAGGGCAACGGTAGGTCGAGGTCCAAGTAGCCCACCAACGCGGTGCTGGGGAACCACTCCACCTCCCGCCGGAGGACCTGTGCTCGATCAAGGTCGAGGGGCTCGGGCAGAGTGAACCCGTAGCGCGAGGCGCCCACAGACGCTCCGCCGTCCACGAAGGTGAACGCGCCGTTGGGAGAGGGCTCGACATCGGGCGCCGACCCGCAGCCGAAACAGAGGAAGGAAGCGGGCAGGACGAGCGAGAGCAGGCCCATGGCAGCTTCGGGCAGCGAGGGAACGGTCACCGGGTAAGACGGGCGGCGCACCGGCTCTTTTGTCCATCCCTCCGCTTCCGCGGGTTCCGGCCACGCGGCGTCCCGGTCAGCGCGCGGGCTCTGCCGGAGCGTACTGCTCCGCCGGAGCCGACCAGCGTCGTATCCGGGTGCCCTGGGGCCTGAGCAACGGCCCGGTCCCACCCGAGAGCAACCCCTCCTCCACCCGGCGCGCGGCTTGATCCCAGCCCCACTGCTCCTCGACCGTCGCCCTGGCCCGCGCCCCGGCCTCCGAAAGTCGGTCCACGTCCGAGGTCCAGCCCAGGATCGCCTCGGCGAGCGTCGACGGCTCGTTGTCCCGGAGCAATGAGCCCGTGATGCCGTCGTCGATGATCTCCCGCGCCGCGCCGCGGTCGAGAGCGATCGCGGCGCACCCGGCGGACATGGCCTCCAGGATCGCGATCCCGAAGGGCTCGAAGCGCGAGGGGCAAAGGAAGAGCGACGCGTTGAGGTAGCGACGCTGAAGCTCGCCTCGCCGCTCCCCATCGAGGGCGCCGATCCACTCGACGCCGGGCTCATCCAAGGACATCCCCGAGGGTCCGATCACCTCGAGTCGAAGGTCCGGCCGCGCCTTCCTCGCGATCCGGAACGCGTCGAGGACCAGCGGGCCGTTCTTCCGTTGCCAGTCACGGCCAACGAAGAGCAAGGTGCGGCCGTCGTGGGGCTCTCGCTCGGGCAGGGCCCGGTCGAAGTTCGTCCCGGCCCCCGTGATCACGAGGCGCTCATGGGCGATCCCGTAGTCCTCCTCGAGAGAGGCCGCGCACCAATCGGTCCGCGGAAAGAGCACCGTGCAGCGCTCGAGGATGTCGCGCTGCTGGTCCACGCAGGCCTCGACCTCCAGGGGAGAGAGCCGCCCAAAGTCATGCTCTCCTGCGCGGGCGATCTGGGCGAAGGTCGCGTCCAAGGCCGCTCCGACCGGGAGCTTCACGCGAGCCCCGCGCTCCGCCGGGTAGAAGTCCGTCCCGTACATGAGCGCGGCGTCGGCGTCGGCGCGGGCCAGGCTCTTGGACGCTCGGCGAGATCGAAGCTCGATCGCCATGGGCGACCAGCGAGCCCGGAGGCGGTGCGCCGCCACCCGCCGGGAGCGAGCGAGCTCGACGGCTCGGGTCGCGAGGCGCGCCGATCGCGTGAGATCGACGTCTACTGCCGCCGCGAGGGCTCCGACCTCGTCGAGCGCGAGGAAGAGCTGCCGAGCAGACCCCGAGAAGCTACGGCGACTCGTGGGGTCGCCGGAGCAGAGTCCGAGGATCCGCGACATGGCGCCGATCCTATCCATCTTGAGCCCCGGCCAGAAGCACTTCGACTCGCTGACTGGCCATGTGCCCTCCGGGGAGGGGCCCAAGGCCGGAACCAGCGGGCGGTCACCGGTCCAGCTTCAGGGGCGCCTCCCGGGCCCTCAGCGGCGCCCCAAGCCGCCAGACTGTTGAGCCTCTGTTCAGCATGCAGAGGAGATAGCAGTGCCGAAGCCCAAGTGGCCTAACCTGACAGCGGTCCCGCCCCTCCGCCTTTTCCACCATGCTCACGATTCTCCTCTCTCTCCTGCCGGGCACCCTCGCCCCCACGTCCACCGTCGAGCCGCCCTCCGCTGGCTCGAAGATCGAGTGGACTGCCCAGATCGACCGAGCGCTCGAGCTGGCGAGCGCCGAGCAGCGCGTGGTCATGGTCGCCCTCGGTGAGGCTCAGGAGGGCCGAACACGCCGGCATGTGCGAGAGGTCTACCCCAACAAGGTCGCCACGAAGGCCGCCTCGGTGACGGTCAACGTACCCGCCTGGTCGTTCACGGAGGACGAGTCCAAGAAGCTCCCCAAGATGAAGGGCGTCGAGCCGAGGAACCACCGGAACAACCTCGCGACCGTGATGGAGCAGTGGATCACGCCAAACGCCAACGGGGTGATCGCGCTCCCCCATCACCTTTGGCTCGGTCCAGACGGGTCCCTGCTGCTCTCCTGCCCGTGGGAGCTGGAGCCGGAGGAGCTGGCCTGGTGCACGGATGAGGCCCTCCGTCGATCAGGCATCGAAGAGCGACCGGAGCTCCCCGACGGCGCCCGCGCCCCTCGCCGCCTGCTCGTCGGCGAGTCGTTCCGCGTCATCGATGAGGACGAGCTCGGCCGCGGGCTTGAGAGCGACGAGCTTGAGGAGAAGCTCAGCGGTCTCGCCAAGCGCTTCATCGGGATGGGCGACCGCGGCGACGTGATCCAGATCATGTTCACCGATGAACCAGACGCCTCGGACTTCCTCGCGAAGCAGATCGGCCTCTGGGACTTCGGCGGTGGACGGGGCGGCGGGGGCGGGGGTGCCATCGTCGACGGCACCGTCGAACTACTGGGGACGATCTCTCCGGCCAACTTCATCGAGGTCCTCGATGAGACCGCCCGTAGCCCGAGCTCATCCCGGCGCCTCCGCACCGCGGTGGCCCTTGAGCAGATCGGGAGCCCTGACGGCCTCTCGCTCGCGAAGAAGGGCTGGAAGTCAGAGAAGGACGAGGCGGCCCGCCCCGAGTGGATTCGCGCCCTCGCCGCGTGCGGGCGATCCGACAAGGGCAGCATCCGCACGGTGATCAAGGCGGCTGCGAAGGATGACAACCCGCTGGTTCGGCGGAGCGCCCTCATCGGACTTGGGCATACGCTGCCGAACAAGGACGCCCTCAAGGCCCTCGAGGCGGCGCTCCAGGGGGCGCTCGCGCCGGAGCGCGACGCGGCGGTCCTCGCCCTCGCCCTCGGCCGGGCCCGGGACCAGCGCAGCCTCGTCCAGGGCGTCCTCGACTCCGACCTCGAAGATCAGTCCCGGCGGACCGCCGAGGCCACCATGGCCGTCCTGGAAGGGGGCCCGCTGTACTCGCTCTCCAACGAGTTCAAGCGCATCTCGGAGAGCGAGGTGGAGCGCGGCCGGATCTTCTTCCGGCCCGTAGGTGAGAACCTAGAGACCATGGGGCGCTGAGCGTGCCTCGATCAGGCGCCCTCGCCCTCCTCGCCGGCCTCGCGGCCCTCGCCTCGTGCTCCACCGCCGCGAAGTCCCGATCGGCGGAGGGCTCCGCGGCGAGCCCTGCGGCAGGTTCGGGGTTGGCGACCAGTCCGAGCCCCACCAGTCCGAGCCCCACCAGTCCAAGTCCGACCAGCGATGCGCGGCCCAACGTCGTGCTCATCCTGGCCGATGACCTGGGCTTCGAGTGCCTGGGAGTCAACGGCGGCGAGTCCTACCAGACGCCGTGCCTGGACCGGATGGCAGCAGAGGGCGTCCGCTTCACGCGCTGTCACAGCACGCCCCTCTGTACTCCCTCACGGGTCCAACTCATGACGGGGCGGTACTCGTTCCGCAACTACGTCCGCTTCGGCTTCCTGGACCCAACCGAGGTCACCTTCGCCAGACGCTTCAGCGATGCGGGCTATGCCACGGCGATCGTGGGCAAGTGGCAGCTCACCTACGGCGACATCGATCCAGAGCGACCGGCTCAGCTCGGCTTCGACGAGTGGTGCCTGTGGAACACAGACGCCCCCCCTGGCTCGCGCTACGAGAGCCCCAAGCTCGACACCGACGGGACCCTCGCGGTCCACCCCGGAGCCTTCGGCCCTGACGTCCTCTGTGACCGTGCGGTGAGCCTGCTGGAGGAGGACCGCGAGGAGCCGCTGTTCCTCTACTATCCCATGGTCCTGCCTCACTCCCCCTTCGTCCGGCCCCCGGGGAGCGGCGGCGACGTTGAGGGGCCCCAGGCAAAGTTCGCGGCCATGGTCCAGCACATGGACTCCCTGGTGGGGCGCGTGCTCGACGCAGCGGGCGCCGCGGTCCACGGGCGAGAGACCCTCGTGCTGTTCGTCGGTGACAACGGCACCGACCGGCGGGTCGTCAGCCGCTGGCAGGGCGCCGAGATCATCGGGGGCAAGTCACGGATGAACAGCCACGGGACCCACGTGCCCCTCATCGCGTGGTGGCCTGGACGCGCGGAGCCCGCGGTCTCGGACGACCTCATCGACTTCACCGACTTCGTCCCCACCCTCTGCGAGGCGGCGGGGCTTCCGGTTGAGGCACCCGAGGCCCTCGACGGAGTGAGCTTCGCCCCACGCCTCCTTGGACGGCCGCACACGCCGCGCGAGTGGATCTTCTGCCACTACGACCCTCGCTGGAACGTCCCCGGCCAACCAGGGCGCTTTGCCGAGGATGGCACGTACCGACTCCACCAGGACGGTCGTCTGATTCATGTGGAGCGGGACCCCCTGGGTGAGCACCCCGTGGCGGGAGAAGCAGCCGGCTCACGGCAGCGCCTCCAGGCGGTGCTCGATAGTATGCCGCCCTGGAGTCCACCGGCACGCGCTCGACGGCCCGAGACGACTGGCGGCTGACCTCGACCTCCTCCCCGGCCCCCACTCGCACCGCCCATGTCCGCCCCTAGAATCGCCGCCTTCGCCGGCTCCTGCCGGTCCACGTCCCTCAACCGCAGGCTCCTCGCCGCAGCCGCGACCTTGGCCGCGGAAGCCGGCGCGGAGGTCGACGTCATTGACCTCGCCGAGCTGCCCATGCCGATCTTTGATGAGGACCTCGAGGCGGAGGGGACGCCCGAGAGCGCGACCGCCTTCAAGCGGCGCCTCATGGACGCCGACGGGATCCTGATCGCGTCGCCCGAGTACAACTCCTCCTACCCCGCCCTCGTGAAGAACGTCATCGACTGGGCGACCCGCCCGGCACCTGGCGAGGCCATGCTGGCGGCCTTCGCGGGCAAGTCCTGCGGCCTCCTCGCCGCCTCTCCGGGCGCCCTGGGCGGCATTCGCATGCTCCCCCAACTTCGGCTGCTTCTCTCGAGCATCGGCGCCACCGTCACCCCGGCGCAGCTCGGGCTCGGGCACGCGCACGAGGCCTTCGGGGACGACGGGAGGCTCAAGGACGAGCGCGCTCGAGGGATGCTCCAGAAGGTGGTCACCCAGACCCTCGAGCTCGCGGCCCGCTGATCAGAGCTCGCGCCAGCCGCGCCAGACAGGGAGCTGCGGGAGCGGTGCACAGAGCGAGACGGCTTCGGGGCGGGTGGGGTGAGGGAGCTCAAGGGAGAGGGCGTGCAGCGCGACGCTGCGGTCAGGCAGCGGCTCCTCGGCGCCATAGCGGAGGTCCCCGCTCAACGGGGCGCCCAGGGAGGCCATGGCCACGCGGAGCTGGTGGGAGCGTCCGGTGATCGGGCTGAGCCGAACGAGGCTCTGACCTCGCCGGTCCTCCAGCCGCCGAAAGCGTGTCTCTGCTCGCTTGGCGCCGGGCGTCTCCGGCTCCACCACTCGCACCGTGTTGCGGGTCGTGTCCTTGAGCAGCCAGTGCTCGATGACCCCCTCACTCTCCGCGAGGGGTCGCGCGGTCACCGCGACGTAGGTCTTCTCGGCGCTCCCTCCACGGAAGCTCTCCGAGAGTCGGGCGGCGCCCTTGCTCGTTCGCCCGAAGCAGACCACGCCGCTGACCGGGCGGTCGAGGCGGTGAACCACGCCCAGGAAGACCTCCCCGGGCTTCTTGAACTCACGCTTCAAGAACGCCTTCGCGAGCTCGAGGAGACTCAGATCGCCGCTGTCATCGGGGACCACCGGGAGCCCCGCAGGCTTGACCACGCCGAGCACGTGGTTGCAGCAGTGCAGGACGTTGAGGTCCATCACGCGCCCCGCTGGCGATCGCGGTCGTGGGCGCACCCGCGGGCCCAGCGGGCGCAGAAGCCCGCCGGGAGCCAGCGCGTCTCCTCCGTGCCCGACGCCCCCACAGGCGCCTCCGGGATCGCGAGCTCGCCGGCCTCCACCGAGCCACCTTCGAGGTCCCCAAACAGGTTGACGAAGGCCAGGGGTGAGTGTCCCACCGCGTAGGTACTCAGGACCACGAGCGCCTCCGGGTTGGCCAGTTGGCCCGCGAGCTCCACCAGGTCGGCCAGGTGCTCCTCGAGCCGCCAGACCTCACCCTTGGGGCCGCGGCCATAGTGCGGCGGGTCCATCAAGATGGCGTCGTAGGTGGAGCCGCGGCGCGCCTCCCGCCGCGCAAAGCGGAGCGCGTCCTCGCAGACGACGCGCATGCCGCCCCGCCCGAGGCCGCTGGCCTCGGCGTTGTCCACGGCCCAGGTGATCGAGGCCTTGGAGGCGTCCACGTGGGTCACCTCCCAGCCGGCCTTCGCCGCCAGGACGCTCGCGGCGCCGGAGTAGCCGAAGAGGTTGAGCAGCCGCGGCGGCCGACTCTTCAGCTCCGCACCGAGCGCCTCGATGGCGGCCCAATTGGCCGCCTGCTCGGGGAACAGCCCCACGTGCTTGAAGGGGGTCGGCCGGATGATCAGCTCCGCGCCGGCGTGGGCCACCTTCCATTCAGGCTGCCTGCCCCGGGCTTCTGCCGGAGCTCCCTTCCTGGCCTCCCAGCGCCCTCCCCGGTCTGACTCCCGGACGAACCGCAGGTCCGCTCCGGCCCAGGCGTCCTCGCCCTGACGCCTCCGCCAGAGCGCCTGCGGGTCAGGGCGCCGGAGGACGACCGGGCCGAAGCGCTCGAGCTTCTCCCCCTGACCGCTGTCCAGCAGCGCGTAATCGGCGAGGGCCGGTGCTTCGAAGACGGAGGGCTTCACCTGGGCATCCTATCGCCGCGCCGCCCTCGCCGCATCGTGAGGCTCATGCGTGGACCCCCGGGGCCTCCTGGCCCGTGCGCTCCACCCACTCCGAGTAGTCCCCCGGGTAGACACGCGCCGTGCCATCCGAGAGGTCGAGGACCCGGTTCGCCAGCCCGCGGAGGAAGGTCCGGTCGTGGCTGACAAAGATCATCGTCCCGTCGAAGCGGGAGAGGGTCTCCACGAGCATCTCCTTCGTGGCGAGGTCGAGGTGGTTGGTCGGCTCATCGAGGACGAGGAAGTTCGGCGGATCGAAGAGCATCTGGGCCAACACCAACCGCGAACGTTCACCGCCCGACAGGACCCGGATCGGCTTCTCGATCTCGTCGCCGGGGAAGTCAAAGCACCCGAGCAGGTTCCGCTTGGACGGTGTGGTCGCGGCCGGGAAGGCGTCGTCGATCTGCTCCCAGATCGTGAGCGCGGGGTCCAACACCTCGAGGGCCGACTGGGCGAAGTACCCCATCTTGAGGGACGCGCCGAGGCGCACGCTCCCTGAGTCGGCCTCGATCACCCCGGCGAGGAGCTTGAGAAGCGTCGACTTCCCCGCGCCGTTCGCCCCCATGACACACCAGCGCTCCCCGCGCTTCACCTCGAGGTCGAGCCCATCGTAGACCCGGTGCTCGCCATAGCTCTTGTCTACGCCCATGAGGGTCGCCACGTCGTTCCCCGAGCGCGGTGGTGTACCTAGCCGGAAGGGAATGAGCACACGCTTCTTGGGGGGCTCGAGCTTCTCGATCTTCTCCAGCTTCTTCACCCGCGACTGCACCTGTGAGGCCTTCGACGCGTTCTTGTCGAAGCGCTCGATGAAGCGTTCCTCCTTCTTGAGCATCGCCTGCTGGCGGCTGAAGGCCGCGTCTTGCTGCTGGGCGCGGACCAGCCGCTCGCGGCTGTAGAAGTCGTAGTTCCCCGAGTACTGGATGAGCTCCCCCCCATCGATCTCGACGATCCGTCCGACGACCCGGTTCATGAAGTCTCGGTCGTGGCAGGTCATGAGGAGCGTCGCGTCGGTCCCCTGGAGGAACCCCTCGAGCCAGAGGATCGACTCGATGTCCAGGTGGTTGGTCGGCTCGTCGAGGAGCAACACGTCAGGTCGCCCGATCAGCACCTGAGCGATGGAGACGCGCATGCGCCAGCCGCCGGAGAGCGCCGCGAAGGAGCCGGTGATCTGCTCGGGCCGGAAGCCGAGCCCGTTGAGGACCTCGTGCGCTGTTGACTCCAGCTCGTAGCCACCGAGCTGCGCGTACTCCCCCTGGATCTCGCCGAAGCGCTCGAGAATCTCATCCATACGGTCCGCCTGCTCGGGGTCCGCCATGGCCTCCTCGAGCAGGGCGACCTCCGCGTGGAGGGTCCCCAGGCGACCGCTGCCCGTGATCGCCTCATCGAGGACCGTGCGGTCCGTCGCCTCGGCTGCATCCTGCTTGAAGTACCCGATGGCGAGGTGCTTGGGCACGGTGACCTCTCCCGCGTCAGGGCGCTCTTCCCCGACGATGAGGCGGAACATCGTGGACTTACCGGAGCCATTGGGGCCGACGAGCCCGACCTTCTCGCCGGGGTCAAGCTGGCAAGAGGCACTCGTCAGGAGCGCTTGGCGTCCGAAGTGCTTGGAGACGTTGGAGAGGGCGATCATGGGCCGGAGAGGATAGCGAGGATGCTCGGCGACGAGCCCCCCTCCCGCGGGCGATTACACAACGGACGAGGGCCGGTCTCCCGTGGGAGCCGGCCCTCGCGTTGAAGTCCCCGGGGCCGAGGCCCCTCGGACCGCTCAGTTCTTGCCTGAGACGTCGCCGGTCACGGCCTTCTTCGACTCGCAGCACGCCTCGGTCGCCTTGTTGGCGACCGTCGCGGCCTTCTCCTTGGTCGAGGAGCAGCACTCACTCTTCACGGGCTTCGCGGCGGCCTTCTGAGCCTTCGCGCCCTGGCAGCACTCGCCCTTCGCGGGCGCAGCCACCGTCGCGGCCTTCTCCTTGGTCGCCGAGCAGCACTCACTCTTCGCCGGCTTCGCGGCGACCACCGCCGCCTTCTCGCTGGCGCAGGCAGAGTCACAATCCACGGTCTGGCCGGCCTTGGCCGCCTTGGACTCGAGGCAGCACTCGCTCTTCACGGGCGCAGCCACCGTCGCGGCCTTCTCCTTGGTCGCCGAGCAGCACTCGCTCTTCGCCGGCTTCGCGGCAACCACGGCAGCCTTCGTCGTCGGGCACGTCGAGCCGCAGTCGCTCTTCGTCACAGCAACGGTCGCGGCCTTCTCCTTGGTCGTCGAGCAGCACTCGCTCTTCGCCGGCTTCGCGGCGACCACGGCGGCCTTCGTCTTCGTGTCCGAGCAGCACTCGCTCTTCGCGGGTGCGGCCACCGTCGCGGCCTTCTCCTTGGTCGCGGAGCAGCACTCGCTCTTCGCCGGCTTCGCGGCGACCACGGCGGCCTTGGTCTTCGTGTCCGAGCAGCACTCGCTCTTCGCGGGCGCGGCCACCGTCGCGGCCTTCTCCTTGGTCGCGGAGCAGCACTCGCTCTTCGCCGGCTTCGCGGCGACCACGGCGGCCTT
>JAQWJQ010000268.1 GCA_029248265.1 Planctomycetota bacterium
CCTCGATCTCCTGGAAGAGTCCAAGTGTCACCTGCTCTGGCTGGGCGCCGAGACCGGCACCGCCGACATGCAGGAGCGCATCAAGAAGCACATCGGGATCGACCACATCCCGATCGCCGTGGGCGAGCTCGTGAAGCGCAACATCGTGCCCGGCACCTTCTGGATCATCGGCTACCCCGGTGAGACCGAGGAGTCGATGGCCGCGACCCTCAAGGCTGCCGCTCACCTCAAGTACCTCTATCCAGCGGCGGGCTCGGACGTGTACCCGTTCCGGCCGATCCCTGGCACCGAGGACTTCGACCACGCGGTCAAACTCGGCTACGAGGCCCCCACCAATTTCGACGAGTGGGGCAACTGCTTCGAGTACAAGTACAACTCGCAGAACACGCCGCTGCCGGAATCCATCCGCAACACCTGGGCGCGCTACAACAACACGGCCGCGATCTACGATATGCACGTGCAGGAGGGGCCCATGTGGATGCGCAAGCTCCTCTCTCGTATCGCGGGTCGCCGCCTCGAACGGGGCGCCTATGGGCTCCCCGTCGAACAGAAGCTCTTCGACCTCTACGTGCGCGCCACCGGGCAGACGCAAGAGGATCTCTCCGAGGAGTACGCCCAGCTGCAGCCCGAGACGGCGGAGCAGCACAAGGTCGCGCCCAACCCCTGAGCGAGAGACCCCGCTGAGCGACCGGGTGGCCCCGGGCCTCGACTGGACCCACTGCGGGGGCCGACTGCGGAGGGCGCCGTGCCGGTCGCCTGCCAAGGCCCGCAGCCGACGCTCTAAAACGGGACCTCACGGGATTTACGGGGCTGGATGACACGGTTTGATCTCTCATCTCGGAGTCCATATCAGCCCCACGCGTCCAAGAGGCCGCTTCAGAGGACCCAGTCGGCCTCCCCCCGAGCTCGACCGTGGTTCGGGGCCCAGAGGGGGGTAGGCTCATGGTGGAGGCGCTCCTTGGCCTCCCATCACGCCGCACCACCCCTCGCCCAACATGTCGACCAGAGCGCACATCTTCACGACCGCTTGGCTCCTCATGGCCCTGGCGCTGACGCCTCTTGGTTGGGCCACCCAGCAGCACCGCCCTGGCAGCCCGCAGCTCCCCGGGGTCGGCCTCCGGACGCTCCTCGGCAGGCCCGGCGGCAACCCGAGCGCCATGACGCCGCAGCAGCTGCGGACCGGGCAGGCCACCACCGCATGGCTCACCCGCATCGCGATGCCGGCGCTCACCACTCCGAAGTTGATCCCCGGCGTGGGCGGGACGGCCTATGTGCTGAGGCTCTTCGTGCCTGCGACCGGCAACGAGGAGCTCTTCACGCTTCACGTTCCGAACTCGCCTCCCGGTCAAGCCCGCCCCTTGCTCGTGGGCTTCCACGGCTTCGGGGTCTCGCACCTCGACTTCTCGTACTACAACACCGACTTCCTCGCGGAGGCGGTGGCCCGCGACTGGTTCGTGCTCGCACCGATCCAGATCAACCCTTGCCTGAACAGCGGAGACCTCAGCTTCGGGGCCGCGAAGAGCCAGCTGAACGTTGAGGGCGTGATGCAATACGTCCTCGATGAGTGGCCGATCGATCTGGACCGGATCTACGGCGTCGGCTTCTCAATGGGCGGAGGTAACGCCATCAGCTATGCCGCGCGACACAGAGATCGCGAGTCGGGAGCCTTCGCGGCGGTGGTCAACCACACCGGAGCAGTGTCCGCGAGCGACGTCTGGCTTCAGGAGCCAGCCATCAGGGCGCCCCTTGAGATCACCTTCAACGGAGCACCGCCCAACTTCGAGTATCAACGCGCCGCCGCCGTCGACCTCTCACTCACGGACGGCAGCCTGCTCCCTTCGGGGCGACACATGGCGGTCAACCTCGCGGGTGTCGCCGTTCGAACGCACTACTACATCAACGATCCGAAGGTCTACCTCCGCGACCAATCGGACCGGCTGACCGAGTTCATGGCTGCTGACCCCAGCCTCTCCCACGAGCGCATCATCGGGTTCACCCCACCCCCGTGCGTCCAGAACGGTTTCTCTGGTCACTGCTGGGACCTCCTCGATGAGAGCCAGGTTTGTGACTGGCTGGCGCTCCAGAGCCTCGGGCCGCCGCCCTCCCAGGGGAAGGTGCTCGCTGATCGGAGCGGGCGCTGGAACGGCTTTGGCGTGACCCTCCGGGCGGACAATGAGTTCGCCGCCTTCGACTACATCGTTCAGGGCAGCGCCCCCACCACCCCTACGGTCGTGATCTACGGGCGGGAGAACCTCCGGCGCATCGAGTTCGACGCCAACGAATTCCAGCTCGACTTCAGCGCTGGTCTTCAGCTCCAGACCTACGCCCTCGACGGGGCTCCCCTGGAGGTCGCGGTGTCGGGCCTCACGGCGCCCCCGTCGGACGTTCGACGCAACAATCTCCTGGTCAGCGATGCGTGCACTGGCATCACCTCGTCCTCGGGCTGGTGCTTCGATGCCGCAGAGGGCATCCTGCACCTCTTCGAGCCGTCCGGCGCCCTGACGCGCTGGTCGATCACGCCCTGAGAACCTCGCCCCTGGCCCGCCTCTCCAACCGATGAGCCAACCGCTCCCTCCCCGCCCGTTCAAGGTCTTAGGGGTTCAGCAAGTCGCCATCGGGGGTGAGGACAAGAGCGCCCTCCGCGCCTTCTGGAGCGACCTCCTCGGGATCCCAGGTACGGGGACGTACCGCAGCGAGCGTCACAACGTGGACGAGGACATTCTCACCCTTGGCGAGGGACGCCACGCGGTTGAGATCGACCTCATGGAGCCCGTCGATCCAGACCGGAGCCCCCGGGTTCACACGCCTGCGCTCAACCACCTCGGCCTCTGGGTGGACGACCTCCAGGCCGCCGTGGGGTGGCTCAAGGGTCAAGGAGTCCGGGTGATCGGCGAGATCGCGCCCGGCGCTGCAGGGCACGACGTGTGCTTCGTGCACCCGCGAGGGAACGAGGCCTTCCCCCTCGGGGCCACCGGCGTACTCCTCGAATTGGTCCAGGCGCCGGCAGGGCTCTTCTCTACCCCCTCAGACTCGGCAGACTGAGCCTTCCCGACCGCGCTCTTGCGGGTCCATGAGCGGCTCCTTCGGTACGACGCGCGGTCCCCCCCCGCTCTGGCGTGGCTCGCACTCGAGCGGCACACTGGCCGCGCAAGCCCAAGTGGACGCGGCGCCAACCGGCCTGGCGCGTCCCGGACTCTTCCATGCAGGGAAGAGCCCTGGAGGCGCTCAGGGCCGGTCCCACCGACCGACCTCGACCCTGAGTGGGGTAGCGGCCTCCCGCATGCCCCTGACCGGCTCCACGCTAGAGGGCAGAGCCTGAGCGTCCGAGCGGCGCATCACTCCTCTGTTCGCCGTGTCGTGGCTGAAGACGAACTCCAGGGTCTCGTCGGGGCGGAGGGTGGAACGACCCAGCGGTTGGCTCCCATCAAAGAACCCTCCGACAACGAGCAGCTGACCGAGCTCGCACCGATACTCGTCGTTCAGGGTCAAGATCACGTCACTGAGCCCGGCCGAGCTCGTGTTCCGGATCACGAGCCGAGCGGCGACGCTGCCGCTGAGTTCGCGCTCGACCTCGCACGTGACCTCAACCTCCTCGAGCTCCGTCTCCGCGTCATGGACGAACCTCATGGGTGCCCCCCCCTCCCCGCAACCGGCACAGACCAACGCCCCGAACAGCACCATGGCCGTGGTGCTAAACCAGGAGACGTAACGACGGTGACCGGCTCGGTCGCTCATGACGAAGAATGCAAAAGGGGTTGATCAGAGCCCGCCGACGCCCCGACTGGAGAAACGACTACTGGCGCGGACAGGGCGCAGGCCGCGCCCAGCCGCGGCCTCGTGAAGGGAAGCTTGACCGCCCCGTTCGCGGTCCGACTCTCGGCTCCCTCCGCTCCTGATTCGACCCCCTTGACCGTCGGCACCGCGCCCGAGCTCACACCCCGAGAGCGTTCGAGGGTGGTGGCCCGCGGAGCGCCTCGGGACACGACTTGCTCGCTGTGTCCCCCGCGCGACCGAGTCCACATCAGCGTCCATCTGACGGCGTGGTGGCTCGACTTGTCTCAATAAGGGGTGCACCAGACACGTCACTAGCGTTCCAGGAATGAAGCACGCTGGCGGACATGCGAGGCCTTGAACGACCGCGAAGCGTCTCGCCTGAGGACTCCGGGGCATTTCATCGCGTCGCCCACTTGGCTCGGATCCGGTGATGTACGTTCTACCCGGCGTCCCTCTAGGCCCGCAGCGGCTTGAGACCCCTCTTTCAAGGAACGTCCGCTCCCTGACGCGTGTTGATTCGCCGATGGGAGTCCGTCCTCTGCCGTTTTTTTCCCTCAGCCACCGAGAGCATCATGCTCAAAACTGCATCTCTACTGATCGGAGCGGTTGCGCTCGCGCAGAGCGCCCCCGGTCAGTCCACCGCCCAGGTCCAACGTATCGGCGCGCGTGCGCCCATCCACGCAGGGACGTTCCACGCCGCATCGGGCCAGTTCATCCCCACGGATCCGAGCCAGCAGTCACCGATGGGCTCAAGCGCGGCGGTGTACACGAATAATTACTACGGGGGAGCATTCCTCGACATCAACAACTCAAGCCTTGTCGTCGATGAGGGCCGTCTCCCGAGCACAACCTCGCCCACGGCCAGCGCCCCTGTGAGCGTCACTGGGACCCGAGATAACTACCGAATCAACAACATCCAACTCGGGTACGCCACGGACTCAGACGGCGAGGGAAACGCTCGACTGACGATCCTCCCCCAGTACGACTCGTGCTCCAACCCCATCGGGGGCTCGCAGCCGATCTTGGACCTGATCATCACGGGTCTGCCGGGAACGATCCTTCCCGGTGCGCTCACGCCCTACACCTTCGACGTGGACATGAGCGGCCTGGAGTTCTGCATGCCCGCAGATGGCGACGGGGTTTATGACGACGGCATCATCGACAACTTCGGGTTTGGACTCCTGATGTCCGCTGACGCTGGCTCCATGATTGGCCCGCTGCTCGGCGCCCGCCCGGGCCCCTTCGCGCCGACCGGTGACGGCACGATCTTCCAGAACCCGGGCGGCATCGGCTCCGGCCTCGGCACCGTGGACCAGTGGCTCGAGCTGGACCTCGGGACCGGAAGCACGAACTGCTACAACGACGGCGGGTACGACCCCATCACGAACAACCCCGGCTTCGGCTCATTCTGGCTCGTGCTCGGCGCGGACCTCACCTTCGACTGCTCCGGCTGCATCGCCGGAGACGACGATGTGTTCGAGGACAATGATGACTGCGGCTCGGCAGCACCGCTCACCTTGGAGAATGCTTACTCGGGGCTGGCCGTCCGCAAGTCGGATAGCGACTACT
>JAQWJQ010000276.1 GCA_029248265.1 Planctomycetota bacterium
CTGATGCTGAACGTCCGCCAGAGCGGCCACCCCGGCGGCTCGCGGTCGAAGGTCCCCATGATGGTCGCCACCACCCTGGGCCCGGGGATGCGCTGGGACGTCCGTCACCCGGAGAACCCCTTCGGCGACCGCTATGTGCTCGTGGCCGGCCACTGCAACCCCGGCACCTACGCCATGCTCGCGGTCTACAACGAGGCGCTGCGCATCATGCACGAGCGCACTGGGGATGACCGATACCTGGTCCCGAACGCCGCCGAGCGGATGCTGACCTGGGAAGACCTGCTGTGGCTGCGCCACAACGGGCAGCTGCCCGGCCACGCCGAGATGGAGGGCAAGACGCTCTTCTTCAAGTTCAACACCGGCCCCAGCGGGCACGGCGCGCCGGCCGCGCTCGGCGAAGCCGTCGCCCTCAAGCACGCTGGCAGCGACACCAAGGTCTTCGCCGTGGAGGGCGAGGGCGGCCACACCGCAGGGTGCCATCATGAGGTCAAGAACTCCGCCTACGGGCTGGGCCTAGACAACCTGATCTACCTCTTCGATTGGAACGACCACGGCATCGACTCCTTCGCCAACTCCGAGGTAGCCCACGGGACGCCCAAGGAGTGGTTCGAGCCCTACGGCTGGCGCGTCGCCGGGGCCGAAGACGGCCACGACTACGAGCAGATCACCAACGCTCTGCTGGAGATCGTCCACGCCGAGGACACCCAAGGCCGCCCCGGCTGCGTCTGGTTCAAGACCCGCAAGGGCCGCGGCTACGGGATCTACGACGCCGCCTCCCACGGAAAGTCCCACGGCCGCAACTCAGAGGGCTTCTGGGCCTGCCGTGAGGCCTTCGCCAAGAAGTACGGCGTGGCCTTCGAGGGCCACGGCGACACCACCGACCCGGGCGAGGACGGCTGCCGCGAGCAGTCGCGCGGCTGGTTCGAGACCGTGTTCAGCGTCCTCCGCGACACGAACGGGCTCGCGGAGTACGTGGCCAACACCCTGCTCGGCCTCGGGGAGTCCATCCCGGCGAAGCCCGAGGGGCTGCGCCTCGATCCCGCCGAGAACATGCACGAGGACCGCAGCTGGCTCGACCAGCTGCCCGAGGAGCTCTTCCTCCCCGTGGGTGCGAAGGCCGCGAACAAGGACGGCTTCGCCAAGTTCGGCGCGTGGGTCAACAGCCTCGCCAAGGAGCGCATGGGCCGCCCGCTCGTGCTCGCCTGCTCCGCAGACCTCGCTGACTCCACCGCCATCAGCGGCTTCGCCAAGGACTTCGGGGACAAGAAGAGCTTCGGCTGGTACGAGCGCAACTCGAACACCGAGGGCTCGCTCCTCCCCCAGCAGATCACGGAGTTCACGAACGCGGGCCTCGTGGTGGGCGCCGCGACCGTGAACATGAGCGCGACCCCCGAGGACGCTTTCATGGGCTACTGGGGCGCCTGCTCCACCTACGGCAGCTTCTCCTACCTCAAGTACGGGATGATGCGGCTCTTCAGCCAGCTCGCCCAGGACTGCGAGCTGAAGGTCGGCAAGGTCATCTGGGTCGCCGGGCACTCCGGCCCCGAGACCGCCGAGGACAGCCGCACCCACTTCGGCATCTTCTCGCCGGTGGTGACCCAGCTCTTCCCGGAGGGCCACGTCATCAACCTGCGCCCCTGGGAGCACAACGAGGTCGCCCCCGCCCTCGCCGCTGCCCTGAAGACCGACGTCCCGATCATCGCCCTGCACCTCACTCGGCCAGGCGTCGTGATCCCCGACCGCAAGGCCCTGGGCATCCCGAGCCACATGGAGGCCGCCAAGGGCGCCTACGTGCTCCGCGACTACGACACGAGCCGCCCCAAGGAGGGCACGCTCATCGTCGAGGGCACCTCCACCATGGAGTCCGTCATCGAGCTGCTCCCGAGCTTCCACGACGGCACGGCGCCCAACTGCAAGATCGTGGCGACGTCGAGCTACGAGCTCTTCATGGCCCAGCCCAAGGAGTACCGCGACGGGGTCCTGCACAAGTCGGACTGGCTCGACAGCACGGTCATCTCGAACGGGAGCCGGATCGGGATGCACCCCTGGCTCTCGACCAAGGTCGCCGAGCAGTACGCCATGACCAGCGATCACGACGATCGCTGGCGGACGGGGGGCTCGATCCCCGAGGTGAAGGCCGAGGCCAAGATCGACGCCGCGAGCCTGCTCGAAGGCATCAAGCGCTTCGCCGGGGATCGCGAGGAGCGGCTCGGACGCCTGCACTACGTCTAGAATCGAGAAGCAGCCGTCACGGCACAGCGTGCCTGACGCGTGCTAGTCTGAGGCGCCAAAGGCCCGCAGTGAGTTCGAACGCCGGCCTTCCCCAACGCGACCAAACCTCACGCTACGTCCTCCCCGTGAAGACTCTTATCGAAAGATTAGATCCAGCGAAGCACGCGGTATCCGACCAACCTCTCGCCCGGCATCGCTCGGTCCAGCCATGACGACCAGGTCGAAGCTGCTCATGGTCGCGTACGAGTTCCCTCCGTGCTTGAGCGCGGGGGTGCAACGCACGTTGAAGTTCGCGCAACACCTCCCTTCACACGGGTGGGAGCCGGTGGTCTTGACTACCAACAGCGGGGCCTACGCCCGCCGCGACGAATCCCTGCCCGTCCCCAAGGGCCTGGATATCCGCCGGGCTTGGAGCTTCGATGCTTCACGGCGTCTCTCGGTCTCGGGTCGCTACCTCACGATCACATCCACCCCAGATCGGTACAGCAGCTGGTACCCCTTCGCCGTGCGGAAGGGCCGCGCCGCGATCCGAGAGACCTCTCCCTCGGCGATCTACTCCACCTACCCCGTGTTCACCGCGCACATGGTCGCCCGAACGCTCGCGCGCAAGTCCGGGCTCCCGTGGATCGCGGACTTCAGGGACCCCGCCCCGGAACACTATGAGCCCGGCTACGAGGCGCTCCGGCTGGCGAGCCGCGTCGACCGTGCCGCCGTCGAGGAGGCGAGCGTCCTGATCTTCGCAACAGGGCGCATGCGAGAGCTCTACCTCGAGCGCTATCCCGAGTGCGACCCGGGGAAGGCCATCATCATCGAGAACGGCTACGACGAAGATCAGCTTGACGCGCTCGCACGGCAGGGTCGAAGCACGGGTCCGACCTTCGACATTCTCCACAGCGGCGCGATCTACCCTCGTGGCCGAGACATCACCTGTCTGCTGGAGGCTCTCGCCCACGAGCCATCCCACACTCCTGACGGACGCCTGATCAGGCTCCGGCTGCGGGGCGGTCGAAAGAGCGAGGACCACGAGAAGCCCCTCGATGCGCGGATCCGGCAGCTCGGCCTCGAGGATCGTGTCCACTTCTTGCCGCCCTGCAGCTACGCAGACGCCCTGAGCGAGATGGGCCGATCAGACGCACTGTTGCTTCTCCAGGGCAGGCTGTTCGACTACCAGATCCCGGGCAAGGCGTATGAATACGCGGCGACGGACCGCCCCATCCTCACCCTCGGGGGACCCCGAGGCGCCACCACGGCGCGGATGCGCTACATGACCTCGAGCGTCACCGGTGACATGGACGACCCGGTGAGCATCGGCGCGGCGCTGAAGAAGCTCGTTGGGTTGACGCCGGCGCGGCGTGACATCACCGGGATGAGCCGCAAAGAACGCACGGTCGAGTTCGCTCAGGTCCTCGAGTCGTTCCAGCTTGCAGGCATCCGGTGAGCAGCGTCCCTGAGGGCAATCCGGGGCGTCGCCTCGACGTACTCTTGGTCTTCGGCACCCGGCCAGAGGCGATCAAGATGGCCCCCGTGCACCGGGCGCTTGCGAGCGATCCGCGCTTCCGCGTCAGGGTCTGCGTCACGGCTCAACACCGAGAGATGCTGGACCAGGTCCTGGACCTGTTTGCGATCACGCCGGATTACGACCTGGACCTGATGCGGCCGGGGCAGGACCTGAGCTCCATCACCGGCAGCGTGCTCGACGGACTCAAGGGGGTCCTGGAAGAGGCCGCCCCGAACTTCGTGCTGGTCCACGGCGACACGACGACCACCATGGCAGCGTCCCTCGCTGCCTACTACGCCCGTATCCCGGTGGGGCACGTGGAGGCGGGGCTGCGAACGGGCAACATCTACTCACCGTGGCCAGAAGAGATGAATCGGCGACTCACCGGGTCGATCGCCACTCTCCACTTCGCCCCCACGGAGGCGGCGCGAGCCAACCTCCTCCGCGAAGGGACCAGCGATGAACACATCGTCGTCACCGGGAACACCGTCATCGACGCGCTCCTGAGCATGGTCGAACGCGTCCGCGCCGCAGACAAGGCCGAGTTCCTCCGACGCTTTGCAGGGATCGACTTCGATCAGCGACTGGTGCTCGTCACCGGGCACCGGAGGGAGAACTTCGGCGACGGGTTCGAGCGAATCTGCCACGCGCTCGCGGAGCTCTCCGAGACACCCGGCGTCGAGATCGTCTACCCGGTCCACCTCAACCCGAACGTCCAGGAGCCGGTCCACCGGATCCTCGGCCCCCTCTCCAACGTCCACCTGATCGACCCACAGGAGTACCTGCCCTTCCTGTTCCTCATGGACCGGGCGCACCTGATCATCACGGACTCTGGCGGGATCCAGGAAGAGGCGCCCTCTCTGGGCAAGCCCGTGCTCGTGATGCGCGACACCACCGAGCGCCCCGAGGCCGTGGAGGCCGGGACCGTCCGACTGGTAGGCACCGACACCAGCGCCATCGTGGGGGCAGCCCGCAATCTGCTCGATGATGAGGAGCAGTACCGGTCCATGAGCTTCGCTCACAATCCCTACGGGGACGGTGCCGCCAGCCAACGAATCGCGGACGCCCTCTTCAGCCTGGGCGCCTCCCCGCGGGACCCGAACGGCACGTTGTGAGACTCCCATGCGTCCCCGGACGAGAGCCAGCGGCGGATCCTTTGACCGCGGGCCCTCGACCGGGAGACAATAGGGGCATGAACCCCACCCAGGTGTCCGTCATCGGGCTCGGCTACATCGGCCTCCCCACCGCAGCAGTCATCGCCTCCCGAGGGATCAAGGTCTGCGGGGTCGACGTGTCGAGGGAGACCATCGAGACCATCAACAAGGGCGAGATCCACATCGTGGAACCCGACCTCGACATCGTCGTCCGCGGCGCGGTCATGACGGAGACCCTGCGGGCAAGCCTCACAGCCGAACCCTCCGACGTGTTCATCGTCGCGGTCCCGACCCCCTTCACCGAGGACCGCCAGCCGGACCTCTCTTACATCGAGAGCGCGGCGAGGGGCTTCGCCTCGGTCCTGAAGAAGGGTGACCTCGTGATCCTCGAGTCCACCTCCCCCGTCGGAGCGACGGAGAAGCTCTGCCAGTGGATCGCGGACGCCCGTCCGGACCTCAAGCTCCCCCACGCCCACGCGGGCGACGCCGACATCGCCGTCGCCCACTGCCCCGAGCGCGTCCTCCCCGGCTATGTGCTCCAGGAGCTGGTCGCGAACGACCGGATCATCGGCGGGATCACCCCACACTGCGCGGAGCGCGCTCGGGACCTCTACAAGATCTTCGTCAAGGGCGAGTGCCTCCTCACCACCGCTCGCACCGCTGAGATGGCGAAGCTGACGGAGAACGCCTTCCGTGACGTGAACATCGCCTTCGCGAACGAGCTGTCGCTGATCTGCGACGACAGCGACATCGACGTCTGGGAGCTCATCCGGCTCGCGAACCTCCACCCCAGGGTCAACATCCTGAATCCAGGCCCAGGCGTTGGCGGACACTGCATCGCCGTCGACCCCTGGTTCATCGTGAGCTCCAACCCGGAGAAGGCCCGTCTCATCCAGACCGCCCGAGAGGTCAACGACAGCAAGCCTGTCCACGTCGTGGAGAAGGTCGCGGCGGCTGCAGATCAATTCAAGGAGCCGGTCATCGCCTGCCTCGGGCTCGCCTTCAAGGCGGACATTGATGACCTGCGCGAGAGCCCCGCGATGGAGATCTGCCGTGAGCTCGCGCGCCGAGACACCGGGCAGGTCCTCGCCGTGGAGCCCAACATCTCCGCTCTCCCCGAGGCCTACTCCGCGGCGGAGTTCGAGTTGACCTCACTTGACGACGCGCTCAAGCGAGCCAACGTGGTGGTCATCCTCGTCGATCACGCCGAGTTCCGCGCGCTCGACCGCTCGCGCCTCGATCAGATGGTGACCGTCGACACGCGCGGCATTCTCTGAGCCTCCCGCCTCAATGAAGAACGGCGGGCAGCCCCCTCAGAGAGGAGCTGCCCGCCGTGTTCAAGTCGCTCGCCCTGGGAGAGCGACGCCCCACTCAGAGGGCTCGGCGGCTGATCTCCTCACCCGTCGTACCGTCGTACACGATCTCCTCGCCGGGGCAGTGGAGGTCGAGAGTGACGCGCGCCTGCGACGAGGTCGACGAGTTGAGCCGGAGCATGATGTCGACACCGACGGCGATGTTGTCTCGAACCGTGATGCGCTGGGTCTTCGTACCGCCCAGGTCATTGCCGGTGTAGTCCCGGTCAATGTGCAGGTGCGGTTGGTCGTGATCGCGCGCGATGAAGCAGCTCTCCTCGATGATCAGATCATCAACCGAACGGATGCTCGCGATCGAGCGATCGCCGTCCGTGAAGTCGAAGAGCGAGTTGCGGATCGTCACGCTCGACATCATCTGGCCGACCGCAGGGTTGAGCGGCGCGGTGCCACCCATCTTGCAGATGACGAGCGCACCCGTGCTCGAGTGCCCGTCCGCCCGAGTGGTCGGCCAATCACAGACAAAGGAGCAGTCCTCGATCAGCACGGAGCCGGGGTGAGCCGAGGATCCGGGGCTGAAGTAGGTGAGGTTGAAGCTCGGGCGGGTTCCGCCGTAAGCGCAGTCAATGAAGTGGCTGTCTCGCACGATGTGCGTCGGTGACTCGAGGTACGACATGTTGTCCGCGTCGTACTGCTGGTAGGGCTGGTCCCGGTGGGCGAACTGTGCGCCCTGGCTCCCGATGCGGAGGAAGGTGCAGCCATCAATGGTGGTGTCCGCGGCGTTGGAGACGTACAGGCCGTGCTCCTGCGGGATCTCGGTGAAGTCGCAGTTGATGAACCTGCGGTCCGGAACGTTGTACTCTCGGGTTCCCCACTTGAGCTGCGGGGCGCCAGAAGAGGGGTCAGGGCGGACGCTGACGTTGTCCCAGGTCAACGAACGCTGGAGCATCTGGAGCGGGTTCGGGCCGCGGTGGACGTTGTGGGCCCACTGAAGGAACCCCTGAGGGACCACCGCGAGGACGTTCTCGATGCAGTGGTCGCCACCGGGCCAGTGGATGATGTCGTTGATCCGCTCGGTGGTGTCACGCGGCGCCCGGTTCATTCGAAGCGCTCGAATCCGGAGGCCCTTGTTCTGATCGACCGTGTTGTTGGCGTAGTTCTTCGCGATGAAGGGACCCTGTGAGAAGGCCGTACCGGCGCCCTCGCTGGTTCCCTCGAGACCGAGGGCAATGTCGAAGCGGCTCAGGCCGCGACGGCTCGCGGAGGAGCCGTAGGTGTCCAAGGCGTCGTTGATCTTCACTCGCGGGCCAGACGCGCTGGCGCCTCGCGTGCTCTTCGCACCCTTGAGCTGCGCGTTGACCTTGTCGGCGAACGCCGCGTCCATCGACGGGAGGAGGAACGGTCCCGGCTGGCGCGCATTCGTGGGGAGCGTCTTGGACGCCTCCGGTGAACCCTCGGTGCCTGCCTGAGGAGACTTGGCCTCGGGCTTCTTGGTCGCGGCGTCTGCAGCGAGGTCGAAGTCCGGCCCCTCAGAGAACGGGGGCGGCCCATCATCGAGGGCGGCGTTCTTCGCAGACTCTTCGCCCTTCGGCGTCTCGACCTCGGGGGCGTCCTCGAGCACGACACGCTTGGAGGGTGCCCGGGTGATGGAGAGGGCGTTGCTCGTGCCCTCCTTGAACAGGTGGACTCGGTCGATCATGAAGCCCTCGCTGCGGCCAGAGAACTCCACCTTGTGGGAGCCAGGCGTGAGCTCGATCGAGACCGGGCCCACCTTGCCGTCCGCGGTGCGGCAGCGCGTGTCCCAGGTCCACTCGCCCCGCTGCGAAGAGAAGACCTTGGTCCACTCGCCGCCGTCGACTCGGACCCAGACGTCGTTGGCGTCGGTCACATCCGGATGATCGTGACGGTTGCGAAGGCGAAGCTCGTACTTACCCCCCGTGGCGATGTCCGTGTCGAACCCCACGAGGCCCTCGCCGGGCGTCTTGGACATGTCCGGTCCAGACCAGGCCACATAGCCCTCTCCGGCGAAGCCATCGACGGTGGTGGAGCCACTCCAGCCGGCCCCGTCCGTGAGGCTCTCCATCTCGACGACGACGAGACCGTCGCTGGGTAGGTAGGAGCCGCTCTGCGCGAACGCGGCCCCCGTGAAGGTCATCGCCCCGAGGGCCGCCGAGCCCGCGATGCGCGTGAAGTGGTGTTGTGTCAAATTGATCATCTGGTTTCCCTCGTGTTGAGCCCCTGGCATCTGCGTCCAGGGAGCGCCCGGCCTGGACAAAAGACCCAGGACGCGTTCGCTCCTCCTCGATCGGCGCCTGCTGACCCCCACCTTTGCGACATTCTTGGTTTTGGCCGTTCGGTGTCCCAGCGGTGGACCACCTGCCGCGTCTCCGTGGACTGGAGCCCCCCCTGTCCCCTTCTGCGGCACTCCTGGCGGGTCAAGAGACGCTCATGCCCCACCCCGTACTTCGGGCAGAGACCACAGCCTGGGGACTCGATATGGTCTCTGGCGGCCGAAGAAGGCCCTGCCGCTGGCTGCTCCCATGAGCGGCCTGACCGGCTCCAGCCCAGACCGCCGCCCGGGCACGGGCCCGCCCAGCGCAAGGCGCTCACTCCCCATGCCGAGCACGAACACCCCTGGCTCCAGGCCCCAAGCGGATCAGCCTGACTCCATCGGGGGCCTCCTCAGGCACACGTCGATCTACGCGATCACGCCGATCTTCCAGCGACTCCTGGGGCTCGTGCTGGTCGGCATCTACACCTCCGTGCTCCCCACCGGGGAATACGGGCTCCTTGGACTGACGGACCTCTTCCTCGCGCTCTTCCCGCTCCTCATCGGCACGAGCCTGCTCGCCGGCCTCTCACGTCACTACTTCATCTACGAGGACCCGAAGGATCGATCGAGCGTGATCTCCGGGACGGCCATCGCGCTCATCATCTCCTCCACCTTGGGGACGATCGCGGTCCTCGTCTTCCGCGAGCCCATCACCGGGCTGCTGTTCGCCGTGAAGGGGCACGCGCCCAACGAGGCCCTGGTGACCTACGTCTCCATCTGCGCGCTCATCCTGCCGTTCTCGCTGATCTCAAGAACAGGGTTCGAGGCGCTCCAGGCTCAGAAGCGGTCGAAGGCCGTCGTGGTGCTCTCGCTTGTCAGGACGGTGCTGGAGTCCACTCTCAAGCTCTACTTCCTCTTCGGCATGCAGATGGGGGTGCTCGGCTTCCTGTACGCGATCCTCATCGGGGAGGTCCTCAGCGGCTCCGCCTTCGCCGTCTACATCGCCCGTGTTCACGGCGTTCGCCTGGTAGGCCGGACCTTCAAACCGCTACTGCTCTACACCATCCCCCTCGTACCCGTGGGGCTCTTCCAGCTCTGCCTCCACCAAGCAGACAAGCTGCTCCTCCAGAGGCTCGGCCCCACCGACGTGGTCGGGGTCGGCTCCGATGGCGTACCGCTGACCCTCGCGAGAGAGTGGCTCGGCGTCTACAACCTCGGCTATCAGATCCCCTTCCTGTTTCACGCGGCCGTGATGGGTTCGTTCATGCGAATCTGGTCGCCGAACATCTTCGCCCTGAAGAATGACGCCGCCAGCAGGGAAGATGTCCTCCGCATCGGCACCCTCGTCGCTCTGGCCATCGGAGGGCTCTACGCCCAGGTCGCGCTCTTCGGGCGCGAGGCCATCCAGATCATCGGCCGCCAGGAGTCCTACCACGCCGCCAATGAGATCGTCCCCTGGATCGCCTTCGGATACGTGGCCTTCGCGCTCTACGGGCTCTGCCAGGCCGCACTCATGAGCGTCTTCGCCGTCCGATCGCTCGCCGCGCTCAACGCCTTCGCCCTCGCCGTCAACCTCGGGCTCAACTTCCTCTGGATTCCGGAGTACGGCTACTTGGGTGCAGCCATGGCCACAACGGCCTCCTTCGCGGCCCTCGCTCTGACCTCCGCAGTCCTCTCCGCCCGTAAGGGGATCCCGCCCTTCTCCGCCACCTCTGTCGTGACCGGTCTCCTGCTGGTCGCCGGCGCCGCAGCGGCGGGCGTCTTGATCGACCAGTCCACGGCGCCGTGGGCCATCGGTGGCCTGGCGGCAAAGGTTGGCGTCTCCCTCACGCTCGTCGGACTACTCTTCCTGAGCCTGCCCTCTCGGGAACGAGCGCTGCTGCTCTCGAGAATCCAGCGCGCCCGCTAGCGCGCAAGCCAGATGTCGCCGACACCGCTCGGGGCGTAGTGCGCGTCGATGAAGGCCTGCACCCCTGGACCGAGCCCCGCCACCCCCGCATCCCGAACCACGGCGGCGGGTGGGTTCGACTCGATCGCGCGGAGAACCGCTCCGCCCTTCGCCTCCTCGTCCAGGGAGCGCAGCATCCCGCGGTGGAGAAAGAAGTACCGGTAGGCATGGGGCTGGAAGGCCGCGCAGCCGGTCCACCCGGTCAAGACCGTGTCCTCCGGCCCAAGCTCAGCGCTGACGAAGTCGAACTGGCGCTGGAACTCATCGATCGGTCGTTCCTCGGCCATCCGCGCGATCTCGACGAGGGGGAAGGCGCACAGCGCGACGGCCACCGCCGCCATCCGGCCTTGGGCGCCCGACGCCCGAGCGACCGCCGCCAGCAGGCAGAAGACACCAACGCCAACGAACACCGAGCCCAGGGCCTCACCAGGTCGGAGGAACTGCATCGCACCGTGGGCGCCGAGCGCTCCTCCGAGGGCCACGGCGATCCCGAGCCCCCCTCCCGCGCGCGAAGCGGCGAGGCCAAACAGACCAGCCACGGCCGCAACGCCGAGAGGCTCGACGAGCTCGCTTCGGCTGATGGGGAGAAGGAGCGACACCACCCCGATCACCGCGAGGACCACGGAGCAGCGAGCGAGGACGGACCGGCCGGAGGCCGTGCCGAGGCTCGCGAGCGCCGTCGCGGCCGCGCAAGCCAGCAGCGGCCAGAGCAGCATCAGGAACTGCGGCCACGGGACCGGGATCGTGAACCACCCCGCCAGGATCGAGCAGGTCGCGAACACGGCGACCACAGCCGCGGGCGCACGGTCGTCCTTGGCGCGGGCCACCACGAGAAGCTCCATCAGCCCCAGGAGCCCCACGCCGACCAGCAGCGGGTTTCCGAGCAGGAGCACTCCGAGGTACTCCCGCGGGTCCAGCTCCCGGGGCCAACCTGTTGGCCCGATGACCACCTCGTTGACGAAGGCCGCGAGCTGGTCCTGATGCGCCAGCGACAGCAGCATGAGTACCACCGGGAGTGCGCTCCAGCCGACGAGCATCAAGAGATCCGGTACGCCCTTCCGGACGCCGCGCAGGCCTCCCGACTGGAACTGGCTGTAGAGCACGGCCAGCCCGAGCCCGATGGCCCCGAAGGCGAGCTTGAACGTGAAGAGCAAGCCGAACCCCAGAGCCACCCCGGCCCCGGCGAAGCTGCGCCGCGGCCCCCCACGCAGGCCATCGACCGTCAAGAGGACGGCGAGGGTCCAGAGCGCGGCCGCGGGGACATCGGGGCGAATCTCCATGGACTTCTCCACGAACAGGAGGGTCGTCGCCTGGAGCGCTACCGCCACGGCCGGGATCATCCCCCCCCCGAACCGACGCGCCAGCGCGAAGGTGAGCATGAGGCCCGCGGCGGCGCAGGCCGCCATCAGTCCACGCGAGACCATCAAGGCCTCCCAGGACGGCCCTATGAGCTCGAGGGGACCGGAGAGGAGCCAGGCGAACCACGACGAGTGGTGCTCGAAGTAGTCCACGTGCGGAGTCAGTCCCCGGCTGATGCTGTAGGCCCCGTGCAGGTGCTGCGTCTCATCCACGTCGAAGCCTCGCTCCAGGAGGAGCGGGATCCGGTAGAGGAGCAGCACCGCCACGAAGAGGAGGACGAGGCGACTCCCGCCGCTGGATCCCAGCTCCGCGGCTTCCAGGTCGGCCGTCTTGCCAGTGGTTGTCTTGGGGGTGGGGGTCATCTGCACCGATTCCGAGCGGTCTGCCGTGCGCCCATGATAGGCCCGAGAGACCGGTGGCGCTCACGGTTCAACGATCGCCCTACCCCGCCCCTCTGCAGCCCGGCTTGGGGCCTCAGCTTGCTGGACGGAGCCGGTCACCGTCCCGCATCAACCAGCGGCTGACGACCTCATAGAGGTCGTTGATCTCCACTGGCTTTGAGATGAAGTCGTTCATCCCGGCCTCGAGGCAGGCCCGGCGGTCGCCCCGCATCGCGCTGGCGGTCATGGCGATGATCGGGGGTATCGCCCCGCCGCTCTCCTTGAGCGCGGCGGCCGCCTCGAGCCCTGAACAGACGGGCATGTGCCAATCCATCAGCACCAGGTCGTAGTGACGAGCGAGGGTCGCGTCGATGGCGTCTCGCCCGTTCTCGACCGTCTCCACCTCGAGCCCAAAGCGCTCGAGCATGCTCCTCGCAATTACCGCGTTCGTCTGGTTGTCCTCGGCGACAAGGACCCGCCCGCAGAGCAACTGGCGCGGGGACGCTTGAGGGGCCTCGTGCGACTGACCGCCTGGCTCTCTGGACCCGTCGCCCCGGGCCAACGGGACCCTGACAACGAAGGTCGTGCCTTGGCCGACGATGCTGGAGGCTGTGATGACGCCCCGCATCTTCTCGACCAACATACGGCAGATGGCCAGGCCGAGGCCGGACCCTCCGAACCGTCGCGTTGTGCTCTGGTCGCCCTGGGTGAAGCGCTCGAAGATCCTCTCGACCCGGTGTTCAGGGATGCCCACCCCTGTGTCTTGCACCTGGATCACAACCCCCTCCTCCTCGGCGTCGAGTGAGATCGTGACGGAGCCCTCTTCCGTGAACTTGACGGCGTTGCCCAGGAGGTTCGTGATCACCTGGCGGAGGCGGAGACCGTCGGCAATGAACTGACCGGCCGCCCCCTCGCTTGACCGGAACTCCAGACGGAGACCCTGCTCCTGAGCGCGCGCAGTGAGGAGCTCGACCACACGGCGAATCAGGTGCTCGAGGTTGCAGGGAGCCTCATCAAGCTCCATCTGCCCCGACTCGATCTTGGAGAGATCGAGGATCTCATTGATGAGGTGGGTCAGCGCTCGAGCCGAGTCCTCAATCACCTCCAAGCAGCCAGCCTGTTCAGGGTCCAGGTCCGTCTGCCGGAGCAGGCTGGACATGCCGAGGACACCGTTCATCGGGGTGCGGAGTTCGTGGCTCATGTTGGCCAAGAACTCGGACTTGGACCTCGACGCCGCCTCGGCCCGATCGACGGCGTTCTTCAGCGCGGTCGTGCGTTCATCGACCGTCTCTTCCAGCCCGTCTCGCACGCGGGCAAGGCTCTTGTTGGCCATCCATAGCTCCGACGCCTTGCTTTCGAGGAGATCCTCCGCCTCCTGCCGCGCCCGCCGCTCTCTTGCGAGGCGAGCCAGCCAGACTTCATCACTGGGCACCATTTCAGCGGACGATGAACCGGCAGGTGCTGCTGCTGCCCCCCGGGAGCGCCTCACGCTGGACCGAGCGTGTGTCTCCGAAGTGCCGCAGGCAGCCCTTGATCAAACCCTCGGCGAAGTCTGCAAAGGGGCGAGGTGAGGCGTAGAGCATCTCCACGCCGCCGCACGGGAGCAGCTTGACATCGAAGGTCGGGAGCTCCGCATCCGGGTAGAGCTTTCGGACGGCCGTGTGGATGGTGTCCTCCACGCCAGCGAGGAACGTCGGCGCGTCCTCAACGCCCTCGAAGAACTCCGGGAACTTCAGGCGGAACCGCCCGAAGAGGTGCTCGCCAAAGGACTGAATCAAGAGCGGCACAGGGACGCCCGAGCGCTCGCCCATTCGCTCGACCAGCGAGAGAAGCTCACGGAAGTCGTAGGTCCCCACGGAGGTGTAGGCGCCTCCGGTCGCGAGCCCACCGCCCTCGAGCAAGGCGTCCACCTCATCGAGACCACCCTGTTGCTCGACCATCTCGAAGAACTCTGTGAACACGATACCTTTCATTGCACGGACTCCTCTCGGAGAAGGGACACCCCGGACTCGACTCGCTGGGACGGTCTCCATCGAAGATCGCGGCAATTTGCTTGAGCGCAAATACGCCCGGGGCCGACTCCCGCGCTCCCTCCTCTCAGACCTGGATTCGGACCGCGTGTTCGCGCCGCGTGAGAGCCGCAGAAACCCCGCGACAAGCAACGGTCCCTGGAGGCCGCCGCCGCGGTCCGAGGCTCCGCCCCCGGAGGTCTCTCATGCGTTCATCATGAAGACGGGCCCAGGGCCCTTGGCGCCGCCCCGCAGAGGCGCCTCGGATCACCCTGAGAGGCGCGCCGCCTCATTGCTGGTCTGCGGGCGAATTCTGCCGGTCTATTGCCCGGGGGCGTCACGGACCAGACAAGCTCAACCGGTACGGGATTGCCTGATGCGCGGACAGTTCCTCGCGAATCAAGCGAACAAATTTGGACATCAAAGGATCGTTAAGTGCGCCGTGCGCGAATTACCGCGAGTACCGGTGCGCCATCCCCCCATCTGCAGCCTGCCCATGATCCCCCACTCGCTTTCCGTCGCCACGCTTCTCGCAGTCACAGCCCCCGTGCTCGCCCAGGGGCCAGGCGGCTTGATCCCCGCCACGCCGAGCCCCGCGAACGCCGTCCCAGGGCCGTTTGGCTATGTGCGATGCCTGACGCCGGATCTCGACCCGAACCTCGCGATGTTCCTGCCGCCGTCGGACTGCAGCGCGAACAGCACCAACCCGACGAGTGCCTACTCGCCCGCCAACCTCGATGAGATCGTGATCCCCGTGGTCTTCCACGTGATCCGGGACAACAACGGCAGCGGCAACGTCCCCAACTCCCGGGTCATCAGCCAGGTCGAGATCTTCAATGAGGACTTTGGAGCGATCAACGGCAGCCCTGGGGCACCTGGCGTTGACACCAAGGTCCGCTTCGAGCTCGCCACCAGCGACCCCCAGGGGCAGGCCTCTACAGGGATCTTGCGCTACGACAACTCGAACTGGTTCAACGACGGCGGCAGCTACTGGAACTCCATCGCGTGGGACCCGGACGTCTACCTGAACATCTACACCCTCGGCGCGCCGAGCGGCAGCTCGAACATCCTCGGGTACGTCCCCTACTTCCCGCAGAACGGCAGCCCCGGGAGCGCCTCCGACCGGGTTGTCCTGCTGAACGGTACGGTCGGGCGCAACGCGCCCCTCGCGCCGTACAACCAGGGGCGGACCGGAACCCATGAGGTCGGCCACTACCTGGGCCTCTACCACACCTTCCAGAGCGGCTGCGGCGGCTCCAACTGCAACACGACCGGCGACCGGATCTGCGACACCAACTCGGAGTCCCAGCCCGAGTACAACTGCCCCAACAACTCGACAAGCTGCGGGAGCACGGACCCGGTTCGTAACTACATGAACTACAGCACGGACACGTGCATGACGAACTTCACCGAGGAGCAGGCGCGTCGCATCCGCTGCACGCTCGAGTTCTACCGCCCCAACCTCGGCACCCCGATCGGACCGGTCCTCGGCGCGAATTACTGCGTCGACACCCCGAACAGCACGGGCCTCCCGGCGACCCTCGTCGGCACGGGCACGAAGCTCATCGCCAACAACGACTTCGGGGTCTACGCCCAGGGCCTTCCCATCAACTCCCCCGGCTACTTCATCTGCAGCCCCAACCAGGCGCTGGTCACCGGCCCCGGTGGCTCCCAGGGGACGCTCTGCGTCGGTGGCCCCACGGGGCGCTACCTGAGCCAGGTCGGCAACGCCGGCATCTTCGGGATCATCCCGCTGAACGTGGACCTCAACGCCATCCCCCAGCCGACCGGCAACGTGGTGGTCCTGCCCGGTGAGACCTGGAACTTCCAGTGCTGGTATCGCGACTCGATCTTCGGGTTCCCGATCTCGAACTTCACCGACGGGTACACGATCACCTTCGAGTGATCCGTGCAGCGCCTGCCAAGGCGCCCGAGAGAGAGCGGCCCGGTGGCCGGCGTGCATCGCCGGCCTCCGGGCCGCTCCTCGTTGCCGGGGCCCGGTGCGAGGCCGCGCCGCTGGACCAGGCC
>JAQWJQ010000291.1 GCA_029248265.1 Planctomycetota bacterium
AAGATGGCCGCGAACGTCGAGAAGATGCCCTCGCGACCGGACCAGGGCGAGGACGATCGAATCCGCCTGAACTTCCTCCACGAGGCCCTGCGGGACATCACCGGGTACGAGACCACCTTCGTGGTGGCCGAGGCCATGGGCGGCACCCAGGAACGGATCGAGTCGGGCCTCAAGCAGTGGTTCGCCTGGTACGACCGAAAGTACAAGCGCTTCGAGGGCCTCGAGGAAGTCGGCGACCCGCTGATGGACGACCCCGACTTCCAGCCCAAGACCAAGGAGGAGCTTCGCGAATACAACCGGGCCCTCCGCGAGCAGATGGAAGCTGACCGCAGCCGCAAGAACGGCTGAGACCGAACACCCCCGGCCCTTACGGGCTGAACCCCCAGACCAAGCGGCACCCAAGCCATGACCGAGAACGACCCCAAGCCGATCCCGCGCAAGACCCCGAAGAAGAAGGGCGAAGGCCCCTCCATGCGCGAGCAGATCCTCGCTCGTAAGCGTGCGGCCGCCCAGGCCGACGGCGCGGCGGAGCCCGCAGCCGAGGTCGCCCCCAAGAAGTCCGCCGCCAAGGCCGCGGCGCGTCCCAGCCGAGGCACCGCCCGCTCCAGCGGGGGTCGGTCCACCCCTCGAACCACCGCGAAGCGCGGCGGGGACAGCGACGACGGTGAGTGCGAGCGCACGAGCAAGCGCTCACGCCGCGAGCGCCCCAAGAAAAAGAAGTCTCCCGTCCCGCTGATCGCCACCGCAGGTCTCCTGCTAGCCGCCGCAATCGGCGCCTTCATGGTCCTGGGCGGCAGTGACGAGAGCCCGGAAGAGACGGCGGCTGCCCCCGCCGGAGAGGACGCTGCAGGCACCCCCGCGGACGCCCCCGCGGACGCCCCCGCGGACACCCCCGCGGAGACCACCCCCGAGGCGGCCCCCTCCACCGACGCGAATGCCGACACGCCGGACGACGCAGCGGCTGACGCAGCGGCGGATCCCGAGCCGTCGACCAAGCCAGAGCCGGCGGCGCCCACAGACGTGGACCTGTCGACCCTGGAGCCGTTTGGCATGCCCGTCGGCGCCACCGCCGAGGAGTGGACCAAGCTGCAAGAGGACGCCGCGACGTTCTTTGATGTGGACGCCGGCGCAGCGGGCGGCCGCGCCAGCCGCCGACTCGAAGCGGCGGGCAAGCTGGCGTGGCCCGCGATCCTCAACGAGATGATCAAGCTCGACCCGGGTAACCCGGAGGACAACATGCAGGGGATGCTGGCCCAGCGGGCCTTGAACGCGGCGCGTGGCAGCCAGACTTCCCAGGCCTTCGACTGGCGCACCCCGGACGACGGCGTCCTCAGCGAGAAGAACTGCCGCTACAACCGCAAGCTCATCAAGGCCCTCTACGACTCCTGGGCGAAGGTCGTCGCTGACCCGAGTCACTGGGATCGGATCGACAAGTCAGAGGCCTCGGCCGAGGCCAAGTCGGACACCGAGAAGAAGCTCGAGGACGAGTTCGAGTTCGACCCGAGCGACCTCGAGGGCCTCGACGGCTGAGGCGATTCGGGCTTCGGCCCGGCCCACTTGCTCCGCGGGGGCCCCGCGTCCAGGACGCCCGGCCCCCCCGTCGTCCCTCTCAGGCTGAGTGGGCGCTCGCCCTCGCTCGAGCGACGGCGGGATTTATCCGGCGGGGTTCATCCGGCGAGGTTCATCCGGCGGGGTTCATCCGGCGGGATTCATCCAGCGGGCTCACCCGCCGGGCACGACCGCCGGCGTCGAGAGGCCGCGACCCTGTACGCCACCAGCGCCACCGCGGCGCGGGTCACTGACCGCCTCCACACTCCCATCCGGCGCGACCAAGATCGCCTGGACAGATCCAAAGAAGCGCCCGACCTCCGGGGCGGAGACCGGCTGCCCATGCTCTCGACGGAGCCTGTCGATCAACCCCGCGTCGAAGGTCCCCTCGAAGCGAGTGGTCTCCGGCCGCCACTGCTGGTGCAGGCGGGGTGCGCGCACGGCCTCGCTGAGGTCTTGCCCGTAGACAAGGACCCGGAGCATCACCTGCAGGACAGAGGTGATGATACGCGGCCCTCCCGGAGCGCCGATGGCCATCTCAACTCGCCCATCTGGGCCGCGGACGACCACGGGGGTCATGCTCGAGAGCGGCCGCCGGCCCGGGGCGAGCTGGTTGGCCTCCGCCCCGACGAGCCCGTACATGTTCGGGACCCCAGCTTGAATGGAGAAGTCGTCCAGCTCGTTGTTGAGCAAGAAGCCGCCCTCATCGACAAAGATGCCGCTGCCGTAGCTGGCGTTGAGGGTGGTCGTCAGGGAGACGGCGTTGCCCTCACGATCCACCACGGAGAGGTGGGTGGTCTCGTCCGAACCGTCCGGCACGGGTGGGATCCAGGCCCCGACCTCCAGGTTCGCCTGGTCTCCGATGCCAACGCGGCGCCGGGAGATCCAGCCAGGTGAGAGCAAGGCCTCAACGGGGACGTCCACATGGTCAGGGTCCCCGAGGTGCGCCGCCCGGTCCGCGAAGGCGCACCGCATCGCCTCAATCCACCAGTGCAGCGCGCGCGCGTCGACCCCCGCGGCACCAGGCGTGGGCAGCGCCTCATCGCCCTCGAGGAGGCCCATCCGCCCCATGGCGGGCTCCTCGTTCACCCCCATGGCCACCCGCTCGACCGCCGCGCGGCGCGCAGTCTCGAGCGGCAGCCCCTGAAGGATCCCGAGGATCTGCGCCAGGGCCACGCCGCCGGAGCTGGGCGGCCCCATTCCGATCACCTCTCGACCCGCGAAGCGCCCGATGATCGGCGGGCGCCAGACCGCCCGATAGGCGCGCAGGTCGGCACGCGTCATGAGGCTCGCCCCGGCCGCCCCCCCGGTCCGGACATCCGCCTCCGCGAGGTCAGCCACGATCGCCCTCCCGACGTCACCTGAGTAGAACCCATCCGGGCCCCCCAGCGCGAAGGAGCGCAGGGTCTTCGCCAGCGCCGGCTGAACAAGCACCGCCCCCTCGGCGAGCGGCTCACCGCCGGGGTAGAAGAGCGCGGCCGCGCCGGGGTCCGCGCTGAGGAGTTTGCGGACAGAGCCCCGGCGCAGGGACGCGGCGAGCCACGCGTCCACGCGGAAGCCATTCTCCGCCAACAGGATCGCGGTCTCACAGACCTGCGTGAACGAGAGTCGTCGGGACCCATGGCTCCTGTAGAGCTCGAACAGGCCCTTGGGCGAGCCCGGCACCCCCACCGCCAGAGGCGTCCGGAGGGACCGCGCTGGGACCACCTCGCCATGCTCATCGAGGTAGAGGTCGGCCGTGTAACCCGCAGGAGCCACCTCGCGGAAGTCGAGCGTCTCCGCCGGTCCCTCGCCTGGGACCCAGACCGCGAAGCCACCACCCCCGAGGTTCCCTGCCTGGGGATAGACCACGGCGAGCGTGAGCGCAGCAGCCACCGCCGCGTCGGCGGCGTTCCCGCCGGACTCCAGGACCCGCAGGCCCGCCCGCGTGGCCAAAGGGTGCTCGCTCACCACCGCACCGCGGGAGGGACCCAGGCGGTCCTCCATCGCGCTGAAGGGGTCGACCGCCGAGCAGGCCGCCGCCAGGAGCAGCGGGACACCGAGGGCAAGCTGAACCGACGACCTCATCGACCGTCAGACCTTCGGGGGATCTTCACCCTCTGCCAGCTCACGGACCGCCACGCCCCGCTCCTTGAGGTAGGAGACGGATTCCTCGATGCGGTCTGCTTCACCCTCGATCTCCACGACCACATGGGCCTGGCTGTCGGAGATGGTCGCTGCTCGGATGTTGGGCACCACCCCGAACTTGACCCCGAGGGTGTGAGAAATCAGCGGCTCACTGATGAGCTCCTGGGGGAACGTGCAGAAGAACTTGCGGGAGGTCATTGTGAGTCGGTGGCGTGGATGGCGAGCCGCGGCGGGGAGGATGCCCCCGCCGATCAGGGCCGGAGCCGACGCCTCTCGACGACGATCCGGGCTGCCATGAGCAGACATCCCACCAAAAGCGTGGCGCTCCCTGCAACCGGGCCCGCGTAGACCGACCGTATTCCCGGACCGATACGGTCCGTGCCCACCGGCCCGTAGACCATGGGATGACGCATCCAATCCACCCCTGCGCTCTCCATGAGGAGCGTCCGCGGCGCCAGGTCCAGCATGGCCCCGGCCACCCCTGGGGACCATGGGGGGCTGGGCTCCAGGATCCCCCAGCCCGCCGCAGCCCCATCCGCCCCCCAGCCGAGGAGGAGCAGCAGCGCCCCGCGCCGGACGCCGACCGGTAGGGGCCCGGCGACGCCCTCGGCTGGAGCAAAGGACGCGCCGGAGAGATAGAGGCCGGCGAGGACCGCCCCCGCCCACTCAGGAAATGGAAGGCTCCCCCACGCCGCCCAGGCAGGCGTGAACCACAGTGCCGCGAGGAGCGCCGCCCCGCCAGCAGCCACCCTCGCCGCTCTCCCCGCCCAGCTTCCGGCGCCGCCCCAGGCCCCCACGGCTGCGCCCATCAACACACCCAGGGCCGGCATCCAGGCCGCGGCGCCGCTGAACATGGCGAGGCCGTCCGCTGGCGCCCGCACGACCCCGACCGCCACCACCACCGTGAGCAGCGAGAGCCCTGCCGCGCCCAGGGGCGCCGCTCCTGACAGAGGACCGGCAGAGGCGAGGTGGAAGGGCTTCACCCGTGGAGCGTATAAAGGGCGCCATGCCCGTCCAATGCCCGAGGAGACTCCTGGTCGCGGTCGCGGCCCTCGCGGCCTGCGGCACGCCCGGGCGGCCCGCTGAGCCCGCGGCGCCCGCGAGGACCGTCCCCCAAGAGGCGAGCGGGCCGCTGGCCCTCCCTCTCTCAGATCCTCTGCACGAGGTGCTCCGCGTCGAGACCCTGGATCGCGGCCCGGGTCGCTCGCTCGTCAGCGCCGAGCTCACACCGTCGTCGCACTTCACCGAGTGCTTGCCCTCCTGGAACGTCGCCGGCTCCGAGCCCTTCGCCGTCGAGATCCGGACGCAACCCGAGGGCTCCGAGCGCTGGACGCCTTGGCTCTTGATCGGGGACTGGGGTGTCCCCGAACGCGCCGAGGACGTGATGACGGCCTGCGACGAGGCCAGGGTCGCCGTGGACATCCTGGAGGCCACCGGCCCGCAGTGCCGCGCACAGCTCCGCTTCCTGCCGGCGGGCGAGCAACCGCTGGACCCAGCCGCGATCCGAGCGTCCGCCGTGTTCACAGACCGCCGGCTCCTCGATGCGCGGGTCACCGCGGCGGCGGCAGAGCCCTGGCCGCTCCCCGTGCAACTCAGCGTCCCTGCCCGGTCACAGCGCAGCGCTGGGGAGGATATCGGGCACCGTATCTGCAGCCCCACGTCCGTCGCCATGGTGACCGCATACCACGGGGCGCGGGTTCCGACACGCGCCATGGCCGCCACGGTCCACGACCCCAGCTTCGACATCTACGGGAACTGGAATCGCGCCATCCAGGGGGCCTACAGCCACGGGGTCGGCGGGGAGCTCCTCCGCTTCTCCTCCTGGGAGGGCGTCGCAGCCTACCTCCGCGCTGGCCGCCCCCTGGTCGCCAGCATCCGCGTCGCACCTGGCGAACTGCGAGGCGCCCCCTACGAGAAGACGGCCGGGCACCTGCTCGTCCTCACCGGGCTCGGCCTCGGAGGCGTCGTCCTGGTCAACGACCCGGCCGCGAGCTGGCCGGGCGTGGTCCCCCGCCGCTACATGCGCGCCGACATGGAGCAGGTTTGGTTTCGGAACGGCGGCGTCGCGTACGCCTTCAAGAAGGAACCAGGGGTTCCCCGATGAGGCGTGAGCACCCCGCGTTCTCCTCGACCAGCGCCACCACGGTGACCGTGGACGGCGTGGAGCTCGTGGCCTTCCACGGGTGCGGCTACCTGGGCCTGGCGCATGACCCTCGAGTTCGGGCTGCCGCCGCCGAGGGGCTCAGCCTGTTTGGCGCGTCGGGGCTCGCCTCAAGGAACACATCGGGCAGCCTCGATCTCCACGAGCGGCTCGAGCAGCGACTGGCCGAGTTCCTTCGGGTCGAGGCCGCGCTCGTCGTCGCGGACGGCTACCTCGCGGACATCGCCGTCGCGCAGGCCCTCGCCAGCAGCGCCGACGCGCCGGCCCCGATCGCGCTCCACGACGACGATGTACACCCGAGCCTCACCGACGCCCTGGCGCTCGCGGGCTACCGCGCGTTTGGGTACGGCCAGGGGGACATGTCCCATGCCCTCGCGCTCATGGATCTCCACAAGCAGGCCGGGCCCCTCGTCGTCACCGATGGCGCCTTCGCCATGCACGGCCGCCTGGCGCCGGCGGCGGAGCTGCTCCGGCACCTCCCGCCCACGGCGCGGCTCCTGATCGACGACAGCCACGGCGTCGGCGTCCTAGGTCGGAGCGGACGCGGCGTGTCGGAGCTCTTCGGGCTCGAGGACCCTCGCCTCATCCTGACCGGGTCCCTCGCCAAGGCCCTCGGGAGCGGCGGCGGCTTCATCGCCGGGGCGGCGGCCACCATCGCCGCCGTCCGGCGCCGCGCCACGAGCTTCTCTGGGACCACCGCCTTATCGCCGCCGCTCTGCGCCGCGGCGCTCGCGAGCCTGGATGTGATCGACGCGGAGCCCGAGCGCCTCGAGCGCCTGCGCGCCAACGTGGGGCAGCTACACCGGACCGCGCGGCGCCTCGGGCTGGGCTCTCGGGGCACCTACCTGCCCGTCCTCCGGGTCGAGACCGAGTCCGAGGCTGCCGCACAACGCCTCTCCGCAGCCTTGCATGTGGAGGGCCTCTACGCCCCGGCGATCCGTTATCACGGTGCAGACGCCGGGGGGGTCGTGAGGTGCGCGGTCACCAGCGAGCACACCGCCTCGGACCTCCGGCGCCTCGAGGACGCGCTCGCTCATCACCTGACCGAAGGCGCCTGACCCCCTCCGACCGGCGTCCGGCCTCAGCGGGGAGACCCGCCGACCACGACCGCCACGGCGACCAGCGCCGCCACTGCGAGGACAGCGAGGCCGACCTTGACCCCGGAGAAGGGCGCCTCTCCTGCGACCCGCCCGGACTCACCGTGCACCAGCACGGCGTAGGACTTCCCTCCGAGCTGATAGCTCACGCTCCACATGGGGAGCAGCATCAGCTTCCATCGGACGTCGGAGAACTGGTTCCGCACTCGCAGGTACCGGTGCGTATCACCCGGAACGTCCCGGGCGCACAGCTCCTTCTGCCGCGTGCGGATCACGTCGCGCCCGAGCGCCCAGCCATCCACCAGGTCGATCTGATACTCCTCCGCGCGCCAACCGGCGAGGAACTCCGGGGCATAAGGCACCAGCTCCCCTGTCGAGTACGGGCCGAGCTCATCGGCAAGCTCGCTGTCGACGCCCTTCGAGGCGAACACCAGCACGTCGTCATGGAAGTCCCTCCGCTCACCACGCGAGGGCCGCCAGCGCACCTTCCGCACACGACGCGTCCGGTGCTGGGTCCTGCCGTTCACGCGGACGGTGTACGACCGCGTCACCCAATAGTAGGTCCCGGACTGCGCGGTCCACTTCGCATGCACCTGCGCGTCAAATCCCCAGGCCGGGACGTAGACACCGACGGCGTCCTCCGCAGTGACACGCTTCAGCGCGTTCGGTCGGAACCACAGCTTGCGAACCCAGGCCTTGAAGTTCGCCTCGACGAGCTCCCGGCCCACCTCCAGCGGGATCAAAGACTCCGGCCGCAGCGCGTTCCTGCTCGCGGCCTGATCGAGGACTCCGGGCGAGCCACAGAAAGGACAGACCTGCGAGGTCGAGACCCCATCGAAGGTCACTCGCGCCTGGCAGACCTCGCAGGCCAGGACACGCACCTCGACCCCAAGGCCACGGGCCGCGTCGGCGGCCGCCGACATCGGTCGCTCCTCCACGTCCCGCTCCTCCACCTCGACCGCGGTCACGCTGCCACAATGGTCGCAGCGCAGCGCGCGGTCTCCTGGACTCCAGACCACGGGCGCGCCGCACTCATCACAGGAGAGGTCCACGTCGGCCCCCTCCGCCTGCACGCGCGAGTCCTCTCCTTCATCCGGGTCGGAGGAGAGGCTCTCTT
>JAQWJQ010000279.1 GCA_029248265.1 Planctomycetota bacterium
AACCGGAAGATCTCCTCGAGAACACGGGGTGCAGCCGCCTTATCGAGGTCTGGCGCCACATCACACATGGCGTCCCAGGTGGGATCGTCGATCTCAAGGTCGAGGCGAGTCGCGAACTTCACCGCCCGGAGGATCCGGACAGGATCCTCTGCGAGGCGGACGCTGGCGTCACCGATCGTGCGGAGAGAGCGCTTCTCGAGGTCCTTGAGCCCACCCACGTGGTCGAGGATCTCATGGCTGCTCGGATCCAAGAAGAGGGCGTTGACCGTGAAGTCGCGACGCTTTGCGTCGGACTGGGCCGTCCCGTACTCGTTGTCGTCGACGATCAGAAGATCGTCCTCCTTCGTGGGCTGCTCACCCGGGGCCGCCCTGAAGGTCGCCGTCTCGATGATGTGATCGCCGTAGAAGATGTGGGCGAGCTTGAAGCGCCGGCCGATGATCCGGCAGTTCCTGAACAGGCTCCTGATCTCCGACGGACGGGCGCTGGTGGCCACGTCAAAGTCCTTGGGCCGGCGGCCGATCAGCAGGTCGCGGACGCAGCCACCCACGAAGTAGGCCTCGTGACCGTTGGCCTGGAGCCGCTGGACGGCCCGCTTGGCGTCGCGGTGTAGCAGTCCGGGATCAATGTTGTCGGCCGGGACGCGCAGGGCGCCGTCGCCGTGGGGCCGACGCCGGGGCGTGCGCCGACGGGGCCGAGACGTACCGTTCCCGCGGCTCGTGGATCCGCGCTCCGTCTCGCCGCGCCGCGGGGCGCCGTCTTCTCTGGGGTGATGGGGGCTCATCGGGCGGCGATCTTAGTCAGAGTTGGCCTCGCGTGCATGAACTCCGGCCACCGGTTGCCCGCGGGTCGTCCCGGGGCTAGAGTTCAGCCGCCTGGAGGGCAGTAGCTCCAATCGGTAGAGCGACTGATTCCAAATCAGTAGGTTCGGGGTTCGAATCCCTGCTGCCCTGCCACCTCCTCCCCTGGCAACCTCGGCCCGGCCCCGCAGGCGACACTCGAGCACCGCTCGAGGGCTCCAGGGAACGCCGTCGCGGTGCTTCCTTCCCCTCCCGGACCGATGTACGAAAGCCTGCCTGCCCCCGGCGATGCCATGCCCCCTGGCGAAGAGGGCGGCGAGTTTGACCCCCTTGACGAGTCGTTGATCCCCGACGACCTCCCCGGGGCCCCGCTGGACCTCGAGGACGACGACCTCGAGGGTGAGCTTGAGGAAGAGGGCGGAGACGGCGAGGAGGCGGAGGACGGAGAGGCCTCGGAGGGCGACACCGAGGCCGCCGAGAAGCCAAAGGCGCGGTCCAAGAAGCGCAAGGGCTCGGACGAGGACGAGGAGGTGGAGCATCCGGACACGCCGATCCCCAGCGCCGCCAAGATGCGAAAGGCGCTCGACCAGGCCTTCTCGGGCCAGGAGGACATCAACGAGCGCATGCTCGACCTGATGACGCAGCACGCGCGGCTGCTCCTGGAGACCAACCGGACCATGAACGTGACCGCGATCCTCGACCCCACCGAGATCGCAGTGAAGCACTACCTCGACTCATGGCGGGTCACCCGAATGGTGCCCCTCGTGGCTCGCACGGTCCTCGACCTCGGCTCCGGAGGCGGCTTCCCCGGGATCCCCGTGGCGATCGCAGAGCCGGACTGCTCCATGATCCTCTGCGAATCGATCGGCAAGAAGGCCCGCTTCCTCGAGGAGACCGTGAAGAAGCTCGGCTTGAAGAACGTCCGGGTCGTGCACGCGCGAGCGGAGGATTACCTCGCCACCCATCGGGTCGACCTCGTGCTGATCCGCGCCGTCTCCTCGGTGCGCGAGAACGTCCGCGTCCTCCGGAAGGTCCGGCATGCCATGAAGGACGTGGTCATGCTCAAGGGGAACTCCTGGGGCCGCGAGGTGCGCGCCGCAGAGCGTGAGGCGGAGCGCCTCGGCTTCAAGCTCGACACAGTCCTCGAGCATGAGCTCCCCGACGAGATGGGGGCCAGGGCGATGGTGGTCTACCGCGCTCCTGGCGGCGACGGTCTCTGAGGGGGCCCTCAGGTCCATCCTCGGCCCCGGTTCCAGCGCGCGCGGCCTCCCGCGAGCGCGACCAGGTCGCCTCGTTTCGTGGGAGCCGTCTCGGCGGGAGCGCCTGGGGGGCACGAGAACCTTCTCGGATCTCGGTCTGGCCAGGTGTTGGGCTTGACTCCAGACCGAGGCGCTTCTAACTTCTCCGGCCACCACCCGCCCGGGTGGCGGAATTGGTAGACGCGCATGGTTCAGGTCCATGTGCCCGCAAGGGCGTGGGGGTTCGACTCCCCCCCCGGGCACCAGCCCCCGCTCGAGACCCTCGAGCGGGGGCTGGTTCATTCCTGGCGGCCCCGCGCTCCGCCATGAACACGGGGCTGATCCATGGGGGAGGAGCCGCAGGGGCCAGGGCGACCTCCAGGGGGCGCCCGCCAAGGTGAGCGCGTCACTGAGATCCCGTCACTGAGATCCCGTCACCGAGATCCCGTCACCGAGCCCCCAGCAGACCTGGCTCGACCCACCGAGCCGCTCCGCCTGCCGCGACACCGTGAGGCCGCGCGAGAGCACCTCGAACGCGTTGCCGCTGATCATCACCTCCTGGACGGCGTGCTGGACCTCGCCGCCGTCGACCCAACGGGCCGACTTGGCCGTGCCGCTGAAGTCGCCAGAGGCGGGGTCCACGGAGCCAGAGAAGCGCTGGATGTAGAGGCCCTTGCCCATGGCTCGCATCAGCGCCGCCTCATCCTCGGGCGCCTCGCTGGAGCTCGGACCGATCACGAGCGCGTGGAAGCCGAGCCCGGGCACCCCGCGGGCACCGCCCTGCGCGTGGCCAGTGGAGGTCGCTCCGCCCACCGCCGCGGAGTACCCGTTATGAATGAACCCCTGGAGGACCCCGTCCACGAGGAGGTCGAAGCGGTGGGCGGCGAGGCCCTCGCGATCGAAGGCGCGGGCCCCGATGGACCGCCGGTCGGTTGGGTCGTCGACGACGGTCAGGCCAGGGGCCACCCGCTCACCGATCTTCCCTGACAGCGCGCTGCGACCACGCTGGACCGCGATCGCAGACGCGCTCCCGAGCAGGGGCTGGAGGATGGCGCTCTGGAGCGCGCCCGGAGCGAAGAGCACGGGGCCCTGGTAGGTCTGCCCGGCGCGCGCGCCGAGGTTCCCCACGCAGCTCACCGCGACCTCGCTGGCAATACGGCGCAGCTCGGTCGAGAGCTCGGCCTTTTGGCGCACGGCGACGCCGCGGTAGTCGAAGCCGCCGGTCTCGTCGCCGTCCACGGCCAAGGCCATCAGGCTGAGACTGAGGGCGGCGTCGAAGTCGAACTGCCGGACGCCCGCAGTGCTCACCACCAGCGTCCCGCCTGAGACGGCGGAGAAGGACGCCTGATCCACGGAGAGTCGCGGGTCGTGGGCCAGCGCAGTGTCCGCCAACTCCTGGGCCCCCTCGACGACCTGGCGGACCCCGATGGCGGCGAGGGTCGGATCCACCCGCGGGCCCATGAGCGCCGCCGAGTCCACCGAGGTGGGGGCCGACAGCACGTTGGCCTCATCCGGCGGGCTGAGCCGCGCGATGGCGACCGCCTCGGCCGCCATGGTTCGAAGCGCCTCGTCGGACGCCTGATTGGTGGAGGCAAACCCCAGGCGGCCGTCGAGGAGGACCCGCAGCCCGCAGGTGGCCCCCTCGTCCGACTGCACCTGGCCGAGGTCGCCCTTCTCCACCTTCGCCGAGAGGCTGCGACCCGATCGGGCGCACACCTCGGCCTCCTTTGCCCCGGCGGCACGAGCGGCCTCGAGCAGCAGGTCGGCGCGGCGCTCCAGTTCAGCACGCTGCTGAAGGGCGTTGGCCTCGGCCGTCGGTTGGTCGCTGGACGGCATCAACCGCGCCCCCCGACCAGGATCTCACAGGAGAGCCACGGGCCACCCGCGTCCACCTTCGCGGGCTGCCCCTTGCCGCAATGGCCGGACCCGAGGTCCCAGCGAAAGTCTCGGCTCACGCCGTCCACGGTCGCGAGCACCTCGAAGGCCATGCCGGAGAGGTTGACCCCGCGCTGCAGCTCGCCGCGCTTGCCCTTCCGGATGGGCCACGCCTGGAGCGTGCCGAACATGAACTCGCCGTTGGCGTCGGCCTGCCCGTTGCGCGGACCGTCCACCATGAGCCCATCGTCGATCCCGTCGATGAGCTCGTCCAGGTCGGTCTCGCCAGGCGCGATGTAGGTGTTCCGCATCCGAATGAGCGGCTCATCGTCGTACTCCCAAGCCCGGGCGTTTCCCGTGGGCGCCACGCCGTGGCGATGGGCGGTCTGACGGTCGTGCAGGTAGCTCTTGAGGACGCCATCCTCGATCACCGTCACTGACCCCGCGTGGACGCCCTCATCGTCCACATCGAGGGTGCCCCCTGCACCGGCGGCATACTCGCTCGCGCCGCTGTCCTTGAGGGTCACCAGCTCGGACGCCACGTGGGTGCCGATGCGGTCCCGCGCGCAGCTCCCGGCCTCAACGAAGTCCGCCTCGACCGTGTGCCCGACGGCCTCGTGGGTCAACAGGCCGACCATCGACGGGGAGAGGAGCACCTTGCGCCGACCGCCCTCCGGATAGCTGGCGCCGAGCAAGTCCACCGCCATATGGGCCGCGCTGTCACCGAGCTCGTCCGCGGAGGCCCCGCGGAAGAGGCAGTCCCATGCGCCGGTCACGCCCACGCTGCGCGCGCCCCGCTGGAGCTCTCCGTCCGCCTCGGCGACGGTCATGACCCGCAACTCGGGTCGCGCCACGCGGGTCCAGGCGCTGGCGCCATCGCTGGTCACGATGCCCTTCTCCTCGAACGACTCCGTATAGCCGCTCGAAGCGCTGACGATGCGCTGGCTCTGACCACGGGCGCGCTCCTCGAGGTCGAGGACCAGCTGTATGCGCTCATCGACCGAGGCGGCCAGCAACGCCTCATATCCAGGCGCGTCAAAGCGCCCGACCGCCAGATCGGCCGCCGGGGGCGGAGTGAGTCGCTCCTTGCGCGCGCTCGCGGAGGCCTGCGCGGCCGCCCGGGCCGTCTCGATGGCCGCGCGGACCGACGCCACGTCGAGGCGGTCCGTGGAGGCGAAGCCGAAGGTCCCCGAGGAGAGCACCCGCACGCCGACCCCCGTGTGCTCGCTCAGCTTGGCCTGGTCCACGCGGCCCTTCTCCACGGCGACGCTGCGGGTCCGCTTGGCGTGATATCGGAGCTCGACGTGGTCGTCGGAGCCGTCGAGGCGGAGGGCCTCGGCGAGGATCGGTCTGGGGTCCTGGCTGGTCATGGCTGGAGCCTAGTGCATCCGGGCGCCCGCTCCGAGAGCCGTGGGCGTAGACTCCTCCACATGGCGGCCGATTCCAGACCGCGCGAGCGGCGCTCCATTGCCCGCAACAAGCGCGCCACCCATGAATACCTGATCCTCGATGAGCTCGAGGTCGGGATCGTCCTGCAGGGCACGGAGGTGAAGAGCCTGCGGGCGGGACGGGTCTCCCTGCAGGAGGCCTACTGCTTCATCAAGAACGGTGAGCTCCGGATCATGCAGATGCACATTCCGGAGTACGCCCAGGGCAACGTCCACAACCATGAGCCCACCCGTGACCGGGTGCTCCTGGCCAAGAAGCGTGAGGTGGAGAAGTGGAGCAAGTCCGTGCGGGAGAAGGGCACGACGCTCATCCCCCTGGAGGTGCTCTGGGACGGCTCGCTCGTCAAGCTCCGCGTGGGGCTCGCTCGCGGCAAGAAGTTGCACGACAAGCGCCAGAGCAAGCGCGAGCGGGACGACCGCAGGGAAGTGGCCCGCGCCATGAAGTCCGACCGCCACCGGGACTAGCCGAGGGCGCGGCGCCAGCGCGCGGGACCATCCCTGCGCGCTGCCCGCGGGCCCGCCCCGGCGGGCTCCTCAGCGACCCCGCTCCGCAGCTCCTCCATGGCGCTCCTCTCAGCGGTAGGCGCGCGCGCGCTCCTCGGCCAGCTCGGTTCGATAGCTGGGCAGCCGACCCAGCGCCTCGAGGACCCGCTGCTTCCGGTCACTGCCAGCGCCCTCCAGCCCCTTGCGCACGAAGGCCACCCGGAAGGGGAGCAGGTCGTCCCGGCGCACGTACCCCTCGCGGACCCGCCCATCTTCCTCCAGCGCCGCGAGGAAGCGGCGCGCGGTGGGGGCCATGCCCTGGGGGCGCGTGGGCAGGAGAATGAGCGCAGGGTCCGCGGCGTACATCTCGTCCAGCATCACACCTCGCGCGGAGGCGCGGCGTGGGTCGTCCTCTGGCACGTTCAAGAACGAGGCGGCGGTGGGGGTGACCAGCCCGCGGATATCCCAGATCGGATTCTGCGCCAGCGCCCCGATGAAGCCGATGTCGGGGCAGGCAATGGTCTCGTCCGCGGCGGTGAGCTCGAGTACGGCCCACGCGTCGAGCTCCTGCCGCCCAGGGTCCCATGGGGTCCCGGCGCGTTGCGCCAGAAGGCCCGGCCAGGCGCCCCTCGGCTCCACGGCAAGGGCGAGGTTGTGGGCCCGGTCGTACCCGCCCGTGGCCTGGCCCCATGAGCCTGCGAGCAGAACGGCGGCGACGGCGAGCGCGACGAAGGCCCGGCCTCGACCGCGGGCCCCATGGAGGGCGGAGGTGAAGCCTGCGGCTGCCCCGATGGCGAGGAAGGGGAGGGGCGGGACCAGGAACCGGTACCTCGGCATCCAGTCGGTGAAGGCGTAGGCCACGAAGAAGAGCCCCGAGAAGCCCATGCACCAGGCCGCTGCGGGGATCCTGCGCCAGCCCAGGAGGGCGCACCCCCCGGCCGCGATCCAGAGGCTGGCGAAGCCCCAGCCCTGGTGGAAGAAGAACCGATAGAGGAGGAAGCGCTCACCCCGACCGTCCAGGAGAGCTTCCAGGAGACGCGGGCCCCCGCCCACCTTGGCCGCGTGGGTCGCAGGCACGAGCCCGCCGTAGTGCAGCCAGCCGGCCACCTCGTACGCCGCGATCGGGAGGGCGGCCAGGGCCACCCAGAGGGCGTCTCTCCGGCCGAGGGGGGTGGCGCCCAGGGACAGGCCGCGCCTGACGACCAGATAGAGCGCATAGGCCGGAGCCTCGGGGCGGCTCATCCAGACCAGGAGGAAGAGCACTGCCGACCATGGCCGGGCCGCCGGGCGCTGCTGCTCGACCTCGAAGCGCCAGGCCATGAGCACCAGCAGCAGCGTGAAGCTCGCGGTCTCGAGGCCAGCCACGGCCCACAGGGCGAGGGAGGCATTGGTCGCCACGATGGCGGCCGCGACGAGGCCGGCCCCTGTTCCGAGGTTGAGCTGGCGGGCAAGGCCGAACGTCGCCGGGACGCACAGGAGCGCGGCCAGCAGGCCCCCGAGCTTGAGCCCGAGCACCGGCGGGGCGCCGCTCGCCACCAGCATGGCGCCATAGAGCGTCCAGAGCGGGTTGGAGAAGCCCTCCACGGCCTCCCCCTGATTCCAGGCCAGCTCCCCGTGCGCCACCAGGTTTTGCCCGTAACGGAGCGAGATGAAGGCGTCATCCACCGTGTAGGGCCAGAAGGACAGGGCGCTGGCCAGCAGGAAGGCTGTCAGGGCGGCCACGGCCGCGAGCGCACGCGTGCCGGGGCGGTTCGAGGGTGCAGGCCGGTCCATGGGCAGAGGATAGGTAGATGGTGCGTTGTGGCCGAGCACGCTCCGGCCTATCCTTTGTCAGGCGCCCGGCGGGGCGCTGTACATGGATGGGGGCGCACTGGTTTCGACCGGTTTCCGTCGCTGCCAGGTTGCGTGCCGGGGATCCCAGGTCACCCCGTTCATCCTCCAGGGAACGGCATCTTATTTGCCGACAACAACTACGCACTGGCAGCCTGATCGCTGCCCGTCTTCGTTCGGAGTGCCCGTGGCCGGGCGAAGACGCCATTAGCGGGCTGGTCGCAACGCTGCGCCTCGGGGCCGCGCGACGAGACTTTTCCGAGGCTGGCTCAGAAGCAATGTGTCCGCGGGCGGCTGCTGAGTGAGATCTTTGCCGGTGGACTATGCACGTAGACGCCGGGTTGGTTGCGATTCCGGGACGGGGGTTCGACTCCCCCCGCCTCCACCATCCCCACAACGCGGAACGCGCTCCACTCCGTGGGGCGCGTTCCGCTGTGTTTCCGGGGTAGGGGGGCGGCACCCCGAGGCGTCCTGAGACGGACCATGACGCCGACCATGCTCTGCCGCGACCGGTCCGTCAGTGCCGGTTGCCTGGGCACTGCCAGCTGAGTGCTCAAGGTCGTTGACCTCCCTGGGGCTCCCTGGGGGACACCCCACGGACAGAACCCCGTTGCCCCGCTACCTGAAGCCGCGGTTCTGTCAGCGACAGTGGCAGCTACATGGCAAGGGGATGGCTTTGCTATCCCACTGCCATGGTCACTGGAACGTCACCGCCACCGCGTCCGTGAAGTTGGAGGTGGTCTGCCCGCCGACGGCGTCGCGGTACCAGAGCTGGTAGTTCCAGGTCTCGCCGGGTTGGACGGTGACCAGGCCGGTGGGGGTGGGGTGGGTGTTGAGGTTGATGTCGAGGAGGATGCCGCCGGAGGCGCCGGAGCTCTTGATCTGGCCGGGGCCGACGAAGCGTCCGACGTTGCCGGCCAGGCAGAGCGCTCCCTGACTGTTGGGGACGTTGGGGGTGAAGCCCGAGGTCTGTGAGGTGACGAAGAAGCCGAAGGAGTTGGCGGGTAGGGCTCGGGCGGTCAGCGCGACGTTGTTGAGGAAGATGACCTCGTTGCCGATCACGGTCAGGACACCGGCCTCCCCCGTGGAGTTGGACACCGCGGGGGAGCAGTAGGTGAAGCCGATGGACTCGCAAGAGTCGAAGATTCCGTTGGCGTTGAGATCGAAGGTGGGATCGCCGGCCAGCTGACAAGGGTCAGGGACGCCGTCGCCGTTGCAGTCCGTCACCGTGCCACTGGCAATGTCGCACTCGTCCGGGATGCCGTTGGCGTTGCAGTCCTCGGCCGTCGGGATGAAGAGCTGGTTACGGTAGGTGAGAACCTGATCACCGGTCCAAACTGCGGCGGCGAGGTCCGGATAACCATCCGCATCGAGCCGGGCGGCGCAGACGAAGCTCGCCCGGTTCAGGCCGGTGTCCACGGTGACCTTGGGACCGAAAGTCGCCGCGCCGAGGTTCTCGAACCACGCGACCTCGCCTGCCGGGGTCGAGCCCTCGCCGTACCCTGAAGCTGCGAGGTCGACGTCGCCATCGAGGTCCAGATCTGACACCGTGAGGCTCGAGGCCCGCGGCAAGTCGGTCGAGACGATCTCGGTGGGGCCGAAGGTAAGGCTGCCCTGGTTGGCGACGAAGGCGAGTGAGCCGTCCGCCACGGAGGTGAAGGCGATGTCCAGCTGCCCATCACCGTTGAGGTCCGAGGCACGGACGAAGCTGGGCTGGTTCACCGACGCGACGAGGTGCTCCACCCAGCCCGCGCCGAGGCCGAGGTTCTCGAAGACACGCACGGCATTGTCGTCGCGCGACGCCGAAATCACGTCGAAGTCTCCGTCCCCGTCCACGTCGGCGGCATCGACGCAGAGCACATGATCGGCCGAGCTGGTGATGGTCTGCCGAGCGCCGAAGGCGCCACCTCCCAGGTTCGGGTACCAAGCCACCGTGTCGTCGTTGAGTGAGCCTGCGATGACGTCCTCGTCCCCATCGCCGTCGATGTCCGCATGTCGGACCGTGCGGGCGCCATCCAGGGCGGTATCCAGGGGCAGGCCGGGGCCGAATGAGCCGCCAAGGTTCAGGTAGAGGCTGATCGTGTCCACTGCGGACTCCGCGGTGACGACATCCTCGTCCCCATCCCCGTCGGCATCGAACAGGGTCACCGAGAAGACGCCTGGCGCCTGGTTGGTGATCAGCGTCTCGCCTCCGAACTGGCCTGTGCCGTCGTTGGTGAACCAGTAGACGCTGCCTCCACTTCGTCCAGCGACGACGAGGTCCAGGTCGCCGTCGAGATCGACATCGGCGTCTTCGACAGCCCAGGGGGCGCCGAGCGGTCCGGCGTTGGTCTGGGCAGCGCTATCAAAGCTAGCGATGCCGGCCAACTCACAGCTGTCGGGCGTACCGTTGCTGTTGCAGTCGAGCTCGGTGCCGTTCGTGATGTCGGCGGTGTCCGCAACGCCGTTGCCGTTGCAATCCTGGAAGGGGATGAGGTTCTCGTACCACGCGATCTTGTCGTCGTTGACACTCGCAGACAGCACGTCCGCGTCCCCGTCCCCGTCCAGGTCGGTGGCGTAGACCGAGAAGGCACCGTCCGCATTCGTGGTGATCACCTGCTGGGCACCAAAGACGCCCCCGCCCAGGTTCTCGTACCACGCGATCTTGTGGTCGAAGCCGCTCGCCGACAGCACGTCCGCGTCCCCGTCCCCGTCCAGGTCCGTGGCGTAGACTGAGAAGGCACCGTCCGCGCTCGTCGTGATCACCTGCTGGGCACCAAAGACGCCCCCGCCCAGGTTCTCGTACCACGCGATCTTGTCGTCGTCTCTGCTCGCAGACAGCACGTCGCCGTCGTCGTCCCCGTCCAGGTCGGTCGCGTAGACGGATTGGGCAGCATCTGCGTTCGTTGTGATCACCTGCTGGGGACCAAAGGCGCCCCCGCCCAGGTTCTCGTACCACGCGATCTTGTCGTCCAGGCAGCTCGCCGACTGCACGTCCGCGTCTCCGTTCCCGTCGAGGTCGGTGGCGAATACGGAGATGGCACAGAAGGCGCCCGTCGTGATCACCTGCTGGGCACCAAAGACGCCCCCGCCCAGGTTCTCGTACCACGCGATCTTGTTGTCGGCGAAGCCCGCGGAGAGCACGTCCGCGTCCCCGTCCCCGTCCAGGTCCGTGGCGTAGACAGAGTAGGCGCCGGTCGGGCTCTGCGTGATCACCTGCTGGGGACCAAAGGCGCCCCCGCCCAGGTTCTCGTGCCACGCAATCTTGCCGTCCAGGTAGCTCGCGGAGAGTACGTCCGCATCCCCGTCCCCGTCCAGGTCGGTGGCGTAGACCGAGAGGGGATCGTCCGCGTTCGTCGTGATGACCTGCTGTG
>JAQWJQ010000036.1 GCA_029248265.1 Planctomycetota bacterium
CTGGGCCCGAGAGGCCTCGAGCTGCTCACGCCCGGCGCCGAGGTCGCCGCGGACCCGCTCGAGCGCGACGTCCGCGCCCTCGCGGACAGAGGCCGCCGACTCCAGCGCTCCGTGCGCCGCCTCGAGCCGCGCACTCACCTCGCCGACCTGGCCCTCCGAGCTCTCAAAGCGCTCGGTGACCCGCGCGAGCCGCTCCGTCATGGGCGGGATGGCCTCGCGGAGATGAACGCTCTTGTTCTCGCTGGCAGTTCGCTGATGGAGCGAGTCCAGCACGCGCTCGTTCTGCCCCTCGACCTCGGCGCGAAGCTGCCGGTAGGTCTTGCCTAGCTCTCGCCCCTGGGACGTCAGGCTGCTCGCCCGCTCCGCGGCGACGCGAGTCCGCTCCCGAAGGGCATCGACCTCGTTCGTGATGCGCGCCAGCTCCTCCTGGCGCTCCTCGAACTGCTGGCCGAGCGCGGCGGCGCGCTCGGTCTCCTCATCCGTACTGGCCGTCCACGAGGCGATCCGCATGGCCAGCTGGCTCTTACGCTCCTCGAGTGCCCGGAGGTCACCGGAGATCTGCGCGACCTCTGCGCTGACGGTCCCCAGCTCGGCGACCACCCCGCTCCTCTCCGCCTCGCGGCCCTCGATGCCCGCCTCGCATTCAGAGCGCCGCTCCCGGAGGGTGGCCACGCCGCCCTCGAGGTCGGCGATCGCCGGCTTGAGGACCTCCAGCGTGCCCTCCGCGGCCAGGAGGCGGTGCGACAAGAGGCGGGTGCGCCCCTCGGTCCACTCGGCCTTGGCCGTCACGTACTTCTCGGCCTTGGTGGCCTGAATCTTCAGGGAGCGCACGCGACTGCGGAGCTCCCCCATCAGGTCATCCAGCCGCTCCACGTCCTGCTCACACCGCTTCAGGCGCAGCTCCGTCTCATGCCGGCGCTGCCTGTAGCGGCTGATGCCCGCGGCCTCCTCGAAGATCGCGCGACGCTGGGCGGGGTTGGCGGAGAGCACCGCGTCGATGCGCCCCTGCTCAAGGACCGAGTAGCCCCGGCTCCCGAGGCCCGTATCAAAGAGGAGGTCCTTGACGTCCTTCAGGCGGACCCGCTGCCCGTCGATCAGATACTCGCCCTCGCCGCTCGCGTAGAGCCGACGGCTGATCGCGATCTCCGGGCCGCGCTCCTCGAGCACCCCCGCGTCATTGTCGAGGATCATGGTGACCTCGGCGGTCCCCATGCCAGGCCGGCTCGCGGACCCCTTGAAGATGACATCCGTCATCCCAGAGCCCCGCATGGACGTGGGGCGCGTCTCGCCCAGCACCCAGCGAACAGCGTCCACGACATTGCTCTTGCCACAACCGTTGGGGCCGACGATCCCGGTGAGGGTCGTCTGCCCGAAGTCGATGACGGTCCGGTCGGCGAACGACTTGAAGCCGAAGAGCTCGAGGCGTTTAAGACGCATGCAGAGAGGTCGTGAGGTGCAGAAGCGAGGGGGCGACGGGAGAGACTGTCAAATCAGGCCCGTCGTCAAAAGAGGGAGTTCCCAGCCTCCAAGGATCCCCCCACAGGCCCTGACCTGCGGTGGGCTCGAAACTGGCCCCAGAGGCCGAATCGGGGACTTTCGACGAATCTGTCTCCGCCCGGAGACGGGGCGGTCTCGGCCCCGATTTCATGGGGCGCCACGGGCCTCACGTCCCCCAAGGCAGGGAAGAGCGCCCCCGCGGGGGTGGTCCCCAGGAGGGCTGCGAGCCCCCCCGCGCTCGCCAGCTCCCCCCCGAAGGCCTGGGCTACGCCCCCAAACAGGCCCGGCGTCGCCCCGCTGTAGACCTCAACCCGCTCCACTTCCGGTCGCGGCAAGTCATCGAAGAGCCGCGCCTGCATCGGGCCGTCCCCCGGGGCATCCGCCAGGGCGAAGGCCTGCGCCGCGGGATGCTGAAAGGCACCTGTGACCTCGATTTGCAGGTCCTCCATTCGACCCAACCTCGCCCCCGCATCCCTGAGGACCCCGAGGACCTGCGCGCCCTGCTCGGGCTTCGCCACCCCGTCACCGAGAATCCGGAGCGCCTCGCCGAGGCCAACAGGGACGAGCGCATGCACGATCCTGGAGGAGATCAACTCGCCCTGGCTGTGCCGTGCGGCCGCCTGTAGCTCCGCCATCGCCCCGCTGGCCTCCACCGCGGTCGCCACTCGCTCGAGGAGCAGCTGAAGGAAGCGCTCCTCCCGCCACGGGCCGGCGATCCGCGCCAGGCGTGGGAGATTGATGGCGGCAGCGGACCCCACGGCCAGGGCCCCGCGGTCGCGGCGGCCCCGGGTGCACCCGGGGCCCACCCAACGGGCGCCCTCTGCCGCCCAGACCGGCACCAGGTGCCCGGAGCCGAGGAGGTCCTCCACCGCCCCTTGAGTTCGCACGCGGACCTCTCCGGGGGGTGCTGCGGCGATCGCGTCCACGACCTCCTCGTACGTGGCGTAGAGCTGGACCGCCACCCCGCCCTCAGAGGCCGCCCCATGCACCGCGCGAAGCAACCGGCCGGCCGCGAGGCCGCGCTTCCCGCCGAACCGGACCAACCCGAGGGAGCGACCCGCGGCCTCTGCCACCGCGCCAAGGCTGCGGATCAGATCGACCACGGCCGCCTCGCGCCGCGCGAACGCCGCCCCCCCGGGCTCCACCACGGCGGCCAGGACCCCCGCCAGGTCCTCCAAGAAGAGCCCACGGGCGCAGTCCTGGAGGGCCAACCCGACCCGGCGAACGAGGCCGAAGGCGCTGCTCCGAGTCCACTCGGCGCGGCCCCCCAGCAAGTTCACCGGGATGGACCTCGTGAGCAGACGATCAGGCGCCCTCACGCCCAGGACCTTCAGGTCCGCACGGCGGTGGGCCTCGGCCACGTGAGGAGAGAGCACATCCTCGAGGACCCAGCGCTCCGAGATCGCCCACGCTGAGCTCGGGGAGAACCCCCGCCGGGCCGCGCTGTCGCTCCAGGCGCATGGCCCTGGAGGCGACGCGAGGTCCGGCGCCTTCGCGAGGTGAAACGCTGCGGTGAGGTCTCGCCGCGGCAGCCCGACCGCCTCATGCCTACGGAGCGCGCCCTGGAAGCCTCCCTCCAGCAGGGTGTGGTTGACCAGCTCTCGCAGCAGGCTGCTCGTGACCGATCGAAGGGAGGCGCCACCAAGGAAGGCCTCCACCCGCCCGGCTACCTGGGCGGCGTCCTCGAGGCCGAGGCCGGCCTCCTCCACGAGCCCCGCTGCCACGCGCCCGGCATCGAAGGCCTTGGACCCGCCACGCCCCTCCACCAGAGGGAGTCGCGGCTTCGCCCCGGCCACGGCCGGCGCACCGGTGGCCCCGTGAGCGGCGCGCGCTCGCGCGCGACGATCGCGGGTGAGGATGAACTCCCTCGCGACCCCCGCTTGCCCTAGCTCCACGAGGGTGCGCTCCACCATCGCGCCAATCTCACCCGGCACCACGCTGGCGACCCCGCCGCCCCCCTGGCTGGCCAACGTGAAGGTCACGATATCCACGACCTCATCCACCAGCCCCGGGTCACCCTCAGAGGCCGCTACGCGCGCGCGCTCGACGCTGGCACGGAGCCGCCCTGGGTCAAACGGTGCGGCGACCGCGCCGGGCTCGGCGGCCCCGGCAGTCAGCGCCCATCTCCCGCGACGCCTTGCCGGCGACACGCCCATGGCCTCCGGGATTTGTGACTCCAAACCCTCGGAGCCAAACAGCCCCTCTTCTCCTGACATCTTGCGACCCGGTCAGGACTCGCCGCCGGCGTCCGTCTTCGCACCAGGGGCCGGCCGCATCCCCGCATCGGGAGCCCCCGGCGCGTCCCCCGCGCCTTCGATCCCCTCGACATCCTCGTCAAGGATCGTCTCGAGCTCTGACATGAACTGCCCCACGTCCTTGAACTCCCGGTAGACGCTCGCGAAGCGCACATACGCGACCTGGTCGAGTTGACGGAGCTCGTCCATCACCAGCGACCCGATGACGGAGCTCGGCACCTCTCGGTCATACTCACCCTGACAGCGAGCCTCGACGCGCATGACCGCCTCCTCGATGTCCGCCATGGAGACCGGGAGCT
>JAQWJQ010000038.1 GCA_029248265.1 Planctomycetota bacterium
AGCTCCCGCTACCCGTCAAGGAAGGTGAACGAGATCGACAACCGCGGCTCGAGCTTCTACCTGGCGCTCTACTGGGCCGAGGCCCTCGCCGCGCAGACCGGAGACGACGAGCTCCGCAGCCGCTTCGCGCCCATCGCTGCCGCCTTGGCCGACGCCGAGGCGACCATCAACTCCGAGCTCCTCGCGGCCCAGGGGGCAGCCGTCGAGATCGGCGGCTACTTCCACCCGAGCGACGAGGCCTGCGATCAGGCCATGCGGCCGAGCGCGGCGCTGAACGCGATCATCGACGGCATGTAGCGGGGAGCCCTTCGCCCCCTCCGGGGCGCGGGGTGGCGCTCCCCGGGGGAACACGGTCCCATGGGGCTTATGCGCCCCCCCAGACTCCCCTGCATCGCCCTCGCCGCCCTCCTGCTGCTCGCCGCTTGCGCCGGCCCGCAGGGCCCCCCTGCCCCCGTGGCAGGGGCGGCTGTTGCCCCCTCGCCCGGCGACCCGCCCGGGCCCGACCTCGACGCCCGCGCTCCCCGGGGCCGATCAGAGGTGGCGCTGCCTCCTGACCGCGCGAGCGACCCCGCCTCCCCACCCCGGGTCCTCCTCCTCGGGGACTCGATCTCCATCGGCTACACGCCCTTTGTGCGGGAGCGCCTCGCCGAGGTCGCGAGCGTCTCTCGCCCCATGCGTACCCGCGCAGAAGGAGCCAGCCCGAGGCCAGAGAACTGCGAGGGGACCAACAAGGGAGCGCGATCGGTCGAGCGTTGGCTTGCCATGGACGGGGCCCCCTTCGACGTGATCCACTTCAACTTCGGGCTGCACGACATGAAGCGCGTGGACCCGGACTCTGGCCGAAATTCGAACGACCCGCTCGATCCCCACCAGGCCGGCCCTGAGCGGTACCGGCGCCAGCTGCTCGCGATCACCCGCGCCCTCGGAGCCTCCGGCGCCCGACTCGTCTTCGCGACGACGACCCCGGTCCCCCCCGGCGAGTTGAGGCCCTACCGAGAACCCGGTGACGCAGTCGCCTACAACCGGGTCGCCCTGGAGATCATGGAACAGGAGGGCGTCCCCGTGAATGACCTCTTCAGCCTCGTCTCCCACTCGGAGGTTCAGCTCCAAAAGCCAGAGGATGTTCACTTCACGCGGGAGGGCTCGCGGACGCTCGGTCGCGCCGTCGCAGGCGCCATCCTCGAGGCCATGGAAACCGCCGACGCCGGGTCCACAGACTAGCTCGGACCGACCCACGGAGGCCCGACCAACAGGTCAAGCGACGGCCTGGTCGCGGCGCTCCTGGCATTGGCCCCCCGGGTCGCGCGTGCCCCGCACCGCCGCCCGCGCGAGGAGCCGAGCGCGGGTCAGGGTGAGCGGCCTCTTCCCTCCGAGACCGTGGGCGGTCGGCAGCTGCGCTGGAAGAGATGGAGGGGCGCAGGAGCTAGCAACACCCCCTGCGCCCCCCCTGAAGTCGACGTCAAGTTCGCGATGGGTCACCGTTGCACGGAGACCCTCCGCCTCATTTCTCTCTCTCCCGCTCGCAACAGCGAACGCCGGCGGACCCGAGATCGGACCCGCCGGGTGAGGGAGGTAGCGTGCTCTGGATTCCCCATCGAACCCTTCGCCTCTCCACCTCCCTCGCCCGGCGAGCCAGAGATCCGGCCCGGAGCGGCTCCCGGCCGCCCGTCGGCCGCTCGGGGCCGCAGATCCCACACGGCGTGGGCACACAGCCCAGCAGCGGCCCCTGTCGCTCCGACGAGCGAGGGGGCAACGGCACCTCTGAAGTTGGGCGTGCAGCGCATGGGGCCCTCCAAGAGCAAGCATCGTGCCGGCGGACAGAATCCGCCCTAAGCCCATCTATGGCAGCAGGATAGCACCCCCTTCACAGCCCCTTGATCCTACATAAACGTAGGCTCCACCCTCCCAGGCGACATCGACGTAGGATGCCTTTCCCCACGCCCCGTGGTCGAACCCACGCCTCACCCTTTGCCTCAGAACGCCCAACCCCTGGAGAGCGACCTCCGGCTGCTCTTCGCGATCAACCAGATCCTGGTCGGGAGCCTGGAGCCGCTCTCGGTCCTCGAGCCCGTGCTCGCAGCCCTCGTGGAGGGCACCCACCTCCAGCACGCCGTCGTCGCCATGGTCCACCGGACCTCCGGCGAGCTGCGCATCGAGGCCGCGGTGGGGCTGACGGACACGGAGCTCAAGGCCGCGGTCGAGCGCGTGGATGCGAGCCCCATCTCGGAGGCGGTGCAGATCTCACAGCAGATGACCCTCCCCCTCGAGCAGGGCAAGCACCCGCTGCTCGGCGTCTGCCCGCAGGCGGAGCCATGCTCCCTGCTCGTGATCCCGATCCAGCTGAGCGGCGAGATCGTCGGCGCCATCGCCGGGGACTTCCCGTCGACCCCGCACGGGGAGCTGAGCCACGTCTCCATGCTCATGTCCACGGTGGCGTCGATGATCGCCCAGGCCGTTCGACTGCGCCAGCGGGCCGCCGAGGAGCGAGACTCCCTGCGCGCCGAGAATGAGCGGCTCCGCGACGCCCTGAAGGAGCGCTACCGGCCAGAGAACATCATCGGTAACTCGAAGCCCATGCTCACGGTCTTCGACCAGATCGCGCGGGTGAGCGGCGCCAATGCCACCGTGCTGATCCGCGGGGAGAGCGGCGTCGGTAAGGAGCTGGTGGCGGCAGCGATCCACTACTCCAGCGGGCGCGCGACCAAACCCTTCATCAAGGTCAACTGTGCGGCCCTCCCCCCCACGCTCCTCGAGAGCGAGCTCTTCGGCCACGAGAAGGGCGCGTTCACTGGCGCGATTCAGGAGCGCCTAGGGCGCTTCGAGCTCGCCGACGGCGGCACGCTCTTCCTGGATGAGATCGGTGAGTTCCCCCTCACGACCCAGGTGCTGCTCCTCCGCTTCCTCCAGGAGCGACAGTTCGAACGGATCGGAAGCGCGAAGACGCGCAGCACGGACGTGCGCGTGATCGCTGCGACCAACGCCGACGTCGAGGACCAGGTGGCGAGCGGCGCGTTCCGCGAGGACCTCTACTATCGACTGAACGTCTTCCCGATCCACGTGCCGTCGCTGCGCGAGCGTACGGCGGACGTCATCCCCCTCGCCGAGCACTTCATCGGCGTCCACGCGGGCAAGAACAACCTGGCTACCCCGAGGCTCTCATCCACGACCCGTGCGCTCCTTAAGGGCTACCAGTGGCCAGGGAACGTCCGAGAGCTGGAGAACTGCATGCTGAGGGCCATGCTCCAGTGCGAGGGAGACGTGATCCGATCCCACCACCTCCCCCCCAACATGCAGCCAGCCGCTGACGAGCCCCAGGCAGACCGCGGAACCCTGGCGGCCGCCGTGGAGCGGGTGGAGAGAGAGCTGATCCTCGACGCCCTGCGCTCCACCCGCGGCAACCGCGCCAAGGCGGCGCGGCTGCTGGATATCACCGAGCGCCAGATGGGGCTACGGGTCAAGCGCTACGGGATTGACGCCACCCGCCTTCGCTGACCGCAATCTCCGCCAGCCGATACCCTGGGGGGATGCCCCTCATGGCCCCGCTCCTCCCTGCACTCCTGCTCACCGCGGCAACGTACAGCGAGGACCCCGTCGACTTCACCCGGGACATCCGGCCGCTGCTCGCGGACCGCTGCTTCCCGTGCCACGGTCCGGACGCCGGCGCCCGCGAGGCTGGGCTGCGCCTCGACCTGCGCGCCTCGGCCGTGGAGGAGCGCGGAGGGAGCCGGGTCATTGACACCCGCGACCCCGCGGAGAGCGAACTCCTGGTTCGTGTCCGAGACGACATCGACCCCATGCCCCCCGGCCCCGAGCACCCGCCCCTCACGGAGGCGGAGGCCGCGCTCCTGGAACGCTGGATTGCCGGGGGGGCCCAGTACGACCAGCACTGGGCCTATCGCCCCGTGGCGCAGCACGCAGCGCCCAGCAGCGAGGACGCTCCCAGGTCCTCCCCCAGAGCGGGATGGGCCCAGGGCGAGATCGACCGCCTGGTGCTCGACGGGCTCGCCGAGGCCGGGCTCCGACCCGCCCCGCGGGCGGACGCCCGGAGCCTCGCTCGGCGCCTCTCCTTCGACCTGCTGGGGCTCCCCCCCACCCGTGCACAGGTTGAAGCCTTCATGGAGGACCCGTCGCAGGGGCACTTGGAGGGGTTGGTCGACGAGTTCCTCACCTCGGCCCAACACGCCGAGCGGCTCACGACCTTCTGGTTCGACCTCGTCCGCTTCGCTGACACCACCGGCATCCACGCGGACAACCGGTGGAACGTCACGCCGTACCGTGATTGGGTCATCGAGGCCTTCGCGTCGAACATGCCCTTCGACCAGTTCACCGTGGAGCAGCTGGCCGGCGACCTGCTCCCCGACGCTGGGCGGTCGCAGCGCATCGCTGCCGCCTACAACCGGCTCAACCTCATCACTCGGGAGGGTGGCTCACAACCCAAGGAGTTCCTCGCCCGCTACACCGCGGACCGGGTCCGCAACGTGACGGAGGTCTGGCTGGCATCGACCGTCGGCTGCGCGGAGTGTCACGACCACAAGTTCGACCCGTTCTCCACCAAGGAGTTCTACGAGCTCGGGGCGTTCTTCGCTGACATCGACCAGGTCGGCGTCTACCTCTCCGGCAACAACACCTTCCCGCCGGAGTTCCAGGTCCCCTCGCCCCAACAGGAGCGCCAGCTTGAGGAGCTCTCCGCCGCGCTCGGCGCCGTGGACGAGGTCCTCTCCGCCAGCTCCCCCGCGCTGACCAGCGACCGCGCCTCCTTCGAGGCCGGGCTCGCCGCGAGCCGCTGGCGGTCTCCCGCGCAGGTGGAGGTGAGCTCCGAGGCCGGCAGGACGTTCGAGCGAGGCCCCGAGGGCGCCCTGCGCTCGAGCGCCGAAGGCGATGACCGTGACACGTTCACGGTGCGCTTCCCCGCGCCCGACGAGCCGATCCGCGCGATCCGCATCGAGCTCCTCCCCGATCCGGACCTCCCGAACCAGGGGCCAGGCCTCGCGAGCAACGGCAACATGGTCCTGACCGAGCTGACGGTCCGCGTCGACGGAGAAGTCGTCCCGATCGTGGCCTCACGGGCCTCCTTCGAGCAGCCCGGCTATCCCCTCACCAAGGCCCACGACGGTGCCCTCGGTCGCGGCGGCTGGGCGGTGATGCGCAACCAGGACGGGGCGCCCAGCGAGGCGGTCTTCGACCTGGAGCGGACTGTGGGCGGCACGGGAGCAGGGCGCGTCGAGGTCACGCTCGCGCAGGTGCACGGCGGCCGACACCTGCTGGGCCGATGGCGCCTGTCGGTGGGCGATGCAACGGACCAGCCCGCGCTGGCCCCACGACTCCGGGACCTGCTGCGTGGCGCGGGCGACGGGCTCTCAGAGGCAGACCGGGCGGACCTCGACCTCCTGCACCGCGCGCAGACCCCCCTGCTCGCCCGGGAGCGCGGGGAGAAGGCGCGCCTGGAGGAGGAGCGCGCCATGGTCCAGGCCGCCATCCCCCTGGTCATGGAGACGCGGGCCGTCGAGCCCATGGTGACGCGAGTCCTCGCGCGCGGGGATTGGATGGATGAGGCGGGCGAGGAGGTCCTCCCTGGCGTCCCTTCCGCGCTCGGCTCGCTCACCAGCGAGGGGGAACGCCTCACGCGGCTCGACCTCGCGCGCTGGCTCGTCAACGGGGACAACCCCCTCGTGGCGCGCGTGCTCGTGAACCGGGTCTGGCGCCTGTTCATGGGGCGCGGGATCGTCGAGACCCTGGATGACTTCGGGGTCCAGGGGGCCACCCCGACCCATCCCGAGCTCCTCGACCACCTCGCCGAGCGCCTCGTGGACTCCGGCTGGGACCTGCGGTGCCTGATCCGAGAGATCGTGACCTCGAGCACCTACCAGCAGGCCTCCTCCACCGCCGACCACGAGCCAGCGCGCGGCCGCTGGTTCGGCCAGCAGGTTCGGCACCGCCTCGACGCGGAGTTCATCCGCGACGCGGCCCTGGCGGCGAGCGGGCTCCTGCAGCTCGAGGTCGGTGGACCCAGCGTGCGCCCCTATCAGCCGCCGGGCTACTGGTCGCACCTCAACTTCCCTCGGCGGACCTATCGCCCGTCCGAGGGCGCCGACCTCTACCGGCGTGCCCTCTACGGGCACTGGCAACGCCAGTTCGTTCACCCGAGCCTCGCCGCCTTCGACGCGCCGAGCCGCGAGCGGTGCACCTCCGAGCGGCCGCGTTCCAACACGCCCCTCGCCGCGCTCGCCCTCCTCAACGACCCGATCTTCGTGGAGGCGGCCCGGGCGCTGGCCCAGCGGACACTGCTGGAGGCGGGGCTGGCTGACGGCGCGCGGCTTGAGCTCCTGTGGCAGCGAGTCCTGCAGCGCGCCCCTGAGCCCGCTGAGGCAGCGCTGCTCCTCGACCTCCTCCAGCAACACCGTGAGGCCTACGCCCGAGCCCCTGATGACGCGGCCGCGCTGATCGCCGTCGGCGCATCAGCGCCGGACTCCTCCCTCGCGCCCACCGAGCTTGCGGCGTGGACCTCCGTGGCGCGCGTGGCCCTGAACCTCCACGAGGCGATCGTACGGGAATGAACATCCCCTCCTCTCCCTACCAGTGGCCCCACCTCTCTCGCCGGGCCTTCCTCACGGGGGCCGCGGCGGGGGTCGGGCAGGCGGCGCTCGCGTCCCTCCAAGCCGGCACCCACCAGGCGCCGGGCGGGCTCCGGCTGCAGGGCGCGCCCCGCGCCAAGCGGGTCATCCACCTCTACATGGCGGGCGGGCCCAGCCACCTCGAGACCTTCGACGAGAAGCCGGAGCTCTCGAAGCTCGACGGGCAGCCCATGCCGGAGTCCTTCACGGGGGGGCAGCAACTCGCGCAGCTTCAGGGGCGCCAGCTCCGCTGCCTCGCACCGCGCTTCCCCTTCCGCGCCTTCGGCGAGAGCGGGCTCCGCATCTGTGAGAAGTTCCCGCGCCTCGGCAGCGTCATTGACGAGTTCTGCATCCTCAACTCCCTCGAGACGGACCAGATCAATCACGACCCGGCGCACACGCTCTTCAACACCGGCACGACGCTCCCCGGCCGCCCCTCCATGGGCTCTTGGATCCACTACGGGCTCGGTTCGATGAACGAGAACCTGCCCGCCTTCGTGGTGCTGAGCTCCATCGGCAAGGGCGGTCAGTCCCAGCCCATCGCCGCGCGGCAGTGGCACTCGGGGTTCCTCCCCTCTCGCTTCCAGGGAGTCGAGCTTCGATCGGTCGGTGAGCCCGTGCTCTATGTCCAGAACCCCGCGGGCGTCGACCGCGCGCGGCAAGGCGACGTCGTGGACGCCATCTCCAGGCTGAACCGCAGCCGCACGGGCCGCGCGGAGGACCCCGAGGCCGCCGCGCGAACGGCCCAGTACGAGCTCGCCTTTCGCATGCAGGCGGCGGTGCCCGAGCTGGTCGACCTCTCGGCGGAGCCCCAGGAGGTGCTCGACCTCTACGGGACCGAGGGCCGTGACGGCTCCTATGCCAGCAACTGCCTCATGGCTCGGCGGATGGCCGAGCGCGGCGTGCGCTTCATCCAGGTGTACCACCGGGGCTGGGATCACCACGGCGGCGTGCAACGGTCCATGGAGATCACCGCGCAAGAGGTCGACCAGGCAAGCGCCGCGCTCGTCACCGACCTCAAGCGCCGGGGCCTCCTCGAGGACACGCTGATCCTCTTCGGCGGAGAGTTCGGGCGGACCCCAATGGGACAAGGCGACGGCCGGGACCACCACATCCGCGGCTTCTCCTACCTGATGGCCGGCGCGGGCATCCCTGGCGGCCGGCGCTACGGCGCCACGGACCCCCTTGGCTACGCCGCGGTGGAGGACGTGGTCCATGTGCGCGACCTCCACGCCACGATCCTGCACCTGCTCGGCCTGGACCACGAGCAGCTCTCTTATGACTTCCGCGGCCTCGACCTGCGCCTCACCGGGGTCGAGCCCGCGCGGGTCCTGCGCGACGTCATCGCCTGAAGAGGTCGAACTCCGGCGAGTCCCTGAGGCGGTCGAGCGCCTTGACGTAGTAGTTCTCCGCCCCCAACTGCGCCCGCAGCTCAGCGTGCAGCCGCTCGAATTCCACGAACCGAGCGACGGAGAGCGGGCCCGCCGCGGCCTGAGCGTGAGCCCGTCGCGCGCGCAGGTAGAGGGGGACCCCCGTACCCTCGGTGAACCCCTCGCTCTCGATGGCCAGGAGGAAGGCGTCCGCCGCCTCATTCCAGCGCCGCTCATCCCCCAGCAGGCTCCCGCGGTTCGCCGCGACGATCGAGCGGCGGCGTGCTGAGAGGCTCTCCTTCCGCTCCTCGATCTGAGCAAACAGCGCCAGAGCTTCGCTCCGCACGCTCGCCGCCTCCTCCCCTTCCATCCCACGCGCCTGGGTGACCAGCACCGTCGCGAGGTTGAGCTTCGCGCTCAGGGTCGTGGGATGCACCTCTCCCACCAGCTCCTCCCGCCCCCGCAGCACCTCTCGGCTCAACTCGATCGCGCGGTCGATCTGCCCTGCGCGTCGCATGAGCGCCGCGGCGTCCTGCTTGGCCTGCAACACGCGGGGGTGCCACTGCCCGAGGACCGCCCCGAGCCCCTCCGCGGCCTCCTGGAGGATCGCAGCGCCCCGGTCGATGTCTCCACGATTCCCGATGGCGTTGCCGAGCCCCTTGAGCGCGCTCAGGGTGCGCGGGTTCTCGGCGCCAAGGTTGGCGACCCGCCAGTCGTAGGCCAACTGGAACTGCACCTCGGCCTCCTCGAACTGGAGCGTGTTGAGCAGGTCCCCCCCCAGGTTGTGCCTCGTCGTGATCGTCTGGCCAGCGTCCTCGCCGTAGAACGCGAGGTGCCGCGCCAGCAGCGCCTTGCTGTAGACGATGGACTCCTCAAAGCGCCCCGCCTCGGAGAGGGCGCGACCGCGCGGCAGGGCGACCCGCAGGCTCTCGCGAGACTCGCTCCCTTTGAGTCGCAGGTACGAGGCCTCAGCCGCCTCCGTCAGCTCCTCCACCTCCGCGAAGGACCCCAGGGTCAGCAGGGCGTAGCTGAGCTCGACCATGGCGTTCAGGGTGCGCGGATCCTCAGCGCCGTACTCGACGCGACTCAGGGCCAGGGCCTCCCGCAAGAGGTGCTCGGCCTCGCGGGGGCGCCCCGCATCCTGGAGAGACTTCCCGAGGGACAGGTAGAGGTCGGCGCGCAGCGCCTCCGGCGCCGGCGCCTCGTCGAGGCGTGCGGTGGCGAGCAGCAGCGCCTCCCCGAACTCGAGCTTCCCGGTCGCCCCCTGAGCCGGGTTGGCGTCCGCGAGCCATGACTGGAAGAAGTTCAAGCCCCACTCGGCGTCCAGCTGCGCCCGACGCGCCGCCCGGAGGCCGCTCGCCGCCGCGATCAAGCCCGCAGACAGCGAGAGGATCACCATGAACAGCGCGCCCACCACCAGCGGGTTCCTGGTCGCAAAGCGCCGGAGCATGTAGCCCGCCGTCTGCGGGACCGCCGAGACCGGGCGCCGCTCGTTGAAGGCCCGTAGGTCCCTGGAGAAGGCCGCCGCTGTGGCATACCGGTCCTCCAGAGCGTAGGCCGTGGCGCGGGCCAGGATCGCTTGCAGGTCCGGAGGCAGGCCGGCCCCGGAGTCGCCGCCCCCGGCGGGCGAGCCGATGTGCTCCATCGACGCGGCGAGGTCGAGGCCGCTCAGGTCGCGGAAGCGCCGGCGAGTGAAGACCTCGCAGGCCAGCGCTCCCAGGGAGTAGACGTCGCTCCGTTGATCCACCCCCTCCACCCCGCGGGCCTGCTCCGGGCTCATGTAGGCGAGCGTCCCCAAGGGGGAGGAGGTGCCCTCCTTCAAGGTCCTCGGGACAAAGATCGACCGGGCCAGACCGAAGTCGATGATCTTGGGGCGGCCGTCCTTCCCCACGAGGACGTTGCTCGGCTTGACGTCCCGGTGAATCACCTCCTGGAGGTGCCCGTGGTGCAGTCCGTCTGCGATCTTCGCCATCAGCTCCACCCGCTCGGGGAGCTCCAACCCGCGCACGGCCGCGTACTCCGTCACGGGTCGGGCGCCGTCCACGAGCTCCATGGCGAACCAGGGGATCTCCGCGTCGCCGCGGCTCAAGAGCCCTGCGGCGTAGACGTGCGCGATCGCAGGGTGACCGAGCCGCGCCAGCGTCTCCGCCTCGGCGCGGAACATGGACGCCATCTGCGAGGAGTCGAGGCCCGCCCGCATGACCTTGAGCGCGACCCGTCGACGTGGCTGCTCCTGGATCGCCTCGAAGACCTGCCCCATACCCCCCTCCCCGATCGGTTCCCCGAGCTCGAATCCCGCCACGGCGGCGCCAGGGCCGAGCGCCCCGAGGCCGATCTCGCTGGCGACCTGCCCCAGCTGCTCGAGGCTCCGTTGCACGGAGTCCTCGTCCTGGCCCGCGAGCATGCCACGGAGCTCCGCGGCCAGCGCCGGGTCCTGCGCCTCCAACTCCCTGAGCCGCGTCGAGCGCTCCTCCTTCGAGGTGCCGCTCAGCGAGTGGAACTCTCGTTCCAAGAGGGCCCAGCGGTCAGGATCCATCGCCCGACCCCGCGCGGCCCATGTCCCCCGACAGCTCACGACTCAGCCAGGCCCGTGCGAAGCTCCAGTCCTTCTTGACCTTGGCAGGTGAGCACCCGAGCGCCACCGCGGTCTCCTCGATGGTGCAGCCAAGGATGAAGCGCAGCGTCACGAGGTCCGCCTTGGCCGGGTCGAGGGCCTCGAGCCGCGCCAGGGCCTCGTTCACGGCGAGCAGGTCCACCAGGTCGCCCCCGCCGGCCTCTTCGCTGAGGTCCAGCACGCCGAGGCTCACCCGCTCGCGAGCCGAGCGGCGGGGGCTTCGATCGATACGCCGGGCGTGGTCAATGAGCACCCGCCGCATGGCGCGTGCCGCCGCGCCGAAGAAGTGGGCTCGATTCTCGAACGCCATGTCAGAGCCCGCGAGGCGTAGCCAGGCCTCGTGCACCAGGGCCGTCGGCTGGAGCGTGATGTCCTTGCGCTCGGATCTCATCTGGCCGGCGGCCAGCGACCGGAGCTCCCCGTAGACGATCGGCATGAGCTCCTGGGCCGCACCCGGGTCCCCGGCGCGGGCCCTCTCGAGCAGTTGATTGACGCTGGTCGGGTTCGGGCTCTCGTCGTCAGGCATCTGCATCCACCGCTCTCCCCGGGGCAAGGTCAGGGCCCCACGGCGAGGCCCAGGAGCCGCCCGGAACATGAATTCGAAGATTCGGTAGCCGGTCGGCGTCATCCCTCCGCATTGAGGGGGGAACAGAGGGAGTACAGCTTGGAGTACCCCCTGCCCGCAACTGACGGAAAACCCGACCCCGGCCATGAATCTCACTCTCCCCCTCGCCTCACTCGCGCTCGCCACCTCCGCCACGGCCCAGATCCCCGTCTTCGTGGGGTCGTCCGTGGGAGGATCTTCGGACCCCTGGTACCTGGTGGACGGCGACTCAGGGGCCCTCCTCGACCAGGGCAACAGCAGCTTGAGCGACAACGTGACCGCCGCCTTGTACAGCCCGATTTCCGGTCGCCTGCTGGTGTCCACCTCGCTCCCCCAGCGCGTCGTCGCCACAGAGGCCGGCTCGGTGTCCCCCTTCTCGACCACCGAATTCGAGACGGGCGTCGGCGGCTCGGCCTACGGGCTCGCCTTCGACTCCGGCCGGGCGCGCCTGCTGACCGTCGCCAGTGGCAGCTCGGGCTACGCGCTCAACATCATCGACGCCGACCCCGCCTCGGGGACCTACGGGACGGTCACAGCGAGTGGGACCATCGGAGGCGGCGAGCGCTGGGCGTACTCCGAGGCGGCGGACGTGGTCGTGAGCGCGCCCATCATCTTCGGGGGCAGCGTCACCCTGGTGGATGTCGACCCCTCCTCCGCGACCTTCCTCCAGCCGGCGCCTTCCTTTCCCACCGCGAACATCCCCTTCGCCTTCGGCGCGGGCGCGACCTTCTCCACGGACGGCCGCTACGCGATCCCGTACCTGGGGGGCATCGACGGGACCTATATGCCCTGCTATGACCGGCTCACTTCGACCTGGCTCGACGCCGATCCGGTCGTCCCTGGGACGCAGCACTTCTTCTTCCCCTATGCCGTCGGAAGCTCCATCGCCCCGATCCCTGGCGTCGACGCGGCCATCGTGACCGGGCTGGGCTCCAACAACATCAGCCAGGACGGCTGGTTCGGGCGGGTCGACCACTCGGGGACCCCGGATCAGTGGACGTTCTCGCTCTACGGCATGGCCACCAACGACATGGATGGTGCGTCAGTGGACCCGTCTGGCGCGCGCTTCGCGGTCACGGCCTACGACCCTCCGCGCGTCATCGTCGGATCGACGGTGACCGGGAGCATCCTCACCGAGGCGATCCTTCCGCTCACGGCGGACAACCTGTACACCACGGCCTGGGGCGGCTCAGTGGAGCTCGGTGAGCGCTTCTGCAATCCCGCCGCGGTGAACTCCACCGGCGCCGCCGCGAGCCTCTCGGCCCTCGGGTCCACCGCCGTTGCGAGCCAGGACTTCACCCTGATCGCCTCGCAGCTCCCCAGCTCGAGCTTCGGCTTCGCGCTCGTCAGTCAGAGCCGCGGCTTCATCCCCAACCCGGGCGGGAGCCAGGGAGACCTCTGCCTCGGCGGCTCCATCGGGCGCTTCGTGGGCCCCGGTCAGATCCAGCAGGCAGACAGCTCCGGCGCCTGGTCCCTCACCGTCGACCTGGCGCAGGTCCCGACCCCCACGGGCCTCGTCGCGGTGCAGCCCGGCGACACCTGGAGCTTTCAGGCCTGGTACCGCGACGCCGTCGCAGGCGTCACGACCTCCAACTTCACCTCGGCCATCGAGGTCGACTTCCTGTGAGCCGCTCGACCTCTCTCTCGACCCACTCAGCCTCTTTCTCTGCCCACAACACCGCCATGCGGACCCCGCTCCTCGCTGTCACCGCGCTACTTGTCTGCGCGAGTCCCTCCACTGCGCAATCTTGCAACGTCGCCAACCCGAGCTTCGCCAGTACGGCTCCCGGCTGGCTCGCGCTCGAGTCCACCGGAATGGCCTCGAGAACCGCTGCCGGCACGCTCACGCAGACGTTCTTCACCAACACCTATCAAAGGGTCAGCATCCTGTCGCACACAGGGGAGGAGCGGACGGCCCTCGCCTTCGGTAGCACGCTCCCCGACGGAGGTGACGCTCTCGCCGCGCTGCTAGGGGGCCTGACGCTGCCACTCAACCAGGCCCTCATCGACCACAGCCAGGACCCCTTCGAGCGTCTCGAGACAAGCGCCCCCTCCGCGACGGTCGGCCAGACCGACATCCGACTCGCCCAGCCCTCAAGGACGCAGCACGTCGCCCTTCGCTTGGACTACATCGCCGCCACCTTTGGTGAGGCCTTCCCCTGCCTTGAGGTTCGACTGGCGGCGTACGACCTGAACGGCTCTCCCGTGGCTGACACCACGGAGGAGTTCCTCCCCACGGATATCGTCCACGATCCAATGGACTGGGAGACCCCACAGACCCTGTGGACGCCGGCGACTTATCCGAGGACCGACCTGGCCCCCTCCGAGCGAAGCCTGGGCTGGCGGACCGTGGAGGTCGACCTCGACCTCGGCGCCGAGTTGGACCTGGCGGACCTCCGCTTCGAGTTCCAGCTTCAAGCCCTCCACAGCCGCCCGTGTGCGCCACACGCCACCTTCTCCAGCGTGGTCCTCGATGACCTCCGACTCCGAGCCGTCACCAGCTCGGATCCGGCCTGCGTCTACGGCCCCGCTGGAACCAACTGCGAATTCCAGTCGGCAGTCCAGGACCCCCTCCTCAGCTTCCAATCAGCCGAGGTCTACTGGGAGGACCTGCCCTTCCTCGACGAGGCCGCCGCCGATCAACCTTCGAGCAACGACCGCGAGCGGGTCGATACGGTCGCCCCTCCCGGGTCCGACGGGAACGCGCTATTCCTCTGCACGGAATACTGGGACGTCACCCTGACCCAACCGGTCCCTCCCTCGCCCTCGGCGATCCCTGGCGACCTGAACCACGATGACCGCGTCAACGGCGCTGACCTGGGCCTGTTGATGGCAGCGTGGGGCTCGGCCTCCGCCATCGCGGACCTCAACCGCGATGGCCAAGTGAACGGCGCGGACCAAGGGATACTCTTGGCCAACTGGGGCGGAAACCAATGCCCGTGACCCCCTCCGCATCCGCGCCGACACCGACCGGATCGAGCCGGCCGACGCCTCCGCTGAGCCAGAGCCTCAGGGGGCTCGAGGCCCAGGCATCACGGACCGAGCGCGCGGTGACGACGCTCGCCTCGCTGATCCTCCCCGGGGCCGGGCAGCTCCTGCAAGGGCGGCTGCTCGAGGGTTTCCTCTTCCTGGCGCTCTGCCCGGTGCTTCTGGGGACAACCCAGGGTCCAGGCTTATTGCTCGCGAACTTGGCCGCAGCCCTCGAGGCAGCGGTCCGCTATCCAAGCCGCCCCTGAGCGTCGCCGGCTCAGCGTCCTCTGGGAGACCCCGCAGCACCGGTGAGCCAGCGGCGAGCATCCCGAACTCGGAAGGAGCACCACCCCGAGAGGTCCACAGGGAAGCACGAATCCGACTCGTCGCGCGCGGATTCGAGGGAGTACGGTGTGCTGGCCCGCCCTGCCACCACCCCCTTCTCCAGAGCATGATGAAGTGTTCCCTGATCCTCGCCGCGCCCGTCCTTCTCGCCGCCTGTCAGACCAGCGGGGGCCGCTCGGCGACCCTCGAGGTGCCGGTCTCCGACCACCTGGAGATCGACGCCCCCAAGGCCCAACGCTTCGAGGAGATCGGCCCGTATCGCCGAGCCGTCACGACCTCCTCTGCGGACGCCCAGTGGTACTTCGATCAGGGGCTCGCGTGGACCTACAGCTTCAACCACGACGAGGCTATTCGCTCCTTCGCCAAGGCCGCAGAGTTGGACCCTGAGTGCGCCATGGCCTGGTGGGGTATCGCGCTCTGCGAGGGGCCCAACTACAACGACCCGGTCATGACCGATGAGCGCTCAGGCGCCGCGTGGTCCGCGCTGAAGGAAGCGGAGGCCCGCGCCGCGAACGCGAGCCCGGTGGAGCGGGGCTTGATCGAGGCGCTCGCTGCGCGCTACGCCTTCCCGTGGCCGGAGGACCGCACCGGCCTCAACGAGGCATACGCCGCGGCGATGGAACAGCTCCTCACTCGCTTCCCCGAGGACCCCGAGGTCGGGACCCTGTATGGGGAGTCGCTCATGGTCCTGCGCCCCTGGAAGCTCTACAGCATCGACCGCCTGCCGGAGGCGGACACCGGGAAGATCACCGCCGCCCTCGAGACCGTGATCGAGATGCACCCTGACAACCCGGGTGCGAACCACCTCTACATCCACGCCGTCGAGCCGAGCCTTGAGCCTGAGCGCGCGCTCGGGGCCGCCGACCGGCTTCGAAACCAGATCCCGGTGTCGGGGCACATGAACCACATGCCGTCGCACATCTACGTGCAGACCGGCGACTGGGAGAAGTCGATCGTTCAGAACCGCGCCGCCATGCGGCGTGACTCGACCTACCTCGAGCGCTCCCCGCAACAGGGCATCCAGCACATGTACATCGTGCACAACGCCCACATGCTCGCCTACTCCGCGATGATGGTCGGCCAGGAGACGGAGGCCATGGAGGCCGCTCGCTCCATGCTCCCCGGCGTCCCTGGGCCAATGCTCCCCGCCGTCGCCGACTTCATCGACCTGTGGATGACCTCTGTCTATGACGTGCAGAAGCGCTTCGGGCGTTGGGATGCCATCCTCGCCGAGCCCGCGCCGCCCGAGGTCCTCCCCATCACCAACGCGATCTGGCGCGCCCACCGAGCCATCGCCTACGCCGCGAAGAAGGACTTCGAGAACGCCGAGGCAGAGCAGGCGCTCTTCTGCGCCGCCCGGGCGGCCTTCCCCGAGGACCAGATGTCAGGGGACGACGCGACCCGTCGGATTCTCGAGGTCAGCGAACACTTCATTCAGGGAGAGATCGCGCTCCAGCGCGGCCAGTGGAAAGAGGCGATCGCCGCCCTCAAGGAGGCCGTGGAGGTCGAGGACTCCCTCAGCTACGGGGAGCCCCCCCAGTGGCTCCAACCCACGCGCCACACCCTCGGCGCCGTGCTCCTGAAGGCGGGTCGACCCGCAGAGGCCGAGGCGGTGTACCTCGAGGACCTCGCGAAGTGGCCCGGCAACGGGTGGTCCCTTCTGGGCCTGTCCCGCGCGCTCCGCGCCCAGGGCAAGCTGAACGCAGCGGACGACGCTCAGGCCCGATACGAGGCCGCCTGGAAGGGCGCAGATCGCCCCGTCACCTCGAGCTGCCTCTGCCTGCCAGACGCCTGATGGCACGGCTCGTCCTCACCCTCGCGGCCGCCGCCTTGGCTGGCTGCCAGGTCGCTGCGCTCGCCCCTCCGCCGGCCCCGACCATCCTGGAGGGTGAGGACCCCCACCGCTGGCTCGATGCGCTCGAAGCCTTCGAGGCGCAGGACGCCCAGTCCGCGCCCACCCGGTCGCCGGTGGTCTTCGTGGGCAGCTCGAGCATCCGGCTCTGGGACTCCCTGGCAGAGGACATGGCGCCTGTCCCGACCCTCAACCGCGGCTATGGCGGCTCGAAGATCTTCGACACGGTCTACTGGGCCGACCGCCTCATCACCAAGTACGACCCCTCTCTGGTGGTCGCCTTCACCGGCACCAACGACATCAAGGGGGCGTCCCCACGCCCCGCCGCGTGGGTCGCCCGACGGTTTGATGAGCTGGTCGCGCGCCTCCGGACGCTCGGGTGTGACGCCCCCCTCATCTACATCGCCATCAGCCCGACGCCTAGCAGGGCGGAGCACCTCACCGCCGTCCTCGAGGCGAACCGCCTGATTCAGGAGCGCTGCGAGCTGGACGACGACCTCCACTTCGTCGACACCGCGAGTCAGCTCCTCGACGCCGACGGGAAGCCCGACGCGCGCTGGTTCGTGGAGGACCGCCTCCACCTGAACGCCGAGGGCTACGCCGCGTGGACGGCGAAGGTCCGCCCTCTCGTCCTCCGCGCCTACTCCGTCGAGGGAGACCGCTAGCGGCAGAGCCCGAGCGGCACCTGAAGCACGGCGGAGGGCGTCACGGCGTAGAGCCGGTCCGTGGCCGACGGAGCCACGACCTGGAGCCCGGTGAACTGGCCGAAGGCCGGCAAGACGAGCCCCTCCGCTCTGGCCCAGAAGACGGGCAAGCGCGCGCAATCCGTTCGATCCATGAGCCGCGCCCCAGGGTGAACGTGGCCGGCCACGTACGGGCCAGCGCCACCGGGGTGGTGCCGATAGATCAGGCCCTCGGAGGTCACGGGTTCCTCCACCGCTGGCAGGTTCAGGTGTTCGATGAGCTCCACGGCGTGGCGGTCGTGGTTGCCCCGGACCAGGTTCACCTCGAGGCCCCGCTGGGCCCTGAGCCAGGCTTGAAAGGTCCTCGCCGTGGGACTCTCAGGCTCGACCTCGTCATGGAAGAGGTCGCCGAGGAGCGTCAGCCGACGGGCGCCGAGACGAGAGACGAGAGCATCGATGCGCTCCAGTTCTCGCCGCGTCGTCCCCGGCGGCATGGGCCGCCCGGCCCGCCGAAAGGCGGCCGCCTTGCCAATGTGGACATCCGCGAGGAGCAGCTCATGCCGCGGCGCCCGGTAGGCCGCGCGCTCGGGACACAGCACCAGGTCGGCTCCGCCGAGTTGGATCTGGAGGTCCGTCACGGCTGCGCCCCCCTGGCCTGGAGTCTGTCCGCCATCTGCCGCACGCGGTCCTCCCAGGACTCGGACGAGGTGCGCTCACGCACGCGCTCCGCCCAGAGGGGAAAGCCCAACGGCGTGAGGGAGGTGGGCCGCTCCACCCGGATCGCCCTTCCACGTAGCTGCTCGAGTCCCGCACGCAAGCGCGAGAACTCCAGGGTCCGCTCCATCACTTCCCGACGCGCTTGCTCGAGCAGGAGGTTGTCCGGGTCGTGTTCCGTCAGGACATCGAACACCAGCCCGGCGGACGCCTGAAGCTGGCGCTGGCCCTTCCGCGCGCCCGGCAGCCCCTGCTGCACCAGGCCCGCCACCCGAGCGATCTCGCGGAAGTGCCGTCGCGCGAGCCCCGAGCCATCGAGGCACGAGAGCAGGTCCTCCAGGAGCCCCTCCGGAGAGAGCAACTCTCGCCACTCTCCATCCCCCACCGGGAGCTCGGTCCGGGCCACCAACTCCAGCCCCCAGTCGTTCACCGACTGGGTGACCGTCACCCGCGCGGCGCGCGTTGCGCGCCATGCGAGGAGTGCCGCCAGCCCCTCATGAACGAGCCGGCCTTCCAAGGGGTAGAGGAAGGCGTGGTCGCCATCTCGAGTTCGGACGCGCTCGATCAGCAGCTCGCTCGGCTCGGGAATTCGAGAGACCTGCGCCTGGCGCGCGAAGAGCGGGGCCACGCCGTCGAGCTCTGGCGACCCAGAGGACTCGCCGGTCTCGAGCGTGCGCTTGATTCCGGAGAGGGCGCGGCGCACGGCCTCGGCGAGCTCGCTCGAGAGCGGCATCCTCCCGCCAAACCACCTGGGGACGAGGGTCGCGGGGTTCGACGCGGCGCGCACGATCGCCGCCGAGTCCTCGACCTTGACGAGCTCGAGGG
>JAQWJQ010000042.1 GCA_029248265.1 Planctomycetota bacterium
TCGATGTCGTCGTAGGTGAACCCCGCGTCGGGGTTCAGCATCGCGGTGACCACGGGGAGGCAGTGCTGGTCACCATCGTCAAGGAGGACGAAGCGCGGCTTGCCCTCGTGTTGCATGGCGCGCAGGCCCTCCCTGAGGAAGCTGGCGTTGCGCATCATGTTCTGCTCGCACTGGCGGTACCCCGCGAGGCCGAAGCGGAGCAGCTTGTAGAACTGCACGTAGACGCCGCTGGCGGGTCGGGAGAAGTTGAGCGTGTAGGAGTCGGCCTTGCCGCCGAGGTACGTCACGGAGATCGCCACGTGCTCGCTGAGGTCACGGCGCTCACGCCACACGACCCAGCCGGTGCCGCAGCAGGACTCCCCGTACTTGTGTCCGCTCGACGAGATCGACAGGACGTTGTTGAGGCGGAAGTCCCACGGGGGCAGGTCGTCCTGGAAGGGCGCGATGAACCCGCCGGAGGCGGCGTCGACGTGGATGCCGACCTGCCAGTCGTTGGCGCTGTTGAGCTCCGTGACGACCTCGTCCACGTCCCACACCGGGTCGTACTGACCGCCGTAGTGGTTGCCCATGATGCAGACCACCGCCATGGTCTTCTCGTCGATGGCGCCCCGCACGCCCTCGGGGTCCAGCTTGAAGGTGTCTCGTGACGGCTCCACGAGCCGGGGCTCGATGTCGAGGTACTTGAAGAGCTTCTCCCAGGCGGCCTGGTAGCAGGTCGAGATCACCACGTTCGGTCGCAGCGCCCGGACCTCGTCGTCGCTCAGGCCGTGACGCCGCTGGTACCAGGCGCGCCAGCGGAACTTGAGGGCGAGCCCGGCGAGCAGGCAGGCCTCCGTGGAGCCCACGGTGCCGGCGCCGGGGTAGACCCCGTACTCCTCGAAGTCATCCGGCTTGGGGCAGTTCCAGAGGCTCGCGATCATGTTCACGACCGAGTCGTGGATCGCGTACGACTTCGGGTAGACCGTCTGATCCGCGAGGTTCACCTGCAGCCCCATGAGCGCGACCTCCTCTTCCTCTGGCTCGAAGCTCACGTTCACGTACGAGGACGTGTTCAGCTTCTGGTCGAAGTCGAGGGCGTGCGCGTTCTCGATCAGGGTCTTGACCGTCTTCGCGGGTAGCCCGGCGTCGGGCATTCGCGCCTCGCCGGAGAGGTCGTGCTCTGCGTCGGAGGAGAAGTAGTAGCTGTTGGCCGCCTGCTGTCGAGCCCGGTGGAGTTCATCGCGGAGGGCCGCGATCTCCTGCTTCAGTCCGTCGATTTCAGAGTTGCTCATCGGGGGCGTGTCGTTGGTTTGGCTGGCTGGGGCGCTCGCTGGGGGATGGGCCGCGCGGGCGCCCGTGGTTAGCGGTCCGCGTCGATGTAGGCGTCGATGACGGCGCGCTCACCCTCCTTGCCCCCTGAGGCGTTGCCATGCTCCATGCCGACGATGCCGGTGTAGCCCTTCTTCTTGAGGTGGCGGAAGACGTTGCGGTACCCGATCTCACCGGTCCCCGGCTCCTTACGACCGGGGTTGTCGCCGACCTGGATGTAGGCGATCTCGCTCCAGGAGCGGTCGAGGTTGGGGATGAGGTTCCCCTCGGTGATCTGCTGGTGGTAGAGGTCGTCGAGGATCTTGACCGAGGGCGAGTCGACCGCGCGGCAGATCATGTAGGCCTGGGGCATGCCGCGGAGCATGAGCCCGGGGTGATCTCGCCAGGGGTTGAGGGGCTCGAGGACGGCGACGAGGCCGGCGGGCTCGAGGATCTCGGCGGCGAAGCGCAGGTTGTCGATGGCGTTGGCCATCTGGTACTCGTGGGGGACGTTGCGCTTCATGGCGCCGGGGACCACCGTGCACCACTTGGCGTTCACGCGCTTGGCCACCTCGACGGAGCGCTTCATGTCGGCCTCGATTCGCTCGCGAGCCTTGGCGGGCGGCTCCACGAAGGTGGGGGTGCGCATGTCCACGTGGGCGACGAAGACGCCCATGGCCATGTCGAGCTCGGTCATGGCTGCCGCGATGCGGTCCTGGGTCGCGTCATCTCGGCCCTTCATGCCGTTGTCCTCGAGGGCCGTGAAGCCCTCGTCCCGCATGAACCTCAGCTGGTCCACCAGGTCATCCCCCGCGTGGGCGCGGAACATCCCGAAGTGGGGGGCATATCGCAGGCCGAAGTCTGCGCCCTTCCGCACAGTGCCGGACGTGCTGACTCGCTCGGTCCCGAGGGCGGAGGCGAAGGCGGACGGGACGGCGGCGGTCGCGGCGGCGGCGGCGGCTCCTCGGAGGAAGTGGCGTCGTTGCATATGGGTAGGGGGGGCGGGAGAGGGGGCTTGAGTGCACACCGTACACGGAGGGCGCGATTCGGCGCGGCACACGGTTTGTAACGAGGCGCTCCGCGACTACCCTTGCGCCCCGAAGATCGCCCCCCGGAGAGGCTCGGACCATCGCCGAGCCTTCAGATGCGGGGCGAATCGAGCACCCGCCCTCCTCGCCCCCTAGCAAACGACTCCATCCATGATCGAAGTGGCTCACCTGACGCGCCGGTATGGCTCGCTGCTCGCTGTCGACGACCTCAGCTTCGAGGTCGGGCGCGGAGAGGTCGTGGGCTTCCTCGGTCCTAATGGTGCGGGTAAGACCACGACCATACGGATCCTGGCGGGCTACCTCGCGGCGACGAAGGCCGAGCGCCTCGTGGTCGCCGGGCACGACGTCCAGCGGGACTCCATGGGGGTGCGCCGGTCCATCGGGTATCTGCCCGAGTCCGTGCCGCTCTACCCGGAGCTGCGCGTCGAGGAGATGATGCGCTTCCAGGGGCGGCTCCATCGCATGGAGCGCCAGGTCATGCGCAGGCGCATCCCGGAGGTCCTCGAGCGGGTCGGAGTGCAGGACCGAGGGAAGCAATTGGTGGGGACCTTGTCCCGCGGGCTGAAGCAGCGAGTCGGCCTCGCCGTGGCGTTGCTCCCGGACCCGGAGGTCCTCGTCCTGGACGAGCCGACCAGCGGGCTGGATCCGATTCAGCGCGGCGAGGTGCGTGACCTGATCCACTCCCTCGCGGATGACCGGACGGTGCTGCTCTCCTCTCACATCCTCGCGGAGGTGGAGTCGGTGGCGCCGAGGGTGATCATCCTGCACGAGGGCCGGAAGGTCGCGGACGGCAAGCCGGCCGAGCTCGCGGCCTCCCTCGGTGGGGGGGGCCACGTGGCGGTGGAGGTCATGGGCGCGGCGTCAGCGGAGGACATGGCCACCCTGATCGGGTCGCTCCCCGGCGTCGACTCCGTGGCCACGGGGGACCGAGTCGGAATTCACCAGTCCTTCCAGGTGCGCGGAGAGGGCGACCTGCGGGAGGACATCGGCGCCCTCGCGATGACCCAGACCTGGGCCCTGCGTGAGCTCTCCTGGCAGCGCCCGACGCTTGAGCAGCTGTTCACGCGGCTCGTGACCGGGCGGGGTCTCGAGGACCTGGATGGGCCCGCGTCCTCAGGGGCTGCTGCTGCGCCCTCGCCGATGCTCGAGGCGGAGCCGGTGGACCTGCCCGCAGCCGCGCCGGTACTGGCAGCGGGCCTCGAGCTGTCGTCGGGTCCAGCCGAGTCCTCGGCGCCGCCCCTCGGGACGCCCGGCAACGCCGGCTCGAAGATCATCTACAGCCTCAACCCGTTCGACCGGGGCGCCTCGCGTGATCTGTCGAAGCCGGTCTCGGTGGACGCGCCGCCCGAGGCGGTGAGCGGTGAGCCTGAGCCGTCGGACGGGGACGGAGACGGGGAGAGCGCGTCATGATCGGCACCCTCGTCGTCGCCCGCCGGGAATTGAGCGGCCTCTTCATGGCGCCGTTCACCTGGATCGTCCTCCTGGTGGTCCTCTTCATCAACGGGCTGCTCTTCTCGAGCTTCATCTACCAGACGCAGGGGAACGTGACGGCCTCCCTCTCGGAGTCCATGACTGGCCCCAGCTTCTGGCTCTGGATGATCTTCCTGCCGGCGCTGCTGTCCATGCGGCTCGTCGCGGAGGAGTCGCGCAGCGGAACGCTGGAGTACCTGCTCACGGCGCCCGTGAGCGACGCGGCGGTGGTCGTCGGTAAGTTCCTCGCAGCGACCGGGTTTCTGGCGTTGCTGTGGTCGTCGACGCTGATCTACGCGGTGACCTTGGACTACGCCGGGGGGCCGCCGGACTGGTCCGCGGTGATCGGCACGTGGTTCGGGACGATCCTGGTCTCGGGGCTCTTCGTCGCGATCGGCATGCTCGCCTCGACCCTCACCTCGACCCCGCTCCTGGCGGCGTTCCTGAGCATGGTGTCCTGCCTCATGTGGCTGGCGATCCCGTTCCTCGCCTCGAGCGTGATGGCCTACCTCGTCCCGCTCCTCACCTCCACGGCGGCCGAGCAAGCGGCGTTGGTGGGACGGATGGGCAGCGTGGTGGCGAGCATGGACGCCCTGCGGCACTTCAGCCGCTCCTTCCAGATGGGCGTCCTGGACACGGCCGAGATCATCTTCTTCCTGACCTGGATCAGCTTCTTCCTGTTCCTGACGGCGCGCTCCATCGAGGCGCGGAGGTGGCGCGGATGAGCGGCTCACACGGCAACGTCGGCGGGCTCTCTCGGGCGGGTATCGGCGCTCAGGTGCTGGTGACCGCGGTGCTCGCGCTGACGGCGCTCCTGCTGGTGAACTGGCTCGTGGCGAGGCCAGGTCTCCGCCACCGGTTCGACCTCACCTCGGCCTCGAGCAACACCCTCTCCACCGCCACGCTCGGCGTCCTCGAGCGGTTGGAGTCGGACATCCAGGTCGACATCCTCTACCGAGACATGAACGCGCCCCTGACCGCCCTGGGTCAGGAGGTGATCGTGCGCGCGGACAAGCTCCTCGTGTTGATGGAGGAGGCGGCCGGCGGGCGCCTGGCCATTCAGGTCGTCGACACCGCAGACCAGGAGGCCTGGACGCTCCGGCAGCAGGAGCTTCGGCTGCGTGGATATGAGAACGGCCTGATCGTCTCCAGCGGCGAGCGGCGAGAGTTCCTCGCGCTCTCCGGCGACCTCGCCGTCTTCGACATGGGGAACCCGGTGCCGGAGACCTACATCCCCCCGCGCATCCAGCAGTTCGACGCGGAGCGCGCGATCGTCGGCGCGATCCTCGACGTGACCGAGGGGGCGGAGCGTCACGTGTACTTCACCTACGGTTTCGGAGAGCTGGATGCTCTCGACGCCGTGGAGAACTCAGGGCTCGGCTTGCTGAGCGAGGAGCTCGAGGGGGACGGCCTCCGGGTGCACCGCTGGAACTTCCTCGAGGACGGGCCTCTGCCTGACGACTGTGCTGCGGTGGCCGTCATCGGCCCTCAGGTCGGCTGGCCGGAGGACATGTACGCCGAGGTGGTCGAGTACGTGGAGGCCGGTGGGCGGCTGCTGGTCGCCGCGGAGACGGTGCCGGAGCTGCTCCGCAAGAGCGACGTGCCTGACCTCCTTGCCCACTTCGGGCTCGAGGTGAGCGAGGGGCGAGTCATGCACCCGCTGCTCGATCGACGGACCGGCATCGTGGTTCAAGGACAGCAGGAGTGCGAGGTCCATGTGGTGACCGGTGACCTCATGAGCCGGCACCCGATCCTCAGCGCACTGCGCGGCGCTGGGGGGTCCTTCTCGGTACCGATCGCCCATCGGGTTCAGGTCGGAGTGCAACCGCCGGACGGGGTCGCGCAGGCGCTGCTGCGCTCCTCGCCGGAGTCCTGGCTGGATGCTCCTCCCTGCGACCGGCGCTATGACGCCCAGCTGGACGGGACGTTCAAGTCCTTCCCGCTGGCGGCGACAGTCCAGCGCCCACCGATGGTGGACGTGGAGGCCCCGAAGGGCCTGGAGGCCGTCCCCGAGGTGCGCATCGTGGCCCTCGGGTCAGAGGCCATGCTGACCAATGCGGCCCTCCAGAACCCGACGTTCCGCTCGGCGGATGTGCTGCGGGCTGCGTTCAACTGGCTCCTCGACCGGGAGCATCGCATCACGGTGCCTCCGCGAGATCCAGACTTGCGGTTCCTCCCCCGGGAGCGGCCCGAGTCCGCGGTGCTCGTGATCCGCGTGGCCCAGTACTACCTGCCCTTGGCCGCCCTCCTGGCGAGCCTGCTCGTTTGGTTGCGGCGCACCCGCGGCAGCCAGCGCGTGGCCCTGAAGACGTCTCGCCTCGAGGAGAGCGACGGATGAATCGACTGACCACGCTCCTGCTCTTTGTCGCCGTTCTTGGGCTCGGCTTCGTCGCGTTCCTGCAGACCGAACGGGAGGCGGAGTCCATCCCTGAGGACGGGCTGTCGGAGGCCCTCTTCCCCGGCGTGGACAGGAGCCGGATCGCTGCGATTCGGCTCGAGGACATCAAGGGGTCCATGCACATGCGCTTCGAGCGAGACGTCTCGGGTCGGTGGTTCATCACCGATCCGATCGCGTGGCCCGCCGAGCAGAACCAGGTCCTGCAGATCGAGCAGGTGATCCTGCGCAATCGCGTGGTCGCCGTCCCCGCCGCGCTCGCGGAGCAGGCGGCTCGCTCCTTCGAGCCCCCGGAGGGCTTCATCGAGGTCGAGGAGCGGACGGAGGAGGGTGCGCCGCGCCTTACCCGGGTCGAGCTCGGCGCCGTGGACCTCGACGGGGCGCGCGTCTATGTCCGCCGAGATGGCCGGATCTTCCGGACGCTGCGGAACTTCGAGACGCCTTTCACGCTCGGCCTGAACGAGTACCGCTCCAAGCGCATCTTCGGGCTCCGCTCCGAGGAAGTGGTGGCGATCGAGCGCGTCGGCGGATGGTACGACGACGGAGAGCAGCTCAACCTCGGTCTGCGGGGGTATCGAGAGGGTCCCGGCTGGCGGATCGACGCCCCGGCCAGGGCGCTCGGTGATCCGGCGCTGTTCACCCTCTGGACCCGCTTTCTCGGTCGACTGGACGCGGAGCGCTTCGCGAACGATCGCGCCGAGGTCGACCTCGGTCGCTTCGGGCTGGACGCGCCCTGGCTGTCCGTGAGCGTGACCACGGCCAGCGGCGCGGTGCAGACCGTGCAGGTGGCGTCGAAGGACGCGCGGGTGTACTGCCGTCGGGGCGACAGCACGACCGTCTTCGAGCTCGACCCGACGGACGCGCAGCGCCTGCGCGAGCCGGTGACCAGCTTCCTGGAGGCGAGCTTCCTGCGCTTCGATCGGGAGCGACTGCAGGAGGTCCTCATCGGGCGGGGCGAGCAGTCACTCCGGCTCCGGCCGAGCGGAGACGGCTGGGTGGTGGCCGCGCGCACCCCAGGGATTGGGGACTACTCGACGGACCTCCCAGCGGATCGTCGCAAGGTGGAGGATGTCCTCGCGCAGCTCGAGGGGGCGGGGGTCGTGCAGTACTTCACGGACGCCAAGGCCGGAGAGCTCTTTCCTGTGGGCTCCCGTGACCGTGGAATCTGGATCCGGACGCAAGACGGCATGATCCAGGGGGGCGCCATCGGCGAGGCCGTGCGCTCGCCGGAGGGCACCGAATTGCTCCCGCTCTTGCGGGACGGAGACGAGATCATCGGGTCCCTGGAGACCTCCTTCACCGCGCTGTTGGAGACGCCCTTCGAGGATCTCCTGGACCGCGAGCTCTGGACGCTCTCGAACGCCCGTCTGCGCCAGCTGCGGATCCGCCGGGATGGCCGCGACCGCTCGTTCAATCGCGCGGATGAATTTGACTGGCAGCCGGTGGACGCCAAGGTGCCCGCACGGGAGCTGGACCCGGTGCTGGATCACTTGCTCTTCCTGAAGGCGGACCGCCATGTCCCCGAGGGGCAGCGTGAGCCCCTCCAGGACCTCGTGGAGGTTCGCTTCACCAGCGGGGACGGGAAGGTCAGCGAGGCGCGCTTCGGTCGTACGGCGAGCGGCGAGGCGCAGGTGCAATTGGGGGCCGTCCGTGCGGTGCTGGCCCGGCAGGCGCTCCTCGACGATCTCCTCGCCATCATGGATCGCAAGCCGGACCGCTCCGGGGGCTGAGCGGGCCTGATCGGCCTGGGTGGGGCCGCCGGGCCTCCTGGGCCCTGGGGAGGAGAACCGGCCGGGCAGGTCCTTCCCAGGGAGGCCTCCGGACCCTACCATTCCCCTAACATGATGGGGAGCAGCCAGGAAGGTGACGGGAGCGCGTCCGCGCGCGCCGGGGGCGCGCGCAAGGCCCGCAGGGGCCACGGGGTCGAGGCCATCGCGAGGCGGCTGGGCAGCGAGCCTCCCTGGAAGGGGCGGATCGTGCACTGGCGTGAGGCCGCGGCGCGGCCTGGCCGGACCTCGGCCTGGCCGGACGCCTTGGATGAGCGCCTCGTCGAGGTCTTTCAGGCCCGAGGGATCGAGGAGCCCTACGCCCACCAGGCGGCGGCGATCGACGCCGCTCTCCGTGGCGAGGACGTGCTGGTGGCGACGCCGACCGCCAGCGGCAAGACGGTCTGCTACACGGCGCCGGTGCTGCAGTCGCTGCTGGAATCCGACGGCGCGGCGCGCGCCTTGTTCCTCTATCCGACCAAGGCCCTCTCTCAGGACCAGACGGTCGGGCTCACGGCGCTCGTTGAGGAGTTTGTGTCTCGCTACGGGGAGACCACCGGTGCGCGGGATTGGCACGCCTTCACGTACGACGGGGACACGCCGCCCAGTGTGCGCCGCACGCTCCGAGATCGGGGTCACATGGTGCTCACCAACCCGTACATGCTCCACCAGGGCATCCTCCCGAACCACGCCAAGTGGGCCGAGCTCTTCCGCGACCTGAAGTACGTCGTGGTCGATGAGGTGCACACGCTCTCCGGCGTGTTTGGCTCGAGCGTGGCCAACGTCCTGCGGCGCCTGCTGCGGATCGCGAGGCATTACGGTGCCGACCCGAAGTTCCTGGCTTCATCGGCCACGGTCGCGGACCCGAAGGCGCACGCAGAGCGTCTGTTCGGCCGCCCCGTGACGGTCGTGGACGAGGACGCCTCGCCCGCGGGCAAGCGCATCTTCGGCGTGTACGAACCCCCCGTCGTGAACCCCGTGGCTGGGCTACGGGCGAACGCCCTCGAGGAGGCGCGAGAGCTCGCTCGTGAGGTCGTGGGCCCCGGACATCAGACGATCTTCTTCTGCGGTCGGCGCACGGCCGTCGAGGTGCTCACCCGGTATCTCAAGGAGAGCGCGCGCCAACTCGGGCTGAAGCCGAGTGAGATCCGCGGCTATCGGGGCGGGTACCTGCCGGACATGCGGCGCGAGATTGAGTCTGGCTTGAAGGAGGGCAAGATCAAGGTGGTCGTCTCCACCAACGCCCTCGAGCTCGGCGTGGACATCGGCGCACTCGACGTCGCGGTGCTGGTGGGGTACCCCGGCAGTCAGGCGAGCTTCTGGCAGCGGGCGGGGCGAGTGGGGCGGCGGGGGAAGCCCAGCCTGGTGCTGCAGATCGCCCGCAGCGAGCCGGTCGATCAGTTCCTCGTGCATCACCCCGAGTACCTGTTCGATGCCCCGAGGGAGCGGCTGGGGGTGGACCCGAACAACCTCGTGCTCCTGAGCGAGCACGTGAAGTGTGGCGCCTTCGAGCTGCCGTTCCGTGCGGCCGCAGCCCCCGACGTCGCCGAAGGAGAGGGCGGCGCGGGCGTCGAAGAGCATGGGGTGGAGGTCTTGGAGGGGGAGCCAGAGTTCGAGCTGGCGCCTCACGTCCCTGAGATCCTGGACTACCTCGCGGACGAGTCCGGCTTCCTGCTTCGGCGCGGGGACACCTGGTTCTGGATGGCGGACGCCTATCCCGCTCAGGATGTCTCTCTTGCCGGGGGAGACATCGACAACGTGTTGATCCTGGAGCAGGGGACAGAGCGCGCCATCGGAGAGACCGACCGGGAGTCCTCCATCACCACGGTGCATGAGGGGGCCATCTACCAGGTGCAGGGGGTGACCTGGAGGGTCGAGCGCTTCGACTACAAGAACCGCCGGGCCTACGTCACTGAGGTGGAGTCGGACTACTACACCGACGCCCAGACAGACACCGAG
>JAQWJQ010000023.1 GCA_029248265.1 Planctomycetota bacterium
CTGGCATCAAAGGGCTTGATCACCAGGGTCCGCGCCTCCGGCACGCTGATCTGAGAGAGCTGGCTCAGCGGCGTGGGGGTGCCGTAGTAGTCCACGCGGACATGCTCGACGAGCGCCGACGAGGCGCGCGACGTGCGGATGTTCTTGAGCATGTCTCGCGTGTGGGACACCGCCTTTTCCATGCGGGCCCCGGCATCTTTCAAAACGCTCTCGTAGCTCATGAGTCTTCGCTGCCCTTCGTGGGCCCTCTGGGGAGGTTGTGGCGGTGAGCCGTGGACCGGGCACCGCGGGGGTGGTGGTGGCTTCAGGATGCGGGATGAACGAGGGTCCCAACGCGCTCGCCTGCGACGACGCGCTCGAGGTTGCCCTCCTTGAACATGTCGAAGACGACCACGGGCAACCCGTGGTCGCGGCACATCGAGATGGCTGTGCTGTCCATGACCTTCAGGTTCTTGAGCAGCACCTCGTCGTAGTCGAGCGCCTCATAACGCGTCGCGCTGGCGTCGAGCTTGGGGTCGGCAGAGTAGACGCCGTCGACCTTGGTCGCCTTGAGCAAGACGTCGCAGCCCAACTCGTTCGCACGCAGCGCCGCGGCGCTGTCCGTGGTGAAGAAAGGGTTACCGGTCCCCGCGCCGAGGATGACGACCTTGCCCCGCCGGAGGTGGCGCTCCGCGCGCCGGCGCACGAAGGGCTCAGCCACCTGCCGGATCTCGAGCGCGGTCATGACGCGGGTCTCGAGCCCCTGGCTCTCCAGCGCATCCGACATCGCGAGGGCGTTGATGACCGTCCCGAGCATTCCCATGTAGTCCGCGTTCGCGCGGTGCCCACCCAGCTCGGAGAACTCCGCCCCTCGCAGGATGTTGCCTCCGCCGACCACCATCGCGACCTCGACGCCGAGCTCGCAGACCCGCGCGACCTGGCGAGCGATGTTCTGCACCTCAGGAGCCGAGATGCCGTGGCCGGTATCCGCGGCACCAAGCGCCTCTCCGGACATCTTCAAGAGGATGCGTCGATAGGTCATGAGCTGTGAGGGGCGAGGGGGAGCGCCCTGCAAAGGGGGGAGGCGGCAGTCTAGCCGGGCACCTCCATCCGGGCGCACCCCCGCTCTGAAAAGACGGCCTCGCGCCAGCCTACCCGTGAGGTCAGACCAGCCAACAAAGGAGGGGGCGCCCGCCGTCACCGGCGAGCGCCCCCTCCTCCAGGGACGGTGAGCTGGCTCAGCCGCCGAGCTGGCAGCGAGTGAAGCCCTCGACCTTGGTGCCGTCACCCAGCTCCTGGATGAGGGCCTTCGAGACGGAGGTCTTGTCGTCCATGATCCAGGGCTGGCCGACCAGGGTCCGCTCACCGAAGAACTTCTGGAGACGACCGACCATGATCTTCTCCTGGATCTCCTCGGGCTTGCCCTGGAGGCCGTCCTTGATGATCGCCTTCTCGCGCTCCACGTCTTCGGCGGGCACGCTGGCCTCGTCGAGGGCGGAGGGGTTGAAGACGACGATGTGCATGCAGAGCTGCTTGAGCACGTCCGCAGCCTTCGCGGCGTCACCGCTGGTGGTCACGTTGACGAGAGCGCCCTTCTTGTTGTCGTGATGGACGTACGCCACGACCTGACCGTTGTCGGTCGAGTAGGCGCAGGCGTCGACGATCTGCAGGTTCTCCTTCAGGTCACCGATCGTGGCGGTCAACGCCTCCTGCACGGTGCCACCGGAGTGCCACTCTTGACCCAGCATCTCGTCCACGGACTTGGGTTCGTGGTCGAAGGTGTGCTGGACGAGGGCCTCGAGGAACTCGCCGAAGTTCGGCGTGGACGCGAGGAAGTCCGTCTCGGAGGCGAGCGCGACGATGGCGCCCTTGCGCCCGTCGTCGCCGACCTTGAAGGCCACGCGGCCCTCGGCGGTCTCGCGACCGACCTTCTTGGCCGCCGACTTGAGCCCCGCCTTGCGGAGCTCGTCGAGCGCAGCCTCGGGGTCGCCGTCGGTTGCCTTGAGTGCCTTCTTGCACTCCATCATCCCGGCGCCGCTCATCTCGCGGAGCTGCCGAACCAGTTGGGCGGTGATCTCAGCCATCGGTGGGTTGAGGTTGGGCGCGGTGCGCGCCGCATGGTGGGTTGGAGGTGCGGGGCGAGCCCGCAGCCCCCCACAAATCGCGGGGAGCTTGGAGAAGCACCCGCCGCGCACAGGCGCGACGGGCGATGGATGGGTGGCGCAGGGGGGAGCTCCCCCCCACGCCAGGTCGTCACTCGGCGGCGGGCGCCTCGGGCGCGCTCTCCGGAGCGGCGGCCGCCGGAGCAGCTTCGGCGGCAGGAGCAGCTTCGGCAGCCGGGGCGGCCTCGGTCGCGGCAGCCTCTGCGGGCTTGGCGATCGGCTCAGGGAGCTTGTTCCCGGTGGTCGGACGGACCTCGTCGCCGGGGACCGTCTCCTCGTCCGGGGTGCGCTCGGCGGAGCCGACGGCCTGCATGTTGTCCGTGTGCTGGTGGGCACCGGCTTCCACCGAGTCCACGAGCTCCTCGATGAGCAGACGCACCGACTTCAGCGCGTCGTCGTTGCCCGGGATGACGATGTCGACGTCGTTCGGGTCGCAGTCCGTGTCCAGGAGGCCGATGACCACGATGCCCATCTTCCGGGCCTCACGGATCGCGTTGCCCTCGCGGGACGGGTCAACCACGACCATGGCGCCGGGCATGCGATCCATCTCGCGGATGCCGCCCAGGTTGCGGGTGATCTTGCGGAGCTCGCGGTTGATCTGCGCGACCTCCTTCTTGGTGAGCTTCTGCTGCTCGATGGCCTTCTCGTCGATGTCCTCAAGCTGCGCGAGGCGCTTCAGTCGGCTGCGGATGACGCTGAAGTTGGTCAGCGTGCCGCCGATCCAGCGCTCGGTGACGATCGGCATGCCGGTGCGCTGACCGGCGTCTTCGATCACGCCCTTGACCTGGCGCTTGGTCCCGACCCAGAGGACCGTCTGGCCCTCCGAGGCGATCTGGAACAGCAGGTTCTGGGCTCGGAGAAGGCCCTTCACGGTCTCGCGCAGGTCGATCACGTGGATCATTCCGCGGCGGCCGTGGATGTAGGGGGCCATCTTCGGATTCCACCGCGACACGCGGCATCCGAAGTGCACGCCAGCTTCGATCAGCTTCTGTGCGTTGATATTACTCATGGGGTCCTCGAAACAGGGGGAAGTCCAGTCGCCATACGAGACGGCCGGAAACGAGCGGAAGAGTGTACGGGGGAAGGCTTCAAAGTCCAGCTTTCCCATGTTTGAGCCTCAAACACGGTGTCCCCGCAAGGGAACCGTCCCTCAGGCCCCGCACGGCTACAATGCGAGATCAAACGGGCAGCCAGCGACTCCGCGCCCCTGTTTCCACACCGTGTCCTCCCCCATCCGCCTCCTCGTCGCCGACCACGGCAACTCATGCTTGCGCGAGGCCTTGCGCCCGCTGGAGGCCCTCGGGCTGGACCTCGTTCCGAGCTCGAGCCCTGAGACGACGCGCGACCTGGTACGTCGGGGAGCCGTCGAGCTCTTGATCATCGAGTCCAGCCGGCTGAGCGACCTGGGCCGCGACGAGGCGCCGCACCCCCTCAGCCGGCCGCAGCCCGTGCCGCTCCTGATCGTCACGGAGGCCAAGGACGCCATCTCGGCCATCATCGGCGGTCGGGCGATCCGCGGCGTCCCCTGGGACATCGTGCGAGCGGACGCCCCTGTGGAGGAGTTCCTCCTGCGCGCGGAGCAGCTGCTGGAGCGATCCGACGTGCTGAAGCAGCTGGACAACGCCCGCTATCAGGCCTCGCATGACGACCTCACCGGGCTGCTTCGCCCACGACCCTTCGGTGAGCGCCTCAGGGAGCACTTCTCCGCGACCCAGCGCCACCACCTTGAGCTGGCCCTGGTCCTGATCGACCTCGACGCCTTCGGCCGCATCAACAAGGAGTTCGACCACACCGTCGGTGACGCGGTGATCTCTCGCACCGGAGAGGCGATTCGAACGAGCCTGCGTGAGGAGGACATCGGCGGACGCCTCGGCGGTGATGAGTTCGCGCTTGTCTTGCCCTTCACCTCACGCGTGGACGCAGCGCGGGTCGTCTCGAGGCTCGCCGCCCGCATCGTGAGCCTCAGCGGGCCGCCTCCGGAGGCTCGGGACTTCGCCCAGCAGCGCCTGGGCGACCCCCGCCGTTCGATCCACGTCTCCGCCAGCCTCGGCTTCGAGACCTACGACGGCAGGGACCTGGAGAAGCTGGAGGACCTCAGACTCAACGCGGAGCATGCGCTCCTCGCCGCCAAGCGGCGGGGGGGGAACCAAGGCGTTTACTTCCGGAGCCTGAAGAATGATGGCGAGAGGGCCGGCAGCACTCCGGGGCGCTGACCCGCCGAGCTCGGCTTCAGCGCAGGAGCATGGGCCGGATCCAGTTCGCGCGATCCAGCACGAAGTCCCCCGCGGGATCGACCTCGAGGATGAGCGTCTTCACCCCCTCCAGGGAGATCGGCGCGGGCTTGAGGGCCCGGACTCCGCCGCGGTGCACCTCGCTCTCCCAGAGCGTCCTCCCGTCCCCGAGCACCCGGAAGCGCACGGCGCCCGAGCGCGTGCCGCTCTGGCCAGAGTCGTCGACACCGCACATCAGCCGGAGGGAGGACCACGAACCGCCGAGGTCCCAGGTCAATCGGCTGGGCGCATGCACCCCGAGCCCCCGGTCGAAGACCACCCCGTCCACGGTGAGCAGACCACCGCGGCAGTTTCGGTCCACACGCATGGGCCAGACAAAGCCGAGGTCGTCGTCAAACGGCGAGGACTTCCCGGTATCGGCGGGCGGCACGTCCCCGAGGAACCGAAAGGACCCATCATCGAGCGAGACCTCGGTGACGATCGTGCCGGGGAGTTGCACCTCGGCGCCCCCCCCGATGCGGATCTGGACGCCCTGCGCCGGCGGCCCGAGTTGAAGCAGCGTGCCGCTGATCCGGCCGCCTCCCGCCAGGGTGACGGCGACGCGCTCTGCGCCCTCCTCCGGCGCCGTGGGAGCGGCTCCCTCCTCCTCGAGGGGAGCGATGAAGAGCGCTGCGATCCGGCTCCAGGGGTAGGTCCGCTGGCCGAGACGTTCATCAAAGAAGGCGACGCCTTCCGCCGAGAAGGACTCGACGAAGCCCTGCGCCCTGTCCAACCCGTTGGCGGCCACGAGGTAGAGGCGGTCCCCGTCGGCCGGGGCCCCGGCAGCGGGGCTCTCGGTCACCGAGTCGGGGATCCTCGCGGGATGAACAAGGGACCGGATGCCGTCGATCGAGAGCGCGAGGCGGACGCCCGGCTGAAGCTCCACGTCGAGCACGTCCCCGTCACCTCCCCGGACGACGGCCCTCAGCCGGTCGCCGCCAGCCAGCTGGAGCGCCGCGACGCTGGTTCCCGGGGCCGGACCCTGGGCGACGACCTCGGCGAGCCCCTCGAAGCGGGCGAAGGCCGCTCCTGCGGCGACGAGGCTGCCCAGGGGCGGAGCGTCCACGGCGCGATAGGTCCGTTCACCCTCGAGGCTCTCGAGGACCACCCGCGGCTCCACCACCCGCTCGGCGGTGGAGGGCTCGTCGTCCTGAACCGCAGCCCCGAGGGGCAGGGCCACGAGAAGGAAGAGCGCGGGTAACGCGCCTTGGAGAGGGCCCTCGATCAGCTTCATGTCTCTATCGTAGGTCGACGAGGCCTCGGGTGGCACCCGGAGCCTCGGCCCATGGGAATCCGCCCCATGAAAGAACCTCGGTCGACGGGGTTCGAATCAGGGCCGCTCCGCCAGGAGCACCACGGACTGTCCCGCCGGGGGGCCTCCGCCGGGGCCGACCCACCCGACGACCTGGTCAATGACACGGAACGCCCCGATGGAGCGCTTGATCCAGCGCAGCTGCCTTTCGCTGAAGGAGCTTGAGAAGGCTGAGCCCCTGCGCAAGACACGACTTTTTAAAAGGTAAGGTCCGACGCCGGCGAGGTTCATGTACCTCGCCGCTCGGACCTTGAAGCCGGCCTCCTCGACCCTCGCGATGAGATCTCCACGGCTGTACCGCCGGAGGTGATCCGAGGCGATGTCCACCGCTCCATAGAGCCACTGGTGGGCTGGGACCTTGACGAACAGGCGCCCACCGGAAGGCAAGATCCCCGCGAAGCTCTTCAGCAGCGACAGGTCGTCTTCGATGTGCTCGAGGACGTCGAGGCATACCACGGCATCCACCCTCCGCTCGCGGAGCTCCTCTCGCTGGGCGTCCAGGTCGGTCTGCAGCACGTCCACCTTGGCGACGCCCTCGAACCGCTGGCGGAGTACGGCCACGTTCCTCGGGGAGAGGTCCACGGCCAGCACCTCTTCCGCGCGGTGCCGGAGCACCTCCACGAAGTTCCCGATGCCGCACCCCGCGTCGAGGACGCGGGCGCCGAGCGGCCCCCCATTCAGCGACTCGGCGAGCTCAGCCACCCAGCGGTAATAGGGTTCGAGGCCCGCCATGCGCTCGAGCGCCGCGAGGTGCTCCACCTCATGGGGCAGCTTCTCTGCGGCCACGCGCTCCAGCTCGCGCGGCCCCGCCGGACCGGGCCCCTCGCCTACAGGGCTCATGCGGCCCTCCGCCACAAGCGCGGCCCGGGGTGGGCTTGTCGACCGACGGCGGGTCCTCTGTGGCAGGGCTCTGAGACAGCGGTGGGCATGGCTTCGCGCGGGGCGCCGCCCCGGGCCCAAAACCTACCGCTCGGGAGGGGCGGAGGCCACGGCTGAGCGCCACGAGCCACCAGCGGCCGGGTCAAGCCCCCCTCTCCGGTCCAACGTCCCCCCCAGGGGATCTGCCGGTCCATCGTGCTCGCCGCCCCCCTCAGGTCCCGCTCAGGCCCCGGCCAAGCCCCCTCCATGACGCCCGAGCGGTCAAATCGGCAGCGCGCCGATCAGGCGAGGGGCCTCCCTGCCACTTCGGCAGCGAGGGGGCCCCGGAGCGGCCCTCTCGAGGTTCGGCACGCCCTTTGCACTCCGCCCGGCTCATTGCCGGACGTCCACACGCCGGCACCCGACTTCGCGCGCCGCGCACCGCGGCGCCGCTCATCCGACTCCCCGTAGACAAAAAGCTCAGACACCCATGGCCAAGCAGATGGTTTTCGAGTCCGACGCGCGTGAGGCGATCCTCCGCGGTGTCGACAAGCTCGCCAAGGCGGTCACCACCACCCTCGGGCCCCGCGGCCGGAACGCGGTCATCGACAAGGGCTGGGGCGCTCCCACCGTCACCAAGGACGGCGTCACCGTCGCGGAGGAGATTCAGCTTCAGAATCCCTACGAGCAGATGGGCGCCCAGCTGGTGAAGGAGGTCGCAAGCAAGACCAGCGACGTGGCCGGCGACGGCACCACCACCGCCACCCTGCTGACGCGCGCCCTCTTCGCCGGAGGGCTGAAGGCCATCACCGCCGGCGCAGCACCTGCCCGGATGAACGCCGCCATGCACGACGGCGCCGCGAAGGTGATCGCCAAGCTTGAGCAGACCGCCAAGCAGGTCGGTGGCAACGACGAGATCAAGCAGATCGCGACGGTGTCGGCCAACAACGACCCGGTCGTCGGCAAACTGATCGCGGATGCCATGAAGAAGGTCGGCCGCGACGGGGTGATCACCGTCGAAGACGGCAAGAGCATGGAGACCACCGTGGACGTGGTCGAGGGCATGCAGTTCGACCGCGGCTTCCTCTCCCCGCACTTCGTGACCTCGCCTGAGGTGATGGAGGCCCAGTTCGAAGGCGCCCAGATCCTCATCCACGAGGGCAAGATCAGCAGCGTCCAGTCCCTGCTCCCGGTCCTTGAGGCCTCCAAGGAGAGCGGCAAGGCGCTGATGATCATCGCCGAGGACGTGGAGAACGAAGCCCTCGCGACCTTGGTCGTGAACAAGATGCGCGGCATCCTCCAGGTCTGCGCCGTCAAGGCGCCGGGCTACGGCGATCGCCGCAAGCAGATGCTCCTCGACCTCGCCGCGCTGACCGGCGCCACGGCGATCATGAAGGACACCGGGATTGAGCTGGAGCAGGTAACTGCTCAGCACCTCGGCTCCGCCAAGAAGCTGACCGTCTCCAGCGAGGCGACCACCGTCGTCGGCGGCAAGGGCCGCCGGGCCGACGTCGAGGGGCGTGTCACTCAGATCCGCAGCGAGATCGAGAACACGACCTCGGACTATGACCGCGAGAAGCTCCAGGAGCGCCTCGCCAAGCTCACCGGCGGTATCGCGCAGATCAACGTGGGAGGCGCCACCGACACCGAGGTGAAGGAGCGCAAGGCCCTCATCGAAGACGCCCTTCACGCCACCCGCGCTGCGGTTGAAGAGGGCGTCCTGCCCGGCGGCGGCGTCGCGCTCCTGCGCGCGAGGGAGTCCGTCCTGGACCTGAAGCTCCGTGATGACGTCGATTACAACCTCGGCATCGACACGCTCTACGAGGCCCTGGCGCGACCGCTCTGCCAGATCGCCGAGAACGCCGGCCATGATGGCGCCGTCGTCGCGCACCGCGTGATCCGAGAGCGCAAGGCCGCGTTCGGCTTCAACGCCCACTCGGGGCAATACGACGACATGCTCAAGATGGGCATCATCGACCCGGCCAAGGTCACCAAGTCCGCGCTCCTGAACGCGGTCAGCGTCGCCACGCTCCTGCTGACGACGGACGCCCTCATCGCAAACAAGCCCGAGGCCAGGTCTGCGCCGCCCGAAATGGACGGCATGGACGACATGGCTGGCATGGGCGGCATGGGCGGTATGGGAGGCATGGGCGACATGGGATTCTGATCCCAAGCCCCTCCCCAACTCCCCCCGCTACGAACACAACGAACACCAACACTTAAGAAGGAACACCAAATGGCCAAGCAAATCATGTTCGACGACGCCGCTCGTCAGAAGATGAAGGCGGGCATCGAGAAGCTCGCCAAGACGGTGCGCGTCACCCTCGGCCCCGCCGGTCGAAACGTCATCCTGCAGAAGAGCTTCGGCTCCCCGCACGTGACCAAGGACGGCGTCTCAGTCGCCAAGGAGATCGAGCACGCCGACCCGTTCGAGAACATGGGCGCCAAGCTCGTCCTCGAGGTCGCGAACAAGACGAACGACATCGCCGGCGATGGAACCACCACCGCGACGGTGCTCGCGTCTGCCATCTTCAACGAGGGCCTGAAGTACGCCGCCACCGGCGTCTCCACCATCGCCCTGCGCTCGGGCATCGACAAGGCCGTCCAGGCCGCCGTTGACTCGATTGCTACGCAGTCCCGGAAGATCAAGTCGAAGGCTGACAAGGCCGCCGTCGCGACGATCTCCGCGAACAACGACCCGGAGACCGGCGAACTGCTCGCCGAGGCCTTCGACAAGGTCGGTAACGAGGGTGTCATCACCGTCGAAGAAAACAAGGGCATCGACACCCTCCTCGACCACGTCGAGGGCATGGAGTTCGACAAGGGCTACCTGTCCCCCTACTTCGCGACCGACCTGTCCAAGCTCGTCGCTGAGTACGAAGACGCCCACATCTTCATCTGCAACAAGAAGATCTCCACGGTCCGTGAGCTGGTCCCCGCCCTCGAGGCGGCCATGCGCACCGGTAAGCCGCTGTTGATCATTGCCGAGGACATCGAGGGCGAGGCCCTCACGGCCCTCGTCATCAACCGCCTCAAGAACGTCCTCAACGTGGTCGCCGTGAAGGCCCCCGGCTTCGGTGAACGCCGCAAGTCATACCTCGAGGACATCGCAGCCCTGACGGGCGGCACGGCGATCACTGACGAGCTCGGGATGCCGCTGGAGAGCGTCACCGCGGAGCACTTCGGTCACGCCAGCCGCGTGGTGGTCTCGAAGGACTCGACGACCATCATCCAGGGCTCCGGCAAGAAGAAGGCCGTCACCGATCGCGCCGCCCAGATCCGGGTCCAGATCGAGAACTCGACCTCGGACTACGACAAGGAGAAGCTCGAAGAGCGCCTCGCGAAGCTCACCGGCGGCGTCGCCGTCATCAAGGTCGGCGGGAAGACCGAGGCCGAGATGAAGGAGCGCAAGGACCGCGTCGAGGACGCCCTCAACGCGACCCGCGCCGCCATCGAAGAGGGCATCGTGCCGGGCGGCGGAGTCGCCTTGCTTCGTGCCTCCTCCGCCGTGTCGGAGGGTCGCTACAAGGGCGACGAGAAGTTCGGTGCCCTCATCATCGAGCGCGCCCTCGAGGCTCCGATCCGCCAGATCGCCGAGAACGCAGGCGTCGACGGCCCGGTCGTGGCCGAGATGGTCCGTGAGAAGGGCAAGACCGTGGGCTACAACGCCCTCACCGGCGAGTACGAGGACATGTTCAAGGCCGGCGTCATCGACCCCTCGAAGGTGGTCCGGAGCGCGCTGCAGAACGCGGCGTCGATCTCAGGGCTGCTGCTCACGACGGACTCGATGATCACGGACCTCAAGGACGACCACTCCATCGAGGGTTCCATCGCCTGACGTCGCGGCCGCATGGCCGCGACACTCAACGCCGGGCGGCGGGTCGGATTCCCTTCCCGCCGCCCCGCTCTATTCTTCACCGCACCACGCCTCTCCACGCCCCCTGCCCCCCCGATGAGCCCGAAGCGCGACTACTACGAGGTGCTCGGCGTCCCCAAGGACGCCGCGGCCGGCGACATCAAGAAGGCGTACCGCAAGCTCGCCCTCAAGTACCACCCGGACCAGAACCCTGACAACGCCAAGGCCGAGGCCAAGTTCAAGGAGGCGGCGGAGGCGTACGACGTCGTCGGAGACCAGGAGAAGCGCCGGCGGTACGACCAGTTCGGGCACCAGGCGTTCGACCAGGGAGCCGGCGCTGGCGCCGGCGGCTTCACGAACGTCGATGACATCTTCTCCGCCTTCGGAGACATCTTTGGCGGCTCGGGCGGCTTCGGGAACATGTTCGGAGGCGGCGGGCAGCGCCGCCGCGGCCCCCAGCGCGGCCGCGACCTGCGCATCGTCCTCGACCTCACCCTCGAGGAGATCGACGAGGGCGTCGCGAAGACCGTCGCCCTCAAGCGCATGGACGGCTGCCAGCCTTGCTCGGGGTCCGGCGCCCGCCCCGGAACCGGGAAGACCAGCTGCTCCAAGTGCAACGGCAACGGCCAGGTGACCCGGAGCGCGGGCTTCTTCCAGATGGCCACGCCCTGCCCCGTCTGCCGTGGGGCAGGCGAGGTGATCGAATCCCCGTGCCAGGCCTGCAGCGGAAGCGGCAGCGTTCAGGAGCGGACCGAGGTTGAGATCCAGGTGCCCGCTGGGGTCGAGGAGGGTGTGCAACTTCGGATCACGGGCGAGGGTGACGCGGGCCCCCAGAGATCCCCACGCGGTGACCTGTACTGCGTGATCCGGGAGAAGGAGCACCGAGTCTTCCAGCGCTCCGGACCCGACGTCCTCACCGAGGTCCCCTTCGACTTCGCCCAACTGGCCCTCGGCGACAAGATCGAGATCCCCACCCTGCGCGGCAAGGTGGAGATGACCGTGCCCGACGGCACCCAGAGCGGCAAGGTGTTCCGCCTGCGTGGCCAGGGCCTCCCCCGCATGGACAGCCGCGCCCGCGGCGACCAGCTGGTGCGAGTGTTCTGCGAGGTGCCCACGAAGATCACCGGCAGACAGCGGGAGCTCCTCGAGGAGTTCCAGGAGATTGACCGGGAGACGAGCGGCCGTAAGTCGTTCTTCGATCGCGTCACCGAGTACTTCAAGTGACCGCCATGGCGTTCGGAAAGAGCAAGCGAAGCGAGAACAAGGCTGATCCCGCGGGCGAGGCGCCCGAGACGGAGGCGCAAGACGCCCTCCAGGAAGAGGATCCCGCAGCGGAGGATCCGGCAGCGGAGGAGCCCGCTGTAGAGGAGGACCCCCTGGTCACCCTGGCGCGGGAGAAGGAGGACGCGGTGGACCGCTGGATGCGGCTCCAGGCGGACTTCCAGAACCACCGGCGCCACGCCCAGGCCAACATCGACGCCGCCGTCGCCAGCGCCCGATCCGAGGTCCTCGGCGAGGCGGTGACCATCCTCGACTACCTCGACATGGCGCTGGCCTTCGAGGTCACGAGCGAGGAGGCCAAGAACCTCAAGGTCGGCGTCGAGATGACCCGGCAGCAACTGCAGGGCCTGTTCGACCGAATGAACGTCAAGGCGGTCACCGCAGAGGGGACCTTTGACCCCAGTCGGCACCAGGCGGTCTCAACCGTCGAGACCGACGAGCAAGAACCTGGCACCATCGTCGAGGTGGTACGCGGGGGCTGGACCATCAACGACGCCGTCCTGCGGTTCGCCCAGGTCCGGGTCGCCGCGGCGCCCGACGCCCCGACAGACTCCGACGCCCCGACAGACGACGTGGACCCCGGGGAAGAAGCCCCCATTGAGGCCGCCAGCGACGCGCCGGCTGATCAAGGAGAGGCCGATCGAGGAGAGGAGGAGGCCTGATGCCGACGTACGACTATCGCTGTAACGCCTGCGGACACACGTTCGAGGAGTTCCAGATGATGAGCGACCGCGTCATGCGCAAGTGTCCGGAGTGCGGGAAGCTCAAGCTCGAGCGCCTGATCGGCGCTGGAGCCGGCTTCGTCTTCAAGGGCTCGGGCTACTACGTCACGGACTATCGCTCGAAGAGCTATGACGAGGCGAAGAAGGCCGACACGGGAGCGAAGAAGAGCTCGGACTCGGGCGGCTCGGCGACGAAGAAGAGCGACAGCTCGGGCGACTGAGCCCCCTCCCCGGCAGGTGACGAGGCCGGAGCGCGGGCCACGCCTGCGGCTTCGAGCCAGAGCCCGCCTGGTGCGGGACGGCACCCGAGACCTCGGGCCGGTCAGGGCCGAGTGAGCTCCCTAGCGCAGGAGCTTCTCTTCCACGAGGGCGCCGATCGCGTCCGTCCGGTGGTGATCGAGGACCAGGTTCGCCTCTGCCTGCACCTCCGGGAAGGCGTTCCCCATGGCGACCCCGAGGCCAGCGCGCCTGAGCATCGGGACATCGTTGTCTGCATCACCGATGGCGATGACCCGCGCCGCTGGGATCCCCTTGGTCTCCTCGAGCAGGCGGATCGCTTCGGCCTTCCCCTGACACGGCGCGTGGACATCGATCGCGCTGTACGGGTTGGTGTGGTGGCGCGGCAGGATCGAGAGCGGAAAGTGTGAGATGTAGATCGGCGCACCCGCCGCCTCCTCCAGCTCGGCGGCCACGGTCGCGGACCCGACCTCTCCGCACTTCATCAAGAAGCTAAGCCGGATCGTGTAGTCCCGAAGCAGCTCGGGGCGATCCACGAACTGCACGCCGATGAAGCCCTCGAAGTTCCGCGCCTCCTCGTCGCTCCGAGGCGCCAGCGCCAGCTTCTCGTCTGCCGTCATGACGAGGACCTGCGCCTCGCGCTCGGCGGCCCAACGGTGCAAGCGCTGCAGCGTTCGGGTGGCGATCGTGCGCTCCTCCAGCATGCGCTCGGCCTTGTGGCACCAGACCGCGCAGCCATTGAAGAGGACGGTCGGCGCGTCCAGCCCGAGGTCCGTGACGATGGGCATGGCCGAGATCTTGGACCGGCCCGTCACCACCATCACCTCGACCCCCTGCCGCTCGGCCTCAAGGATCGCCTCCCGGGTCCGCGGGTGGATCGACTCGTCCGGCGTCAGGAGAGTCCCGTCGAGGTCCAAGAGCAGGGCGTCGTAGTCGCGCGTCATGGCAGAGATCCTAGCTCCTCGACCCGCCGGGCTCGATCACAGACCAGGCATCGTGATCTCTGCCTGCTCCCCTCCGCCCAGCGTCACCTCTCGGACCTCGATCGCCGGGTACCCCTCGGCCTTCAGGTCGATCGTCTCCACGCTGTATCGTCCGGGACGCAGGGAGGAGAACTTGTAAGAGGAGCCCCGGAAGGACTTCACGACCTTCGGCCGCATTCTCCCCTCGAGCGCCCGGAGCCTGATCCCGTAATCAAGGAGCCGGGAGGAGCGTGACCTCCTCCTCCTGTCGACGTTCTCCCCGAAGACCCTCAGGGTCGCGGCGGCCGCGACCTCGAGCACGACGCCCTCGCGCACCTCACCGTCCTCGAAGGCGCCCAGCGCTTCGGTGTTTCCCCTGACCAGCTCCCCGGAGGCCGTCAGCTCGATCGAGACGCCAGGCGTGATCCCTGAGAACTGGAAGGTCCCGTCCTCCCCGGTCACGACCTTGCCCGGCTCGATCCAGTCGTCACTGAAGTCCATCCCTCCCTGCCAATTCTCGCGCAAGGAGCGCTGTCCGACCCACGCGCGGTGGAGCGACGAAGGACCGGCGACCCGGACGGTGACCCCGCGGACGGGCTCTCCGGTCTCCGCGGCCACCACCCGCCCCGACACCCGCGTCTCCACGAGCTCGATGATCAATTCGCTCCGGTCCGAGCGGACCTCGTACGTGAACACCGTCGCCATGGAGCGAGACCGGTGGCTGACCGTCACCTCGAACGTCCCCGTCGGGACCCCGCGGAGAGAGAACTCGCCGCCCTGATCTGTGATGGCTCGTAGGCTCCCGGAGGTGGTCTCAGAGCGCAGCAGCTCCCCGCCCTCCATGACCGCGAATCGCACCCGGGCATCGGGCAGCGGCGCCCCACCGAGCCGGACGCGACCGAAGACCTCGGAGGACATCGGCATCACGAGCCTGACCCCCACCTCCTCGCCCTCGGTGACGTCGACCCGCTCGCTCGACTCGCGCCAGCCCTTCGGCTGCCGCGGCCGCATGCGCGGCGGCTCCACCCGAACCGTCGCCACGCCCGCTTCGACGTGCTCGAAGAGCGCGACGCCCAGCTCGTCCGTCCTAGCGACACGGCGCGGGCTCCCGGAGCCCCCCTCCACCCGTTGGCTTCTCATGGAGACTTCGACCCCCTCCAGCGCGTTCCCGTTCATGTCGACGACCTCGGCCGCGACGGTCGCGCCGCGGTTGAGTTCGAGGACCACCTCCTCCTCACCGGAGACCTCCAGGAACTCTCCGGCGGGGAAGCCGTCCGCGTTCGCGAAGAGGATCAACGGCCGCTTCTTCGGGAGCTGAAGGACCGCGTGGCCCGACGCGTCGGTCTCGGCGAAGCGGGTCTTGGTGCTGGCGTGAGCCGGCGTGTCGCGGAGCCGCCAGCGCCCCAGGCTCTTCCGTTCGGTCTCCTCGGCGAGGAAGACACGCGCCCCCTCCACCGGCCGCTGGGTCCCGGCCTCAACCACGCGTACTCGCAGCCCGGGGGCTGGGGCGAGCTCGATCTCCCCGAGGTCCACCTCGACGCCGTGCGGCACCGGGATCCCGGTGCGAACCAGCTGCTCGAAGCCGGGAGCGCGGACCCGCAGGGCCATCGCGCGAGTGGACCCGGGCTCGATCCGGAGCCCGTCAATCACGAAGCGGCCGTCCGCGTGAGACGCTGCGACCTCGCCATCGACCTCGAGCGCGGCGCCCCTGAAGTCATCGCTCTTGGGTGGAGAGAGCGTATGCCAGAGCACGAACCCCTCCACCGGTACGGCGCCACTGGATTCGCCGCTGCGCTGCACCACTCGCCCGCGGACCGTCGCCCGCGGCGCCCACTCAAGCCGAACGTCTCGGTCCCCAGCACTCGCGGTCGCTCGCTCGCCGCCGGTGCCCCGACGCCGGGTGGCGCTCCGGTCCGAGTGCAGGGTGAGGATGTAGTCACTTCCGGGGCGCAGCCCCGTCAACTCAAAGGACCCGTCCGCTTCTGGCGACGCGCCCTTCGGGCGACGATCCACCGGCAACACGCGGTCCCCCGACGGCCAGATCGAGATCCAGAGCGAGGAGGGGTCTCGCCCCCCGCCGTCCACCAAGCCCGAGATCGAGGCCCCCCGCTCAAGGCGGACCTGCACGCCCTCTAGCTCCCGGCCGACGGTCGCGACTCCCTCGAACGAGGCCACCGGGTGCCCGGGCTTCTCCACCACGAGATGGAACGCTCCAGGGCCGAGTTCATCGCACCGGAAGGCGCCATCAGCCCCTGTCGTCCCCACGCGATAACCGCGGCTCGGGGCGCTCACCCGAAGCCCACCCAGCGATGCGGACTGCCCGAAGTAGACCACGGCCCCTTCGACGGCGAGCCCGTCCGGACCGATGACCCGCCCGGAGACCACCGCCGCCGGGTCGAGGATCACGGGCTCGGCGACCATCGGCAGGCGACCAGGAAACCGGCCGAGGCGCTGCCCCTTCACCACCCAGCCTGGCGCTCGGACCAGGAGCGAGACCGTCCGGCCCTCCGAGAGCTCCGGGATGCCCTCTCCCACTCCGACCTCGAACCGCCCCGCACCATCGCTCTCCGCGGAGCAGACGCGGCGCCGCTCACGCTCCTCAAGCTCCATCCCCAGCGTGAGCTGCCCGCTGGTCGCCGAGCCCGAGGTCGTGGCGAGAATGGACGCACCGGCCACCGGCTCCCCGGAGCGGCCCAGGACCTGCCCGATCAACTGGGCCTCCGGCTCGAGGGCCCTGTCGGTCGACCCCGCCTGCGCTGCCCCAGGTGAGGTCAACGAGACCTGCTCAGCCACGCGCTCCGCCGACCGGTCCACCCCCTGAAGGGCTCGCCCGTCCGACCCGGCCGCGGTCGCCACCACGCCCGACCGCTGGACCACATCCAGCACCTCTTGCCGGGCAGGGGAGGCCCAAGGCTTGAGCCAGAGCAGGCCACCGACGCCACACAGCGCGGCGATCCCCATGAGGACTCGGGAGTGGGCTTTGCTCGCGTAGGTCATCGTTGGGCAGGCGCCTCATGACGGCCTGAGAGCGCGCGGGGCGAGACGGGTGGCCCAGAATCGGATCAAATCCGAGGACGAGTCGAGTCAGGGCACGGTCCCGACGATAATCGTAGCAGGACGGCCGGTCGTCCCTCATCCTCCACGGCTAGACAAGCCATGCGTAAATCCCACCCCCAATCGACCCCGGCGCGCTCCCTGCGCCGCGTGGCCGCCGTTGCCCTGGCACTCTCCCTCGTCTCCTGCGTCGGCACGCGCAAGCTGACCGACCCGGTCGTCGGCATCGTGACGGACCGCGGAATGGAGCTAGGTGTCTCCACCGAGTTCGGCGTGGTCTTCCTCGGGAAGACCACTGACCGAGGCCCCGTGATCGTCGAGGCCTACTTCGGCGACGGCCCCTCCATGGAGCAGTCCGTCATCGAGCCCGTGGGCGGCGGCCTCTTCACGGCGGACATGGAGATCCTCCTGCCCCACGTCCCGATCTCCTTCAACGTCCCTGGCGAAGGTGAGGAGCTCGAGGTCATGGGGCGACGTGGCTGGGACCGCTGGTCGGCCATGAGCACGTGCCGCTCCGTCGACGGCGTGAACGGCCTGCTCATCGAGATCCCTGAGGGGTTCATGGACAGCGCCGACCAGACTGGCGCGGGGGTGTACCGCAAGACCGGCGAGTTCACCCATGAGCTCGTCGGCCTCGTCTCGGGCAAGGTGACCATCCAGCGAGACGGCGACGCAGAGGCGTACCTCGCGGTCGTGGGCGCCGACACGCTCTGGCGGCTCGCCGCTCACCGGAAGGACAAGCTCCGCCGCCGACCGTTCGTCTACCGCGAAGACATCCTCTGAGCACGGGCCTGGACCGCGCCAACCAACGGCCCGACCAACTGCTCAGACCGCGCGCTGCTGAGCGACCGCGACCCGGATCAGCTGACCGACCTCGCCCCGGGGGCGCCCCGCCGGCGCGCGCTCACTGGCGCCGCCAGAAGGTCGGCATGAGCAGCGCGATGAGCGCGTAGAACTCGAGGCGGCCCAGGACCATGCAGATCGAGAGCGCGAACTTCGCGGCCCCCGGCAGGTCCCCGAAGTTCATCGCAGGCCCCACTCCGCTCAGCCCCGGGCCCACGTTGTTCAGCGTCACGAGGACCGCGGTCGCGCTCGTCTCCAGGTCGATGCCGTAGGCCCCAAGCAGGGTCGTGGCAGCCACGAAGACCAACAGCCAGAGCACTAGGTAGCCCGTGACGGAGGCGACCACAGACTCATCCAGGGCCTGACCATCGATCCGAATCCGGTGGATCACCCGCGGCCGCGCGAAGCGGCGCACGGCCACCAGCGCTGCCTTGAAGACGATCGCGAGGCGTACCAGCTTGAGCCCGCCGCTGGTCGACCCCGCGCAGGCCCCGCAGAACGCAAGCAGCATGAGCGCCAGCCGGCAGAACTGAGGCCACGCATTGAAGTCCGCAGTGGCGTAGCCAGCGGTGGTGATCTGGCAGACCACATGGAAGGTGCTCAAGCGGAGCGCCTCCAGCGGCCCGGACGGCGCCGCCCCGTCGCCGGACGACCCAGAGGACCAGAGCACGCCGGCGATGAGCAGCGAGGCCCCGACCACGAGGCCGAAGAACAGCCGGACCTCGAGGCTGCCCACGAGCTTGCGCCACGCAGGGCGCGGCCCCACCCGGATGAGGGTGTCGTAGATCGCGAAGTTGAGCGCAGAGAGCAGCATGAAGACCACCAGGACCGCCTCCACGAGGACAGAGTCGAAGTAGGCGACGCTCTCCGAGTGATTCGAGAAACCACCGTTCGCCACGGTCGT
>JAQWJQ010000053.1 GCA_029248265.1 Planctomycetota bacterium
CGCCCCCGTAGGCGAGGTCATAGGTGACCTCTCCGAGCCCGACCACCTCCACGGCGCAGTCGCGTTCGAGGAGGAAGGACGGCACGTTCTCGAAGGAGACCTCCTCCACCCGGCCCTCGGAGAAGGTGGGGCGGGCGAGGATCCGTCCGGCGGGCGAGTCGATGCGGAGGGCGTCCCGTCCCTTGGGCAGGGTGAGGAGCCCGCAGTCGAGCCCGACCTTGACCAGCCCGATGATCCCGTGCCCGCACATGGTGCTGTAGCCCTCGTTGTGCAGGAAGAGCACGCCCACATCCCCGTCGGAGGTCACGGGGCGGGTGAGGACGCAGCCGTACATGTCGGCGTGACCCCGGGGCTCGAGCATGAGGGCCCGCCGGACCTCATCGTGGCGCTCGCGCGCGTCTCGGCGGAGCTCGAGGATGGTCGAGCCGCGGAGGTCGGGGTAGTCGCTCGTGATGACCCGGAGCGGTTCGCCGGCGGTGTGGGCGTCGATGACCCGGAAGCGCGCCCAGTCCGGCGGAGGGGTCCACTGGATGGGCGCCGGCGGGCGCGCCTCATGTGCCGACGAGCTCATCGGGCGCTCGGGGTCGCGGGCTGAGTCCACGCCATCTCGCGATCTCCCTCGAGGTAGGGCTTCGGGTGGAGCCTGCTAGAGGTGACCTGCGCGCGCACATAGAGCTCGTCGCCCTTGAAGCGGTACTCCGCCGCCGGCCCGTCGGTCGCCGCGAGCTCCTCCCCGACCGTGCCGAGGGCGCCGTCAAGCTGCCGAGTTCCGATGAAGCGGATGCGATAGGTCACGCCCTCGTCGGCCTCAACCTCCAGCCGATAGGCCTCGTCGCTCACCTCGAGGTCCTTGAGGGTCACGCCGCTGGACGCGTAGAAGTCGCCGCGGTTCATGGCCTCGGTCACAGCGTCTCGGTCCAGGGACGTCGCCCGGACCATGACCCAGCCGCGGCCTGTGGGGGAGGTCAGGTTGCCGTAGTAGTGGTGAGCGTCGTCGGTGGCGACGCCGTAAAGGAGCGGGAGTCCGCCGAGTTCACCGAGGCGCCTCGCGAGCGCGCGGTCCCAGAGGTCCTCGGTGGAGGGGTGCTCCGAGTCGCCTTCGTTCCGCGTGGAACGGTGCCCGTTGTAGACCTCGAAGAAGCGGTCCTCCTTCACGGCCGCGACCTCCTCCCACGTGACCCCCCATCCGAAGTTGGGGTGGTTCAGATGTCCGAACACGGGGCGACCCGAGGCCGCCCCCGCTTCTTCGATGGAGCGCATGGTGTCGGTCATCAGCTCGACGATGGAGGCGCGCTCGAGAGCGGGCAGGACGCCGTCGGTGTTGACGGCGTTGATGTGGACGGGCTTCCCTTGGAAGCTGGAGGTCACCTCCTCACCGGGGAGGAGCAGGAACCCGCCAGCGCCGCCGGTGGGGGTCACTTCGACCTGCGCCTTGAGTTCGTCGAGGGTGCGGAGCCGCATCTCCCGATCACCAGGTTCGCCCCGCAGGTCGACGCTCTGGGCGCCGAAGCGGGTGATGAGCGCGTCCACCTCGGAGGGCTTCAGTCGGCCGACCCCATCCTCGGCGACCGGGAACCAGCGCTCATGGTCCTGATAGGTGTTGTGGTCCGAGAGGACGAGGAACTGGTACCCGTTGTCGGCGTACCAGGCGGCGACCTGCTCTGGCGCACCGTCACCGTCACTCCAGAGCGTGTGGGTGTGGGTGTTGCCCTTCAGCCACCGGGTCTGCTCTGCGTCAGGGGAGGCCGCGCCGCAGGCTGCGAGCAGCGTGGAGAGCGCGGTGAGGCCGTGGATCGTTCGCATGATGGGCAGAGGCGCGTGGGGCGCTGGGAGGGTGGCTAGAGGCGGTGGCCCAGGGATTACTTCGCGGAGCCATCTCCGGACCGTACCCTTAGAACATGAACATTAGCGTCCGAGGAAACCCTGATTTTGGGGAGGCCACCTGTGTGTTGGACCCAGGGGAGAAGCTGATTTGCGAGGGCCGCGCCATGAGCCGCATGAGCGGCGCGATGGACCTCCGCGTGAAGACGCCTGGTGGACTGCTGCGCTCCGTCACGCGCTCCGCCTTCGGGCGCGAGTCGTTCTTCATGTCCGAGTACTCCAGCCCCTCGGGTGGCTTCGTGACCGTGGTGCCAGGAACGCCAGGCTCGGTGGTGCACCGGGAGCTGCGGGGGGAGACGCTGATCTTGACGGCCGGCTCGTTCCTCGCCTCCAGCGAAGGCGTGGACCTGACGGCCAAGTTCGGCGGCTTGAAGTCGCTCTTCAGCGGCGAGGGGGCCTTCCTTCTCTTCGCCAAGGGGCAGGGCGACCTGCTCTTCAACGCGTACGGCGGCATCGTTGAGCGCGACCTGGACGGGACGCTCACGGTGGACAGCGGGCACCTCGTGGCCTGGGAGCCGTCGATTGACTATCAGGTCAAGGCGGTCGGCGGCCTCAAGCAGACGCTCTTCAGCGGGGAGGGCCTCGTGATGGAGCTGCAGGGGCGCGGCAAGGTCTGGCTCCAGACGCGCACCCTGAGCGAGACGGCCGGGTGGATCACTCCGTACCTCATGAGCTGATGGATATTTCGATCAAGGACACGGGGGCGTTCGCCTCGGCCAGCGTCACTCTGGCCCCGGGAGAGCGCTTCGTCTCGGAGGCTGGCTGCTTCTATCACTCCTCACCGAACGTCGAGATCGACGTGACGACGCGACGCAAGTCCGGGGGTAAGGGCGGCCTGATGGGCGGGCTGAAGTCGATGCTGGCCGGCGAGTCGTTCTTCCTCTCGACCTACGAATCCAATGACGGGCAGGCCGCCACGATTCACCTCGCCCCGGGTCTCCCTGGGGACGTGCGTCGGGTGGACCTGGACGGCTCGAGTCGGTGGCTCTGCTTCGGTGGGAGCTACCTCGGGTCGGCGCCGAGCCTCGTTCTGGACACGCAGAGTCAGGGCTTCAAGGGGCTGTTCTCTGGTGAGAGCCTCTTCGCCATCAGCGTGACCGGTACGGGGCCCTTGCTCGTGAGCGCCTATGGCGCGATCCATGAGGCCAGCATCGACGGGGAGGTGGTCATCGATACCGGCCACCTCGTGGCCTTCGAGGACACCCTGGACTACGAGATCACGAAGGCCACGGGTTCCCTGGTGGGCTCCTTCCTGAGCGGCGAGGGCCTCGTCATGCGGGTGCGGGGCAAGGGGCGCCTGCTGGTGCAGTCCCACGATGCCGGCAGCCTCGGGCGAAAGATCGGGCGGCTCCTGCCGCCCAGGAACGGTTGACGATGGAATATCAGATCACGAACAACCCGAGCTTCTCCTGCGTCGAGGTCTCGCTTCCGGTGGGAGAGTCGATCGTCTCCGAAGCCGGGGCCATGGCGTGGAAGGACGGTCACGTCCGCGCAGAGACCGCCAGCCGAGGCGGCGTCTTGCAGGGCCTGAAGCGCAAGCTGCTGGCAGGGGAGAGCTTCTTCCAGAACACCTGGACCGCAGAGGGGCGACCGGGGGCCATCACCCTCGCGCCGGGGTCCTGCGGTGACATTCAGCACGCCGACCTGGACGGAGAGATCCTGCTGGAGAAGAGCGCGTTCCTCGCCGCCAGTGAAGAGGTCACGGTGGACTCCTCCTTCAACGGGTTCAAGGGCCTCTTCAACGAGGGCTTCTTCGTGCTCCGGTGTTCGGGGCGTGGGGACCTCTTCTTCAACTCCTACGGCGCCATGGAGTGCGTGGAGTTGGACGGCGGGGACTATCTCGTGGACAACGGCTACGCGGTCGCCTGGGACGCGAGTCTTGACTACAAGGTCACCCGCTCCGCGAAGGTGCGCTCCTTCCTCTTCTCGGAGCAGCTCCTGCTGCGCTTCTCGGGTCGCGGGCGGCTCTGGGTCCAGTCGAGGAGCCCGAGGGTCTTCGCTGGCTGGGTGCACCCCTTCCGCCGGGTGAAGAGGGACCGGGACTGAGCCCGGCGGTCACGCCCCGGGCCACATGGCGCTGAAGACGCCCGCGGTCACCAGCCCGTAGAGGACGCCGTCGAAGACGAAGCGCGCCGTCACCGGCCACCGGACTCCGCGCCAGATGGAATCCTGGATCGGCGCCGTCGCGAAGCCGAGCAGGGCGACCGTCCCGATGATCCTGAAGACCTCGTGGTAGGGAGCGCCGCGCGGGAGGCAAAGGGTCCCGAGGTAGCCGGCGAAGGTCGCGAGGAGCGTCGAATAGAGGAACCAGACCACGAGGGACCGGCCCATCTGAACGGGCCCATCGGGGAGGACCTGCATGAACGCCACCGGGCCCAGGTCTTGGCGGGCGATGAAGCCCGGGTCCGACAGCTCCTTCATGGATTTGGCGTAGGGGAGCGCGTACCCGCCTGGCTGGACGCCTGCCTCGCGCATGGCGCCCAGCAGGCGCTCCTCCTCGGGAAGGGCCTTGTAGTCGGCCTTGTGGAATGGCGAGGCCACATGGATGACGGAGCTGACCGCGAACACCGCGGCAGCGGCCAGGAGGATGGGGAGCCAGAGCTCGAGAACGGTGACGTCAGTCATTCAACGATCTTGCCCGCCCCGCGACCTCGGGTGCCATGGGGAGTTTTCCCGGCGTGGCCCCTCGGGCCATCGAGCGTTGCTCAGCGGGGCCCGTCGGTGTCGCCCAGGACCTGGCGCGCCGCGAGCATCACCGGTCCGCCGCTGACGCAGCCGCCAGGGTGGGTGCCTGCCCCGCACTGGTAGTAGCCCGCGATCGGGGTGCGATACTGGTTCCAGCCAGGCGCGGGCCGGTTGAGGAAGAGCTGCGAGTCGAAGAGCTCGCCGGCGAAGATGTTGCCCTCGGTGAGCCCGACCGTGCGCTCGATGTCCAGGGGGGTCACGACCTCACGGTGGAGCA